>NZ_CP108494.1:6950278-7268057 GCF_041435435.1 Streptomyces sp. NBC_01241 | reverse complement strand
AAACCGCGTTGGTGAAGAACTGCCTGGAGACTGGTTCCGGCGCGAAATAGGCGCAGAGTTCCAGGAGTTGGATGGCCCCGGCGTTCTTCCCTTCGACGTGGTCGAGGGAGACGTTCCACGCGGTGGCGACGGTCTTCTCGTACTGAGTCGGCGGGGACACAGCCATCAGCTCAGCGCTCTTTTCTTCGAACACCCTCAGATATTCAGCCGGAGGCATGCCGGTCTCGGCGCGCCACGCCGATGCCTGCTCCACCGCGAGCGGCAGGTCGCCGAGGACCTCGGCGAGCATGTCCGCGTCCTCGGTGGACAGATCGGGGTTGCGCCGCCGGAGCAGCTGGATGCTTTCTTCCCGCTCGAACACATCGACTTCCAACGGGTGGGCCAAGGTGTTCCACTGGGGATTACGCGATGTCACGATTACGGAGCCTACCGGTCCGCCCGCAGGCGCGCTCGGGAAGTATTCCTGCACCGCCGCCGGACTTTCGGCATTATCGAACACCAGAAGCCATTTACCGTACGGGCTTCCGATGCGCAGCGCCTCCAGGACGGCCGGCACTGCGGTAATCGCCTCACTGCTCACCGGAAGGTGGAGTCGTCGGGCCAGTTCGACAAACGCCTGCTGAATTTGTGTGGGCCGTTCTGCCGGGATCCAGCAGACCACTTCGTATTCGGCGGCGTGCCGGTATACGTATTCGAGTGCGAGTTGCGACTTCCCGACACCGCCCATTCCGTGCAGTGCATGCGGGAGCACCGCGGTGGGGCCGTCCTGCAGACCGCGTTCCAGGTTGATCAGCAATTCTTCGCGTCCGGTGAATACGAGGTTCCTCGGCGGCATGTTGCCCCAGACGGCGGGCATGGGCGGTCGTGCACCGCCTCCGGCCGGGGGTGCCGGGGCCGGGCTCTCTACCGAGGGGCGGACCGTACTCACTTGTGGGCCTCCAGGGGTGGGGATCGTACTGTCGGTGTCGTCGGGGAGTGTCTCATCGGGAGAAGGCCGCGAAGCGTTGCGCCGGGCCTCGGATCCGGGCGTGTTCGCAGTGGTCGGCGGGCCGGCCCCGATGTGCTCGCCAAGACGCCGGGCGCGGTGGAGATGGTTTCCGGAAATCGCCTGCAGCGCCGCATGTTCGGCCTGCCGGAAGCGAAGGTTCTCCGTGGTCGACTCGACTGTCGTGAGCGCTTCCTCACTATGCGGCGACTCTTTGGAACCATGTAAGTAGCCGAGGAACTCACGCGCCGCTTCATTGCGCGGGGCCAAAAACTCTGCCGCCTTTTTCAGTGCTCTTGCAGTGGCCGTTCTGCTGCCTGCAGCGAGTAATTCCTCGCGGGCACCGTCAACGAATACGTAGGATTCCCCGTCACACCCGGGCAGCGGATCGACCAATGGGCTGATCAGCAGCTCTGCCAGATGCGCTCGCGAGGCGCGCGGCATGACCTGCCGCTTCACCTCGGACATGGTTTCCAGGTCCAGCTGTACCGCAGCCAGGCGCGTGGCCAGCGCGAACGCCTCCGCCGAAGCCCTGGTGCGGAACCGCGCAACCAATTCGGCGGCGGTCAGCCCCTGAACGGGTGACGGCGCGGGAGACGGCAGCGGCCGGGTACTGGTGAGGATCGCCGCCATATCCGCCCAGCGCGGCGTGGTTCCCGCGACGAACCGGGCCCACGGACCGAGCCACTCGGCGCCCAGTTCCAGCACCGGGACGAGGACGACCTGATCGGAGGGATCGCGCGGGAGCGATGCGGCAAGCGGCTCGGCGGGCTCCCAGTGCACCTGCGCATTGACCGACCAGGGCCCTTGGGCACGGAGTCTCACCCGTACGGGAAAGAGTCCTGTGCTGGGCCACAGGCGCTGTGGCAGCAGCTGGAGCACCACCACGGGCTGGAACCTCCCCCAGAGGGCGGCCAGTCGCTGCGCGGCCCCGGAACGCCAGGCGGGCGCGACCCCGTCCGTCACCAGGAAAACGATCTGCCGCGCCGTCGGGTCGACGAGGCCGCGCGGCGGCTGCGGGTGCGACGCCTGCCCGTGGCCGCGCAGCAGCGCACGCGCGGCATCAGCGGTGTCGAGCGTCATCATCTTCACGTCGCGCATCCCGCCGTACCGGCTCAGCATCGTCCGGAAGTGCTTCACTGCCGGCCGCCACATGGTCATGTGCGGGGCACTGTCGACCACCAGGACCGCGCTCCGTTGCCGCTCCGGCTCGGGCGTGAGCACCGGTGGCAGATGCGGGGCGACTGCGATCCGTTCCGCCGTCGCCGACTCGTCCAGGACGTCGGAGTGGGCGGAGGCGACGAAGGAGCGCAGCGGACGCAGCGCACGACCGAGGCTCAGACGGTCGCGCGGGGGGCGGTCACCTGCGCCGGGGCCGACGGCGGTCCGCAGCTGCGAGGCCGCGGGCAGTTCGGCCGTCGGCGCGAGGGTGTGCCTCGTACCCGGCCCGGCGACGGGTGGCGGTCCGTCGTCCCGTGCGGAAGGCGGCAGCGGTTCGGGCCCCGGAGGCCGCTGCTGTTCCGGCTGCGGCTCCTCGTCCCGATCCGGCTGCTCCGGCTCGGTCACCCGGTCGTCGTCCTGCTGCGCGGGCGCAGGCTCCGATGGCTCGGCGTCCTCACGACCGGTGTCCGCCAGGTCCTCGTCGGTGGCCAACCCAGGATGGTTCGCCGCCAGCCATAACGAGTCGGCCACTTCCCA
Organism: Streptomyces sp. NBC_01241; assembly: GCF_041435435.1. Classification (NCBI taxonomy): domain Bacteria; kingdom Bacillati; phylum Actinomycetota; class Actinomycetes; order Kitasatosporales; family Streptomycetaceae; genus Streptomyces; species Streptomyces sp. NBC_01241. The sequence goes on along the minus strand of NZ_CP108494.1, from coordinate 7,265,374 downwards.
TGGGTACAGACCGGTGAGAGGCAGCGGTCCGCCGTCAGGCGGGCTCATCGGACCGTCGCGGCGGTGCTGCGCACCAGTGCCTCCGGCCCTCGAAGATTCCCCGATCACCCCGAATCCGCCCCTTCACCGCCCAGCGGGTGCCAAATAGCGGCGAGGACCGATTGCCACTCGTTGGCGTCGCTTCCGTCCCGCTGGTAGAGGCCCGATGTCGCCAAATGCGCGGCATTCAGCAGCTGATCGGCGGCCAGCCCGCCCATCCGGGAGCTCCGTCGGAGAAAATCACGGATCAGCGCGTCCTGGCTGTCGCCGAGGAGATCTCCGAAATGTCCGGAGACGAGGTCTCCCAATGTCTCCGCGTCGGGGTCCGGAATGTTGAGCCGCAGACAGCGCCGCATAAACGCTTCGGGGAACTCGCGTTCACCATTCGAGGTCATGACGACGACGGGGAAGACGTGAGCCCTGACCACTCCGTTTTCGACCACCGCGCTGTGGCCGGGATCAGCCGTATGGACGGTGGTCGTTGATTCCGTCTGCTTCACCCGTACAAGGGGTGGTACTTCGAACCAGGCGTCCTCGAACAGGGTCAGAAGGTCATTGGGCAGATCGGCGTCGCACTTGTCGATCTCGTCGATGAGGACCACTCGCGGCAGCCGGTAGGGGAGCATTCCCGTGCCCAGCGGCCCCAGCTGGACGTAGTTGCCGATGCTGGGCCGTCCGGTGCTTTCGGCGGCGTCCTGGGTGGCCTGCGCGCGTCCGATGGCGTCGTACTCGTACAGACCGGAGGTCAGCGTCGTCCGGCTGGTGACGGGCCAGTGCAACACACGTCCGAGCCGCAGCTCCCGGGCGATCCGGTAGGCGAGGCCCGATTTTCCCACTCCTGGCCGGCCGGTGACCAACAGGGGCCTGCGGAGCAGGAGCGCGGCGTTGACCAGGCGAAGCTCCTCGGCGCGAGGGACGCGCCGACGCCCGGGCGGACCGAGCCGGCGGTCGGCCTCGTCGTCGTCCGGTGGCTGAGGCATGGTCGCCGTGCTGCGGAAGGTGCGCCAGGGCGGCCCCTTGGGCCAGGTGCGTTTCTCGTACGCCTCGTCCGGTAATGGGTCTCCGGTGCCCCGGTAGAGCCGGCCGTCGTTGTTGTCCGCCGCGTTCACTCGGTCCCCCCTACAAAGGTGGCGGGAGCGTTCTGCCCGCCCTCAAGAAGATGCTCGGGGTCGTCCCAGATCATGCTCATCGAACGGATCGCGTCAACGTCTTGCTCCCGAACAGCACTTGACTCGTCTGCGACCGTGGCACGGACGGCAACGTCGGACTTCCACTGTTGCGCACTTTCGGGAAGGTGTGCCAGCCCCTCATTGGCCAAGCTTTCACGAATAATGCTCCGGAACACCGCTGACGCGGGATCCGCCCGGTGGTAGACGACTATGGGCACTCCGAGGTCCAGGGCGAGACTCAGCTCGCGCAGGCCCAATTCGCTCTCGCGGTGCGGCGGCCTGCTGAGCACCATGCCGACCACGTCGTCGTCCCGCCCGATCTTCGCGTCCAGCAGGGCCAGGTGCTCGGCGTCCGTCAGCCCCTCGGGAGCGCATTCGTACATCTGGCCCTGGCCGCCGCCGGTCCGCCAGTGCGCCCAGCGGGCGCGCCACGCGTTGTGGAAGGTGGGACGCTGTACGCGCTCCAGGCTGTGCAGCATGATCTCCCGGTATCGGCTCAGCAAAGCGTTGGGAAAGCCCAGCGAGGGATCACGGTCCCACCACTCCACGGGCTCGGTGAGCAGCTCCGCCGGAAGAAAGATCTCCAAGGCGGCGTTGTCCGCGCGGGAGTGGCTCAACTGCGTCATGTGAGTGAGTAACTTTGCTATCTCGTAGGGTAGTTGAGATCTGGTCACTGATTCCAGCGGCTCGGTGTGAGGATCTCGTTGGAGTGCGTTCGAATCCGGATATCTGACACAGGCGGAGACGTAGTAGCGCTGTGCCCTGCCCATCCGCCGCCTGCCCGCTCCGCTGTGGGGCGTACGGTCCGGCTCCACCTTGACGTAGATCCTGATCAGCGGCCTGGCCGGGCCACCGCGACCGGCGTGCGGGACGTCAGGGGAACCGGCGATCCGGTGGTCGGTGCCGTCCCTGAGGCCGGCCCGCAGTTCGGCCAGCGGCGCCGACATGTTCCACAGCTCGGCAAAGTGGTCGTTCCACGTACGTAACTCGCCTACTCCCGAGGCCACTTCGGGACAGAGTGACAGGTGTTCCAGGAAGGCCATGGCGGGCATCAGCTCGCCGGGGCGCCCGTTGTGGTCGGCAAGATGGAGAAATGCCTCCCAGGGCGTGGCGCAGTTCTCGGGCAGGCGTGCCAGACCGTCGGTGGCCCGGTCCACCAGGGCGTCAAAATCGGCCACCGGAACATCCAGCACACGGCGCAGTGGCTCCCAGTCGGGCCCCGGGAACGCCAGCCGCGCCTTCCACTGCGACAGCAGGAGGAGCAGCGCCGGCTCCAGCGCGGGCGTGACCAGGCACGTGGCCTCCACCAGGAGGTCCATACCGTCGTCCAACGTGGCGCAGCTGTACACGATGCTGACGAATTCCTGACGTGTCACGGTGAAGCTCGCAGGCGTCAGGCCAGGAATGTGCTGGTGGATCATCTGACGCCACAGGTCCCGGCTGCTGTCGTTGATGAGCCGTCCCGCCGGGTCCTCCAGCGCTTTGATCACCGCACGCAGGACCCGGTGTTGTACGGCATCGAATCCTCCCGTGGCCACGCGCGTCCTCTCTTGCACCGTGACGTGTGTTCGAATCGAGGTGGGAGCCCAGGGTAAGGGCTCCCCGATCAGCCGGGAAGTGCATCGGCCAGGACCCGGTAGAGATGCGCGTTGGCCCAATACGAGCTGTGGGCCGCGGATACCGGCTGGCGGTTGTCCACCGCCACATCGGTGATGCGCGGGTCATTTCCGAAGGCCTCGGCTGCGACGTAGGAAAGCAGGTCGCGGCGGTCATGGACGTTGAGCCAGCGGGGGAACGCGCCGGGCAGTCCGGTGCCGTAGGGAAGGGACGGCAGCGCGTCCAGTTCGTACAGCAGCGGCGCTTGCGAACCTACTGTCACCAGCATGTCCGCGACAGGGTTCGAGGCCTGGGTCGCCAGCAGGTCGAAAGCGATGATCCCGCCCAGGCTGTGCCCGAGCAGGACCACGGGCCCCCGGTCGGGAAGGGCCCGAATCGTGTCGGCCACGTGGTCACGTACTGCCTGACCACGTGTCAGATAGCTGAGTACGTCACCGAAGAAGCCCACCGAGCGATTGCTGAGCCGGGCTCGCCGGGCCACCAGCACCCGAGAGCCGAACGAACGCTCGAAGAGCCGTGCCGAGTATCCGAGGGCGGAGACCAGGACGTCGTTCAGTCCCTTGGCGTCGCCACCGAGTTCGTTCGTGAGAAGGTCCACGAGATCGCCCCGCTCCGGGACCGGAAACGTGCCGGCCTCCCTGGGCGACTGCGCCATCGCCCAGGCGGTCAGAGCACGGGCAGCCAGCCGGGGAAGGGCGTCGCCCTCGGCGGGCGCGGCAACGACGGCCTGGCGCAATTCCTGGGCGGCCAGCAGGGCGGCGACCCCCTCGGTTACTGAGGGGCTGGACACGAAGGCCCGCCACGCGTCACGCACCGCGTCGGACGCCCCCAACCGGGACAGCACTCCCAGGAGCTGGTCGCCACTGGAGATCACGCCCGGGGTGAAGAGGGCGGGGGCCCCGGAACCGGACGGCTTCCCCGACATGGCGTAGACGCCGAGCTCGGCGAACGGGTCGGCGTACAGCATCGCCCAGCGCAGCCGGTCCTCGTCCGTTTCGCTGCCGCCCTCGAAGCCGTCGGAGGGCAGCGGGTACGGCCCGGCTGCCACCACCCCGTATTCCGCTGTTTCGGCTCCTGCCTCCTCGGCCGTTGCCAGGTACTCCGGGTATCCGGGTATCGATACGCCGCCCGCCCTCAGGTACGAGCCGAGTGAGGAGCCCCAGTCGCAGGGTTCGACACGTACGTCGGGGCGGACGCGGGCCAGGCCGTTCCGTATCCCCTCCAGCGCCTGGGTGTAGGACGGCTCTCGTACGCCCGTACCGTGTACGAATAAAACCGTGACCATCTTCCTGGCCCCCCGTTCGAACTAGCCCGCAACGCGGGTCACTTGGTGATACTAACGGGGCTCGTGACGGCGTGCAGCACGGTCGACGCGCCTGTCAGGTCACGCGTCGCGCAGCCTGAAGACCGCCGCGCCCGCCAGCGGCGCCGCCGCCGCCCAGGCGGCCGCAGGACACAGAGGGCCCGGCCAGGGGCCGATCGGCAGGGCGTCCAGGTTCCGCGTGGCCTGGACGGCCAGTCCCGCCGAGGCGGGGGCCAGCTCCTGGAGGTGCTCCCACCACTGCTCGTCGACGACCATCATCGTGACGACGGGAGAGGCGTAGAACTGGCCGAGTACGGCCGTGATCGCCCCCGCCATGTCCCGTACGAGCGCCGCCACCCCCAGGGCGAGCAGGGCGATGTAGAGCACTGTGCCCGCGGTGGCGCGCAGCGTCGGGCTTCGGCGAGGGAGAGCGACCCAGCACTGAAGCCGTTGCCGGGGAGGAGGCGGCGGCCAGCGAGCAGTGAGCCGAGGGTCGCGAGTGAGCCGGCCGCCAGGACGGCCCGGCGACGACAGCGGCCTTGGCGGCGAGGACGCGGGCGCGGCCCGGCACCGCTGTCAGGGGGGCGCGGATGGCCCCCGTGCCGTACTCGCTGCTCATCGCCAGCACCCCGAGGAGGGAGTGTCTGATTCTAAGACCGACCGAGGTGATCGAAAGCCATGGAAAAGACCGTCTCTCTCGTCAGGTCGCCCCGCTGGCCCGGCCTGCTCGGTCTCGCCCCTACGCCGCCGAAGCCCTCCCTGCCCCGCCCGCCAAGAACTGAGCCCGCCTCCGGACGCGGTCAACGTCGGCAGTTGGCAGTTGGCAGTTGGCAGTTGGCAGTTGGCAAGCGAGGCCTAACCTGCGGTTTCCCATGGAACCACCTCGGGATTCGAGCCCGAGACCTACACATTACGAGTCCACCATGCCCACGGCAGTTACAGAGCCGCGAGCCTGGAGAAACAGCGGCCTGTCCCATGGGATCCAAACCAGCCCGGAGACGTCTTCCGCCCCTCCGCTCCTGGGACTTTTCAGGGACTTCCAGCGCTGTCTGAGGGACTTCCGAGGGACTTTTCGCTACCTGGCGGGGCAAGCCCCCGAAAGATCGGTGAGGACCTCCGACGCAGGTCAGCGGCTCTTTCCAAGGCAAAGCCGCAGGTGGCGGAGACGAGTCGGGCCGTACGCTGGATACAGGCTTCCTACCCCGGCGTCACAGCAGCAAGGCCGGCTCACAGGAGGTCTGGCGTCTTCGCCCTGCGGATGGCGTGCACGCCCCCGCCTCGCGGCGAGGCGCCGCGAGGCGGGGGCGGCCGCGGGGTTTCGGGCTCTCAGCGCCTGGTGCGTTCGCCAAGGTTGAGGAGGGTGTAGAGGAGGAGGGAGGAGGCGAGGCCGACGGCCCAGCCGTAGTCGGCGAGGGGTTTGAGGACGGGGATGAGACCGTCGGTGGGGAAGGGGCCCTGTGCGGTGCCCTTGGCGTCGATAGTGGAGTAGGAGCCGCCGATGGCGAGGACGCCGCCGACGAGGAGGGCCAGGACAGCGCGCAGGTTCCAGCCACCCGTGTACCAGTAGCGGCCGGCAGGGCTGTACAGCTCGTCCAGGGCGAGTTGGGTGCGGCGGACGATCCAGTAGTCGGCGATCAGGATGCCCGCGACGGTGCCGAGCAGGCCGCCGACGAAGCCCAGCCAGGTGAAGATGTAGACGTGCGGGTTGGCGATCAGCTTCCACGGCATGATGGCGATCCCCACCACGCCCGTGATCAGCGCGCCGGTACGGAAGTTGATGAAGCGTGGGACCAGGTTGGCGAGGTCGTAGGCCGGGCTGACGACGTTGGCCGCGATGTTCACCGACAGGGTGGCGACCAGGACCACAAGCAGGGCGAAGAGGGTGCCCGCGACGCTGTCCATCTTCGCGGCGAGCGCGATCGGGTCCCAGATCGGGACGCCGTAGACCGCCTGCGAGCCCGAGGTGACCAGCACCGAGAGCAGCGCGAACAGCGTCATGGTGGTGGGCAGACCCAGGGCCTGACCACGCATCTGGGCGCGCTGGCTGCCGCCGAAACGGGTGAAGTCCGGAATGTTGAGCGACAGCGTGGACCAGAACCCGATCATGCCCATCAGGGCCGGGAAGAACACCTTCCAGAAACCGCTTCCCCACCCCAGCACCGACGGCTGCGACAGCAACGGACCGAACCCACCCGCCTTCACCGCGATCCACACCAGCAACGCCAGCGCGCCCACGATCACGAACGGCGCGGCCCAGTTCTCGAACCGCCGCAGGGTCTCCATGCCCCGCGCGATCACCGCGATCTCCAGCGCCCAGAACAGACCGAACGACAGCCACAGTGTCCACGGCTGCCCGGCGACCTGACCAGCGGTCTGCCAACCGCTGCCGAAGAGCTTCCCGGCCAGCAGGAAGATCCCCTCGCCGCCGATCCAGGTCTGGATACCGAACCAGGCACACGCCACCGCCGCCCGAATCAGCGCCGGCAGATTCGCACCCCGCATCCCGAATGACGCCCGCGCGAACACCGGGAACGGAATCCCGTACTTCGTCCCCGCATGCCCCGTGAGCAGCATCGGCACCAGCACGATGAGGTTGGCCAGCGCGATGGTGAGGACCGCCTGCTTCCAGTCCATGCCGAGCGCGACCAGACCGGAGGCCAGGGTCCAGGACGGGATGTTATGAGCCATTCCCACCCAAAGACTCAAATAGTTGTAAACACTCCACGTACGCCTCTCGACGGGCACCGGCGCCAGGTCGTCGTTGGCGAACCGGGCGTCGTCCAGGACGACCCCCTCGGCGAGGGCGACGCGGCCATCGGGATAGGTCTGCTGGATCGTGGACGTCTCGGGTATCGACGGTGCGCTGGAGGACATGAAGCCACCTCGGTTCGCGGAGTCTCGTGCGGGGGAACGTGACCTCCCCGAGAGCTCGACACCGGGCCCTCGGGGTCGTACGACGGAGCGGGACGACAGTCAGCCCCTGGTGCTGCTCGCGGAAAAGGAGCCAAGGCCGCAGGCACCGGCTCAGCCAGACGCAACAGCAGCAGCACACGGCAACAGGTCGAACCCGGATGAACCGGACCCTGCACCTCCCGCCTGACGAGCACCCCCACGAACCCGCAGGTCAGCGCCCCGCGCCCATGTTCGTGTTTTCTCTTGCGCGATACAGAGCGCGGCGAAGTTGTACGTCGTCCAGCGGCGCCGCTCCAGCGGGACGGGCAGCAGGTCCTCGTTGACGAAACGGTTGTCGGTGGGGACGACGCCGGGGGCGAGTTCGATGCGGCCCGACGCGTCGGATATCCCGTCCTGCGGTGGGACGGGTGGCAGGGGTGGTGTGGGTGGGACGGTCGATGTCATGGCGGCTGGCCCCTTCGCATGGGAGCGGTGCCGTGCGGGGCGGTGCGTGGGGGTGCGTGGGGTGAGGACAACCGCGGGACGGACAGGCCTGGCGGTCAGGCTGTCACGTCGTCAGCGCGGGAATGATCTGCGAGCCGTAGGCATCGATCGTCGCCTCGCGCGCGTCGTGCATGTTGTAGACGGCGAACTGGTCGACGCCCAGTTCGCGCAGCGCCCGGAGCTTCTCGATGTGTGCCTCGGCGGGGCCCAGCAGGCAGAACCGGTCGACGATCTCGTCCGGCACGAAGGCCGTGTCGGGGTTTCCGGCCCGGCCGTGGTGGCTGTAGTCGTAGCCGGACCGTCCGGCGATGTACGCGGTCAGGGCCTCGGGGACGAGTCCGGAGTGCTCGCCGTACCGGGAGACCAGGTCCGCGACATGGTTGCCGACCATGCCGCCGAACCAGCGGCACTGCTCGCGGGCGTGGTCGAGGTCGTCGCTCACATAGGCGGGGGCGGCAACGCAGATGGTCACGGAGTCCGGGTCGCGGCCCGCCTGTACCGCCGCGTCCCGTACGGCCTTGATCATCCACTCGGTGAGGAACGGGTCGGCGAGCTGGAGGATGAAGCCGTCGGCCTTCTGTCCGGCGAGGGCGAGCGCCTTCGGGCCGTACGCGGCCATCCAGACCGGCAGTCTGCCGTTCTTCACCCAGGGGATCTGGACCGGCTGCCCGTCGACGGTCGCCTCCCGCCCCTCGGCGAGGTCGCGGATGACGTCGATGGCCTCGCCGAGGCGGGCCAGGGTGTTGGGTTTGCGTCCGGCGACGCGCATCGCCGAGTCGCCCCGGCCGATGCCGCAGACGGTGCGGTTGCCGAACATGTCGTTGAGGGTGGCGAAGGTGGAGGCGGTGACCTCCCAGGTGCGGGTGGACGGGTTGGTGACCATGGGGCCGACGACGAGGTGTTCGGTGTGTTCGAGGATCTGGCTGTAGATGACGAACGGCTCCTGCCAGAGCACCGCCGAGTCGAAGGTCCAGCCGTGGCGGAAGCCGTTGCGTTCGGCGCGGCGCATCAGGCCGACGACGGCCGAGGCGGGCGGGTCGGTCTGGAGGACAAGTCCGAATTCCATGACGGTGCTCCTAGTCCAGGTACTGGCAGGTGGCGCGCGGGGTGTACATGCCGTGACCGGCTCGACCGGTGAACTTCCGTCCGTCGACGACGGCTTCACCACGCGAGACCACGGTGTCGACCTGGCCGGTGACCCGCTTGCCTTCGTACGCCGAGTCGTCGACGTTCATGTGAGGAGTCTCGGCGGAAATGGTCTGTTCGGCCGCCGGGTCGTAGATGACGATGTCGGCGTCGGCGTCCGGGGCGATGGTGCCCTTCTTCGGGTAGAGGCCGAACATCCGGGCCGGGGAGGCGCAGGCGATCTCGATCCAGCGGCGGCGCGAGATGTGACCGTCCACGACCGCCTGATGGAGAAGATCCATCCGGCTCTCCGCGCCGGGCATCAGTCGCCGCTTGGCGATGCCGTTCTCCGCATGCCGCGTAATCAGGCCGCCGTTGTGGGAGGCCCGTTGCATGGCGCGCAGGATCCGGCCGTCGTCGCTGTAGAAGACATCGGGGCACGCCATGAACACCTTGAAACGTGGTGGGGTGCACCCTCCCGCGTAGTGAGGTCCTCGCCGACTGCCTCGCGTCTCGCGGGACCGCTGAGGCGCGGATCGAAGGTTCCGGTGATGTGGGGGTCCGGCAGCCCGTACGAAGGTGGAACCGGGGTGCCGTCGTAGACGCCCAGTGCGCATACCGCCCTCTCCCAAACTCCGGTGTTCAGGTACTCAAGCGCACGGGTAGAGGCCCTGGGGGCGCTGCCCTTGGGCGACGTGCTGCGGGAGATCCTTCCACATCAGGCCGTGCCGAACCTTGTGCAACGACGCCTCGAACGCGAGTCGCGGAGGGACAATCCTGGACTGCTTTTTGGGCCTTGGGAAGAGGTCCTCTACACCAGGGAGCCGTCGATCAATAACTCCTCGATTTGATGGGGTGGTTGGGGTCGTAGGATCCGGGTGTGGCGGAGGGGACCGAGTGGCACCGCGCCGGGCAGCCAGTGCAGGTGCGTGCGCACGAATTTCCTGAGAAGGATGCGCAGAAGGCGGTCCCGTACGGGATCTACGACCTGCATGCCGATGCCGGCTGGGTGTCGGTGGGCTGTGACGGGGATACCGCCGCGTTCGCGGTCGCCACCCTGCGCCGCTGGTGGCACGGTGAGGGGCGGCACCACTACCCCGGCGCGACCCGGCCGCTGATCACCGCTGACGCCGGCGGCCCCAACGGCTACCGGGTCCGCGCCTGGAGGAAGGTGCTGGCCGACTTCGCGCACGCGACCGACCTTGAGGTGACGGTCTGTCATTTTCTGCCCGGAACTTCGCAGTGGAGCCCGACGGGCAAGAGCTGCGACGAGTCCCCCTGCGCGTCGACCGAGGAAGGCGGAGCGACGGGTGTCTTCAGCCGCAGGATGATCAACGAGAAGCAGAACAGCACCGCCGGTGGATCCACGTACCTGCTCAAGGCGTACAAGGACAATAGGATCCTCAACGGCGACGCCTTCTGGATCGCCATCTCCTGACGCCGAGGAGACACCGGTATGCCGGAGGAACGCGGGACCACCCGTGTATGGGTGTATGCCCGTCGGTTCTACATCGTCGACCCGGACCTCGGTACCGACCAGGCACCGGACCTCGCGGACGCCGGCAACGGGCTGATCGCCGTCGAGGAGGACGGGGCCGGCATCCTGACCGGACTGACCGTCGGACCGGCCGAGGTCACCGTCACCACGCACCCGTCCGAGCCACCGCTCCACGACGGTGACTGGGACGAGATGGTGGAGACGTCGTTCATCTCCACCACCGGCTCGGCTCTTGTCACCTCCTGGGAGGACGGCGAAGCCGAGGACCTGCCCGACCTTGCCCCCAACGGACCGGGAAGCTACCGCGTGCGTGTCCACGCCCGGGGCCGCGACGAGGGACGCGCCAAGGACGGTCTCGGCCCGGACGACGACCCGGTCGAGGTGTACCTGCTTCAGGTGTGGCCCGCTCCCGCGGACGAAGAACAGATCATCCGCCAGACCGACCAGGTCGGTGACGAATGGCGCCGGCTCTAGAAGAACAACGGGTCCGCCGCCACAAGGCGGCGGACCCGTAGCTGAAAGACCAAGGCCAGAGACAACCGGGCCCCACGCTACGCCGAGATATGCAGCAGGAAGCCACGGCTGAGCTCCAGACCATCCCGGCCAGGCTGACCTCGGTGGCAGGGAGCCGTGGACGACCAGTGTCCCGAGCGTGCACCCGGCGAACGACAGGCGGGCCTTCATCGGCCCGGCCAGCAAGACCAGCAGCACGGTGCAGTGCCGGCCGCGCCCGCGGTGAACAGCCGGCTGATTTGGGTTCGGAGGCGTCCAGCCGCTCCTTGGTATACAGGAGAGCGGCAGTCGGCAGCCTCTCGCGTGAGGCGTGAAGAAGGCCAGGGGGGCACGGTCGAGGCCCCGGTGGGCCCCTGTGCACCAGGGGCCCACCGGGCGCGATCACTGCACGGCCACGCTCTCGATGAGCACGTGATGGTCCGAGTAGGCGCTGTCGCCCAGCCCGCACCAGCGGCGCGGTTCGCTGCTGAAGAGGTAGTCGAGTTTCCAGCCGCCGTCGTGGGTGGCGCGACCGGTACGTGCCGCGTTCTGCTGGTCGCACTCCTGGAAGCCCGGGGTGCCGGGGCCCTTGGAGTACAGGTCGGCCGGCCAGATCCAGGCGGTGGTGTTGCCCGGCCAGTCCGGGGGCAGGGAGTTGAAGTCCCCGCCGAAGACCACGCGGGGGAACTGCGTGACGACGTTCTGGATGTCCTTCAGCTGGTCGTCGCGGTAGTCCCAGTCGGGGTGCTCCGGGTTGGCCTCGCGCAGGGAGTTGTGGACCGCGCAGAGAGTGACGTCCCAGTAGGTCGCCGTGGCGCAGTGGAAGGGCTGCTGCTGCCCGATCCAGGGTTCCGTGATCGGGTACTGCTTCGCGTCCTTCATGCCCGCCTTGATCACGATGGCAGTGCCGATGCGGTCGGCGCGGTTGCCTGCCCCGTCGTTGCCGCACCGACTGTTCCACTTCACGCCCTCCTGGCCCCACTGGTACGGCGCGAAGCTCTTGCTCCACCCGGAGCCGAGTTTGCCCATGAGCAGGGTGAGGTCGTCCTCGCAGATCTCCTGCAGCAAAACGGCCTGCACGTAGTCGTGCTGCACGTGATAGGTGACCACGTCCGTCTTCTGGTCGGGGGTGCCAGTACCCGCGCAGCCCCAGGAGTCGCGTTGGCTTCCGCACATGTTCCACGACATGACCTGGAGGTTCTTTGGCTCGGCGGCCTGGCTGGGCGGTGCGGCGACGCCGAGGAGGAGCAGGGCGCCAAGGACGACCGGCCATATCTTCTTCATCACGTGGGGAACTCCCTGGAGGACGGAGTGACGGCGCCTTCGGGCACCGTGCCACGTGATCTTGTCATTCCGTCACTTGTGCGGCCAGCGTGTGGATGATGCGTGCCTTCTGTGAGCCGAAGGCGGGGGAGGGCCGAGGGCGAGGCTGTGGCGGTGGGCGCTGGCGCTCATGGCTTGGTGTACGCCTTCACAACCTCAACCCGGCAGCGGACCGCCTCCGCTGCCTGCCGGTCCGGCAGGCCGAGCAGGAACTGCAGCACGCAGACGGTGGCCAGTTGGGCGGGCGAGAGTCCGGGACGCCCGTCGCGCGGGTACCAGCCCGCGAAGTCCTCGTCGCACCACAGCCCGTCCATCCGGTCTCTGACCCACATCGCCGTCGTACCGGCCGGATTGCTCGCCCGTGCGATCTGCGCGGTCAGAGACGGGACCCGCTCACCCGAACGGGGACGGAGCGACAACGGACACCGCGGCAGCTGTATCGGTCAACGAAACAGCCACGAGCATGCCCGCCGATCACGCTCGCGCACCGGGAAACACCAAGATCCCCGACAGAGCAAACTCAGAGGCCGTTACGCGAGCGTTTGGCGGAGGACGAGTTCGCCATTCCGCCACGATCTTGCCTAAAACCCTTCTAAGATCGCTGGCAAGGCGGTTCTCCGCATCTCTACGTACTCCCTCACGAGCAGGGCATCAGGCCCTTCTGAACGCTGAGAGCAGGGGATGACATCCACTAATGAACAAGCGAAGGAAGCCGCGCCCGAGCCGCGTCGGCGACGTCCGGGCGTGCTCGGTCGCCGCACCGTTGGCTGCGTGGTCGCGCTCGCCTTGGGAATCGGTAGCGGCTCGTTAGCCATGGCGCCTGCGGCGTACTCGCAGGCGGACGACGGGTCGGTGACGGTCCGGGTGATCCGGGCCGTGGACACCAGCGGCGTCTGGACGCCCGCGCTGGAACCGGGCATCGCGGGCGTCAAGGTGACCCTCACCGACGACGCCGGGGCGGGCATCGAGGGGGTGACGGCGGCCGACGGCACCGTGACGCTGACTCCGGCGGCGGGCGAGACCACCAACGGCAAGTACCGGGTGCAGGTGGTGAATCCGAAACCGGGTGTGCTGTACCCGGCCTTCGCCTCGCGCCAGGGACTGGACGGTGCACCCAACCAGTTGAGCAGCAATGAGGAGTTCGTCGACCTCTCCGGCGGGAAGAACGTGGCGTACACCACCGGGCTGTGGAGTCCGGGTGACTACTGCCAGAAGAACGCACCCCTGATGACGACCTGTCAGCCCGCCGCGCGCGAGGGCGGGGCTCAGCGCACGCTGGTCTCCTTCCCGTACGACGCACGCGGCCAGGACGGCGTCGACGTCAACGTCACGGACATCGCCACCAACGCCGATACCGGCACGCTGTTCGGCATCGCGTGGAACAAGGTCGACAAGCGGGTGTTCTCCTCGGCGGTGGCCAAGCGCTCCACGGGCTACGGTCCGGGTGGCGCAGGGGGGATCTACGTGACCGACCTCACGCAGAAGAAAACCACACTGTTCACCGTCGTCCCGGGCGCAGGGACGACGGCGCACGGGTCGGGTACCGATGACGCCTTCCTTGTCGTACCGGGCAAGGAGAGCCTGGGCGGCATCAAGATCACTGATGACGGCAAGGACCTGTTCGTCGTCAACCTCAACAACCGCAAGCTCTACCGCTACGACGCCACGACGGCGACCGCTTCGGCGCCGAAGGCCGTCTACGCCATCCCGGACCCGGGTTGTCCGGCGGCCGGGGACTGGCGCCCCTTCGGCCTCGGCCTGCAGGACGGCGTCGGCTACCTCGGCGGCGTGTGCTCCGGCGAGTCCACGGGGAAGCTCTCGGACCTGCGCGCGGTGGTCATGCCCTTCGACCTCGCCACCGGAGCGTTCCGCGAGGCGGTGCTGGATCAGCCGCTGGACTACCCGCGTCAGTCCACCGTTGGCAGTGGCCCATGCGACGGCGCGGGCTGGTTCCCCTGGACCAACACCTTCCCGGCCTCCCAGAACGGACAGGCCTGCCAGAGCTATCTGGCCCAACCAGAACCGGAGTTGGGCGAGATCGGTTTCGAGGCCGACGGCTCCATGCTGCTGGCCTTCCGCGACCGCTTCGGCGACCGCGCCCCGGCCGGTCCCACGCCCGACACACCCGCCAACGTCCTGTCAGGCGGTGACCTGGACAAGGCATGCCTGGCGGGCGGGGTGTACGTGATGGACACCAACAACGGCTGCGGGCTTTCCCCCCGGGGAACGCGCTTCTTCGACAACAGCCGGATGGGCTCCCATCACAACGCGGCCTTCGCGGGCATGGCGCTCTCCAAGGTCGAGAACACCATCGCGACCTCCGGCTTCGACCCCAACAGCACCGCCTTCGGGTACGGCACCTCCTTCGTCCAGCGCGACGGCAAGCAGGACCCGAAGGGCGGCCTGCGCCTCAACCCGCCCGGGACCGTGGCCCCGTTCGGCAAGGGCGCCTCGATGGGTGACCTGGAGGTGCTCTGCGACCAGGCTCCGCTGCAGATCGGCAACCGGGTCTGGTACGACCCCGAGCGCAAGGGCATCCAGAACCCGGGCCAGCGGCCGGTCGTGGGCGCGACCGTCAACCTGTATGACGAGTCGGGCAAGCTCGTGGGCACGACCGAGACGACGGCGCGCGGCGAGTACTACTTCGACGACTCCAATGTCACCGACGGCCTGAAGCCGAGGACCAAGTACACCATCCGCCTCGACAAACCGGCCGACTACGCCAAGGGCGGCCCGCTCCACCAGTGGGTGCCTACGGACGCGGATGTCGGCGACAACCACTTCATCGACTCCAAGGGAATCGTCCCGCGCGACGCGACGTTCCCGGAGCGGGCGCTGACCACCGGCGGGCCCGGGGAGAATGACCACACCTACGACTTCGGCTTCCGGCAACAGGAAGGCGCGCTGCGTCTGGTCAAGCACGACCAGGACGGCAAGCCGCTGGCGACGGCGAAGTTCCAGCTGTGGAAGGAGACGAATGGTTCCGACGGCTTGCAGGACACCGGGACGGAGCCGGACACGCCGGTCGACAAGCCCTGCCTGACGGGGACCGACGGCATCTGCCAGGGCGCCGGCGCGCCGGGGACGTACTACTGGCAGGAGGTCAGCCCGCCCGAAGGGTACGCCGTACCCGACGTGACGGTGTTCGGGCCGCTGGTGCTGACCTCCGACAACCTCGACGAGGGGGTCTCGGTGACAGCGGTCAACCAGCGGCTGCCCGGCCCCACTCCGACGCCGACGCCGACGCCGACACCGACACCGACACCGACGACGCCGGCACCGGACACACCCAGCACACCGGGCACACCGGGTTCGCCGGGGGCTCCAGGCGCACCGGGTGTACCGGGTGCACCAGGCCACGCGTCCAACTCGGGCCTGGCGTCCACCGGCATGAGCCAGGCGGTTTTGCTGGCCCTGGCCGGCTGCGCCGTGCTTACCGCCCTCGGCGGGGCTCTGGTCGTACTGATGCGCAGGCGAAGGGCACAGCACCACTAGCCCCGAAGCGGGGCGACCGGCACCGGTGACCCACTGGGCCGGACTGGGCGGGTTCGCGGACCAGCGGTTCGCGAACCCGCCCTCCTGTGTGACCGACCGACGAGAGAAGGCGACCGCATGGCTCGGAAGAGAAAGACCGACGGCCGTACGCCGCGTCGGGCCCTCTGGTTGAGAACACTGATCGCGATCACGGCGTGCGGTGTCGCAGCGGGCGGCCTGGCCGCCTACCGGACCTTCTCCGACGACACCGCCACGGAGCGGCCGGTGACGACGGAGGAGGCGTCCAGGTTGGCGCTGTCGCGGCTGAATCTGTACCAGGCCAGTCCCGTGGCGGTGACCCTCACCGCCACCGAGGGCGGCGGAGTGGTGGTGCGGGTCAGGGGGGTCGTGGACTACCGAACCCATCGGGCCGTGGGGAGTTACCAGGTCACCGGTTCCACCGAGGTCTCCGGATCTGCCGGGCCCGTCGCTGGGCAGCTCGACCACGGCCTGATCGTCTGGGACACCGGCGGCCTCGGCCTCGCCCCCGCACCGGAGGGCGACAACAGCCCGCCCTGGCAGCAGGCCGAGCACATCCCGCGCTCGGGCTGGTCCGCGCGCTCCTACACGACCGATCCCCTGGACGCCGGGCTCCAGTTGCTGATCGAGCTCGGTGCGGACCGCCCCGACAACCCGCTGTTGCTCGCACAGTCCGGGGCTCGCTGGCTGGAGCGTGATCGCATCGACGACCGCAACTACGACCGGTTCGCCGGGCCGCGCGCCCAGGGCGCCACGCCCAGTGCGGGGCCCGACGGCGGACGGTCGCCGCTGACGTACTGGATCGACGGCGACGGCGGCCTGCGGCGGGTGACGATGCGGATATCGGGCCTGGGGACCCCGACCACCGTGGAGTTCTCCGGACGCGACGGCCGCGCGAAGCTCCCCGGGACGCCCTGGGGCACCGGTTGACATCTCCGTGCCATGCGCCCCGGCTTCCGCGATTGCCGACGACCCTCCTCAACTCACCCTCCAGGGCGTCATGGTGAACGGGGGCCGAGTCCACCGGAGCACCGTGCTCAGCGCGAGCGCGGCACGGCGTCCGCCTCCTTCGGGAGCGGGTACGCGGCCGCGTCGACGGCCCCCGGCAGGTTGGTCGCCGGGCTGCCCGGGGCCGTTGGGTCCGGCATGGACGGCTGGGCGGGCGGGGCCGGCACCTGGCTGAACGGGACGCCGGGCGGCGCCTGCACCACCGCCGTCCGGCCGCTGGGCAGCGCGCCCCGACGGGTGCCGCAGCCCGCGCGGCCCTCCAGGCCGTCCGGGCTCTGGATGGCGGGACGGTTGTCCGCGAAACAGTTGCTGGGATCGGCCGAGGCCAGCACGAGGTCGGTGCCGTTGCCAGTGGCGCGGTTGCCCTCGACGCGATTGCCGCTCGCCGGATGCCCCGCCGGGTCGGTGACGACCACCCCGGCCGCCCGGTTGCCCCGGACCAGATTGCGCTGGACGCGGTTCCCGGTGCCACCGCCGATGCCGATGCCGATGCCGAAGCCTCCGTCCGCCTGCTCGGGCGTGTCGGCGGCGTTGTTGTCGGCGACCACGTTGCCCGCGATCACCGCGCCGTGCTGCGGGGCGAGGGCCTCCAGATCATTGGAGTTGACCGTGACACCGACCCGGTTGTGGGCGACGCGGTTGCCCAGCACCGACAGGCCGTCCGAGGCATTGGTCAGTTCGATGCCGACCGCGTTGCGCTCCACGGTGTTGCCGCGGACGACGGTGTCGCAGGGCTTGCACTGGCCGACGTAGATGCCGGAGTCGGCGTGCCCGGAGGCGTAGGAGTCCTCGATCACCCCGTCGCGCGCGTCAAAGGCGTAGATGCCGTACAGGCCGTTGTTGTACGCCGTCACCCGGGTCGCGCGGAAGCCCTGGACGGCAGGGAAGCGGGTGGTGTCCAGCGGGTCGTAGGCGGAGCCGCCGGCGCCGCGCTGCTGCAACCGCTCGTCGGTGACACCGGTGAACAGCACACCGTTGGCGAGGTAGCCGTGCACGGTGAGGTTCTCGACCACCGAGCCGGCGCCGGTCACGGTGATGCCGTTGGCCAGCCGCACACCGCCGTCGAAGACCACCGCGTTGCGGTCCGTTCCGCGCAGCACCACGCGGGACTTGGTGACGCGCACGCTCTCCCGGTACACGCCCGGGCCGACCAGCACCGTCTCACCCTCACGAGCGACGTCCACCGCCTGCTGCACCGAGCGGAAGTCCTGCGGAACGCGCAACACGCTCCCTGCCGGATGCCGCGCATCGGCGGACGTCGACCCCGTACCGGAGCACCCGGTGGCCGCCATGGCGGCCGAGACAACCAGCACCGACAGACGCAGCGCCGCCCGGAACACCGCCACCGAAACCGCCGTACGTGCCAACATGCCTTCTGCAGACAGGATTTGCATGGCAGTTGTTTTATCGTCTCCAATAGGCGTATGCCCACCGAACAGGGAAATGCGCAGGATTCATCCCGACCCGCGGCAACCCGTTTCGGGCGGCGTCGAGCACTGCTCGCCGGCGGGGCGGTGCTCGCCGCCGGGATCGGCGCGGCGGCCGACGAACTGGTGAGGGACGATCGGACAGCCGGCCGTGCCACCACCGGCGCCCCCTCGGCCGAGACCGCGATCCTCTTCCACGGCGCCCGGCAGGCGGGCGTCACGGCGCCCCAGCAACCGGTGACGCACCTGCTCTCCTTCGACCTCCCGAAGGCCTCCGCCGCCACCGACCGGAAGACCCTGCGAGGCGTCCTCGGCGCGCTGACCCGCACGCTCGCCGCCGCGGCCTCCGACGCCCCGCCGGATCCGCGACTCCAGAGCGGCGGCACAACCCGGCTCACCTCCCTGGTCGGCATCGGCCCCGCCCTCGCCGCCCGACTCGGCCTCAACGTCCCCGCTTCCTTCGGTGAGTTGCCGTCCTTCCCCGGCGACCGTCTCGACCCGCACCGCAGCAACGGCGATCTTTTGGTCCAACTGTGCGCAGCCGACCGCTGGACGCTCACCATCGTTGCCGAACTCGTCGACACGGCCGCGCACGCCGCCGGCGCCGTACCACGCTGGACCCAGTCCGGCTTCCTGCCCCCCACGACCCCGGGCACCACCCCTCGCAACCTGTTCGGCTCCAAGGACGGCATCGCCAACCCCGATCACGCGGCGGCCGAGCAGTGGGTCTGGGGCCCACCCGGAGCCCACCAGAACGGCACCGTTCTGGTCTACCGCAGGATCCGCATGGACGTCACCGGCTTCGCGGCCCTCCCCGAGGGCGAGCACGACCGGGTGATCGGCCGCCGCGCCCGCGACGGCGTCCCCCTCAGCGGCACCGCCGAGCATGACGAGCCGGACATCTACGCCAAGAACCCCGACGGTTCCTACGTCATCCCGGCCACCGCCCACGTGCGTCTTGCCAGCCCCCGCTTCGACGGCGGCGCACGTATGCTCCGCCGCAGCTACAGCTACGACGACGGCCCGACCGACCGCGGCCTTCTCTTCTGCGCCTTCATGCGCGACCCTGCCCGGTTCACCCGCGTCCAGGACCGTCTGGCCGCCCGCGACGCCCTCACCCCCTTCCTCCAACACCGGGCCTCGGCCGTGGCCTACGTCCTGCCCGGCACCGCACCCGCCGGGACTCTCGGCGAACAGCTCTGGACATGAAGTCCGCCTCGCTCCCTCCTCCCCACCGAACTGAGATGCGTTTCAGAAGTGGATCTCGACGTGTCGAGATCCACTTCATGGGGAGGCGCGATCTGACGAATGCGCAGTGGGCGAAGCCGGAGCCACTGCTCCCGATCGGAAGGAAGCCTGGACGGCCACCGGTGCACACCGAGCGACAGTTGATAGACGGCATACGCTGGCGCTCCCTGGCGGGACGTGCCCGAGCGGTACGGCCCGCGGGAGACGGTCTGCGGCCTGTTCCGGCGTTGGCAGCGGGACGGCACCCGACATCGCATATTCGAGCAACTGCAGGCCCAGGCCGACGCCGAGGGACTGATCACCTGGGACGTCCCGGTGGACTCGACTATCGCCCGTGCCCAACAACATGCGGCGGGTGCCCGCGAACGGGGGGACCATCCATCAGGCATACCGGGGCGGGATGGAGGACCAGCGATCACCGGACCCTGCCGATTCAGTTCGTGTACTGGCAAATACCTCGCGGCAAGTAGGATCCGTGCCCGGCCTTCCCCACGTACGCACGGTTGTCGATCACTGGAACCCCGCGCGACAGCACGGTCTCAACCCGCCCCATTACACGCTTGCCCTCGTAAGCCGAGTAGTCGACATTCATGTGATGCGTCTCTGCGGAAATGATCTGCTCGGCAGTCGGGTCGTAGATGACGATGTCGGCGTCCGCTCCCGGAGCGATCGTGCCCTTCTTCGGATACAGGCCAAACATACGAGCAGGCGCAGCACAGGCAATCTCGATCCAGCGACGTCGGCTGATATGCCCGTCAACAACGGCCTGGTGCAACAGATCCATGCGGTTCTCGACACCCGGCATGCCATTCGGGATCTTCGAGAAGTCTCCCCGCCCCATCTCCTTCTGCCCCTTAAAGCAAAACGGGCAATGGTCCGTGGACACCACCTGCAGATCATTCGTCCGCAACCCACGCCACAAAGCTTCCTGGTGCTCCTTCGGGCGCAGCGGCGTGGAGCAAACGTACTTCGCGCCTTCGAATTCAGGCTCAGCGAGGTTGTCGGTCGACAGGAAGAGGTACTGCGGACACGTCTCGCCGAACACAGGTAGCCCCTCGTCCCGAGCTCTCGCCAATTCAGCAACGGCCTCCTGAGCTGACACATGCACCACGTAGAGGGGAGAACCCGCAACTTGGCTGAGCTTGATCACCCGGTGCGTCGCCTCCGCTTCAAGGAGCGCCTTTCGGACTTCGCCGTGATAACGCGGGTCCCTCTCACCACGTGCCAGCGCCTGCTCTACGAGCACGTCGATCGCGAGACCGTTCTCCGCATGCGTCATTACCAGCCCACCGTTCGAGCCGGCGCGCTGCATGGCTCGAAGGATCTGACCATCGTCAGAGAGGAAGACCCCCGGGTACGCGGTGAAAAGTTTGAATGATGTGACGCCGGCCGAGACGAGCCCGTCCATCTCTCTGAGCGAGGACTCGTTCACATCGGACATAATCATGTGGAACGCGTAGTCGATCGCACACTTTCCATTCGCCTTTTCATGCCAGGCATCGAGCCCTTCACTTAGGGACCCGCCCTTGGACTGGATCGCAAAGTCGATGATGGTTGTCGTGCCGCCCCACGCCGCAGCCCGGGTACCGGTCTCGAAAGTATCGGAAGCGAACGTGCCACCGAACGGCATCTCCATATGCGTGTGACCATCGACCCCACCCGGAATCACGTACTTCCCGGCAGCGTCGATGACATGGTCGGCCGTCCACCCATGACTGTCATGGGTGGCCATGGCCACGACGCGGCTGCCGTCGACGAGCACATCGACGTGCAACTCGTCGGAGGCCGTGATCACCAGTCCGCCCGTGATGAGAGTGCGTGCCATAGCTTCTGCTCCATTCGCGTCGGATCAACGGCGTTCGCTCTTGAACCGTTCTTGCCCGCCCGGTGCGCCCCGATGAGGATCTACCGGCGGGACAGATAGGCGACTCCGCCCCGCCGGCCGTTCGAGATCTCCGCGTCCCTGCAGGTCAGATGCCTACGAGTACTGAACATTCCTGGTCACCCGAGCCAATGAAACCCTTGAAGGAGGTGACTCCCTCCGATACGAGAAGGTCCTCTCCTTGAGCGAGGACTCGTTCACGTCGGAAAGGATCATGTGGAAGGCGTAGTCGATGGCGCAGTTGCCGTCGGCCTTCGCGTACCAGGCGTCGAGCCCTTCGCGGACCGCGTGGCCCACGGACTGGATGGCGAAGTCGACGATCGTGGTGGTGCCGCCCCGGGCCGCGGCCCGCGTACCGGTCTCGAAGGTGTCGGAGGCGTAGGTGCCGCCGAACGGCATCTCCATGTGCGTATGCGCGTCGACACCGCCCGGGATGACGTATTTGCCGGTGGCGTCGATCCGCCGGTCGGCGCTCCAGCTCTCGGCCGCGTCGGTGTCGGCTGCCGCGAGGGCGGCGATGCGACCGCCCTCGATGAGTACGTCGGCATGCATTTCGTCGGACGCGGTGATGACGAGGCCACCGTGGATGACGGTGCGGGTCATGTACCCCTCCTCACGGTGGCGGAACGGGTCTACGCACGTAGACGAAGTGCGTGTGAAGAACGTAGAAGTGAGCTACCCACTGTGGCAATACCGCTGCGGCTAACCGCTGAAGACGTTTCGGTTCCCCCCGTCCGGCACTCCACCGGCCCACAGCACGACGCGTCGCGGCGCCGTTCCCGGGCGGGGAACGGCGCCGCGACGCGGCGTATACGTACCGTCCGGGAGCACCGGACCTCGTACGGGTCACTCGGCGAGGGTCGCCTCCGGTACGGGCGCGGCTCGTGCGGGGGTGAGCACGGGGAACGCGACGGCGGCGGGCGGCACAGTCACGTACACCGGCCGTCGCCCACACCTCCGTCGCCCGCACCTCCGTCGCTCAGCCGGCGCTTCTCATCCCACCGACCGCAGGGCCTCGGCCAGGATCGCCGCGCCCTCCTCCGCCTCCGGGATGGTCAGGGAGAGCGGTGGCGCGATCCGCAGCACGCTGGTGTTGTGACCGCCGCCCTTCCCGATGAGCAGGCCGCCCTCCCGGGCCGCTTCGAGCACGGCGGCGGCCGCCTGCGGGTCCGCCTCGTCGGTGCCGGGCTTCACCAGCTCGATGCCGATCATCAGGCCCCGGCCGCGCACCTCCCGCACACACGCGGAAGCCGCGCCGACCGCACGCAGCCGCTCGGTCAGCAGCCCGCCGACGCGCCGGGCGTTGCCCTGCAGATCGTGTTCGAGGAGGTACGAGAGGTTGGCGAGGCCGGCCGCCATGGTGACCGGGGAGCCGCCGAAGGTCGAAATGGAGTTGGCGTCGAGGCAGTTCATGACGTCGGCGCGGGCCACGACACCGCCGATCGACATGCCGTTGCCGATGCCCTTGGCGAAGGTGAGGATGTCCGGCGGCCCGTTCTCGCCGTGTGCCTGCCAGCCCCAGAAGTGTTCCCCGGAGCGGCCCCAGCCGGTCTGCACCTCGTCGGAGATCCACAGGATGCCATGGCGGTCGAGGACCCGGCGGAAGGCCGCGTACAGACCGTCGGGCGGTGAGGTGAACCCGCCGACGCCCTGGATGGGTTCCGCGATCAGGGCGGCGGGCTCGCGGATGTGGCCGAGCAGGTCCTCCAGATCGGCGACGCAGGCCGCAATGAAGTCGGTGTCGCCGAGGTGCGCGTACGGTCCCCGGGTGCGGACGCCGCCGTGCACGTACAGCGTCTGCAGCGGCGACAGACTCGTGGGCGACCACGCGTTGTTGCCGGTGATGGAGACCGCGGAGAAGGATCTGCCGTGGTAGCTGTTGCGCATCGCGAGGATCTGGTTGGACCTGCGGTACGCGGTGGCGAGGAGCAGGGCCGTGTCGTTGGCCTCGGTGCCGGAGGTGGTGAAGAAGACCCGGGCGTCCGGAATGCCGGAGAGCGTGGCGATGCGTTCGGCCAGCTCGACCATCGGCCGGTTGAGGTAGAGCGTGGAGGAGTGGATGATCCGCCCGGCCTGCTCGCTGACCGCCTTGGTCACCTCGGGCAGTGCGTGCGCGGTCATGGTGGTGAGGATGCCGCCGAAGAAGTCCAGGTAGCGCCTGCCGTCGGCGTCCCAGACGTGGCGGCCCTCGCCGTGGGTGATCTCCAGCGGGTGTTTGTAGTAGAGCGCCAGCCAGTTGGGGCTGACGGCCAGATGGCGTTCGTGCAGGCTGCTCACGGCTCCACCAGTCCTTCGTACGCGTCGGGCCGGCGGTCCCGGTAGAACGCCCACTGCTGACGGACCTCGTCGATGAGGCCGAAGTCGAGGTCGCGGACGACTAGTTCCTCTTCCTTGTCGCTGGCGACCTCGCCGACGAACTGGCCGCGCGGGTCGACGAAGTAGCTGGTTCCGTAGAAGTCGTTGTCGCCGTACTCCTCCTGGCCGACGCGGTTGATCGCGGCGACGAAGTACTCGTTGGCGACGGCGGAAGCGGGCTGTTCCAGCTGCCAGAGGTAGCTGGACAGGCCGCGCGAGGTGGCAGACGGGTTGTACACCAACTGGGCTCCATTGAGCCCGAGTTGACGCCATCCCTCCGGAAAGTGCCGGTCATAGCAGATGTAGACGCCGACTTTGCCGACGGCGGTGTCGAAGACCGGCCAGCCGACGTTCCCGGGCTTGAAGTAGTACTTCTCCCAGAAGCCCTTGACCTGGGGAATGTGGTGCTTGCGGTACTTGCCGAGATAGGAGCCGTCGGCATCGATGACGGCGGCGGTGTTGTAGTAGAAGCCGGACTGCTCGATCTCGAAGACCGGCACGACGATCACCATGCCGGTCTCGCGGGCGAGTTCCTGCATCCGCCGGACGGTGGGCCCGTCCGGGACGGCCTCGGCCCAGCGGTAGTGCTCGGGTTCCTGTACCTGGCAGAAGTAGGGGGCGTTGAACACCTCCTGGAAGCCGATGATCTTCGCGCCCCGGCGGGCGGCCTCGCGCGCATGCTCCTCGTGCTTGGCGATCATGGATTCGGTGTCGCCGGTCCAGGTCGCCTGGACGAGTGCGGCGCGTACGACTTGGGACATGAGCTGCTCCTTCGACGCGGCGTCAGAGAGCCTCTACGCGTTTCTACGCCCGTAGACACGTGCGTAGAGGAGAACGTAAGCCCCGTCACACAGCGGGGCAAGACCATCGCCGTGAACCGGCGGAGTCGATCATGTTTCACACCCGTGCGGTCCACATGCGCGCGCCGCCCGAGGCCGCACGGTGACCTGCTCCCGGACCGGTCCCGCGCGCCGGTTTGTATTCTCGGCAGGCACCACCCCGTCTGCACGGCACCTGTGAGAGGAACCACCATGACCACCGAGCTGAGCCCCGACACCCTGACCGGGCGCCTCGAGCGGGCCCGTCAGGACTACCGGGACCTCGCGGGACTCGGGCTCTCGCTCGACCTCACCAGGGGCAAGCCGGCACCGCAGCAGCTCGACCTCTCCGAGGAGCTGCTGAGCCTGCCCGGTGGACGGCACACCGCCGCCGACGGAACGGACATACGCAACTACGGCGGGCTGCAGGGGCTGCCGGAGCTCCGGGAGATATTCGCCGGGGTGCTCCAGGTGCCGGTCGGGCAGCTGCTCGCGGCCGGGAACTCCAGCCTTGAGCTGATGCACGACTGCCTGGTGCACGCACTGCTGAGCGTGGTGCCGGGCGCCACGTCGCGCTGGGTGGAGCAGGAGCGGATCGCGTTCCTGTGTCCGGTGCCCGGTTACGACCGGCACTTCGCGCTCTGCGAGCGGTTCGGGATCGACATGATCCCGGTGCCGATGACTCCCGAGGGCCCGGACATGGAGACCGTGGAGCGGCTCGTCGCCGAGGACCCGGCGATCAAGGGCATCTGGTGCGTACCGAAGTACAGCAACCCGGACGGCGTCTGCTACAGCGACGCGACCGTGGCGCGGCTCGCCACGATGAGCACCGCAGCACCCGACTTCCGGATCTTCTGGGACAACGCCTACGCCGCTCACCACCTCACCGACGAGCCCGTCGAGATCGCCGACCTGCTCGCCGCCTGCGCCGGGGCCGGGAATCCGGACCGGGCCTTCGTGTTCGGCTCCACCTCGAAGATCACCGCGGCGGGGGCCGGTGTCGCGTTCTTCGGCTCGTCGCCCGCGAACGTGCAGTGGCTGCTCGGCAACAACGCCAAGCGGTCGATAGGCCCCGACAAGGTCAACCAGCTCCGGCACGTGCTGTTCCTGCGGGACGCCGACGGGGTGCGGGCCCACATGGAGCGCCAGCGCGCCCTGCTGCAGCCCAAGTTCGAGGCGGTGGCCCGGATCCTGGAGGCCGAGCTCGGCGGGACCGGGCTGGCGACCTGGACCTCCCCCCGGGGCGGCTACTTCGTGACCCTCGAAGTGCCGGACGGCTGCGCCGCGGAGGTCGTCCGCCGTGCCGGCGAGGCGGGCATCGTGCTGACCCCGGCCGGCGCGACCCACCCGTACGGCGACGACCCGCGCGACGCGGTCATCCGGATCGCGCCCAGCTACCCGGGACTCGCGGAGCTGGAGCAGGCGATCGAGGGACTCGCCGTCTGCGTCCGTCTCGTGGGATACGAGCAGCAGGCCCGGTAGGGACGTACGTGCAGTTCGCGTCGAGGCCGGTGGGCCGGCCGCCTGCCCTGGCAGTCCGGCGAAGGCCGACGGAGACGATCTCTGCCCCTTCCACTGCTTCGCGTTCGGCCCCGACGGCACGTGCGTTCGGACGGGATACGGCGCAGCCGCGTCGCGTTCGCGGAACCGGCCCGGATGCCGGCCCCGCTCGCACGGGTGTTGAGCCGAACCGCCGCCCGGCTGCTGAATGGCGCCATCTTCCGGTCGAGTTGCGAATTCACCGCCGCCGACTTTCCGGTCCGGAACCACAAGCAGTACCAGCAGCCGCCCCGGCTCGCGCCCGGTGACGGTCCGATCGACCCGTTCCGGCGCTGGGCCCGGCGGTTCTACCCGCCGCCTCAGGACCAGGACGGAGCGCGGGCCGGCCGGAGCGAGCGGAGCGACGGTGCGGGAGTGCCCTGAGCGGTGCACGGCCGCGCCTCGGAGCCCGCCGACCCGAACGGAGCCCCTACGCCTCTTCACGGGCGGTAGCGGGTCGGTCGGGCCGGTACTCCTCGCGGGCCCGGAGCAGTTCGGGCAGGTGCTGCCGGGTCCAGTCGCAGGCGGTGTCGAGCGGGCCGAGGAGCGAGCGGCCGAGCGGGGTCAGTTCGTACTCCACCCGTGGCGGCCGTTCGTCATGGACGGTACGGGTGAGGAGGCCATCGCGCTCCAGGGCCCGCAGCGTCTCCGTGAGGACCTTCGGGGTCACGAAGTGCATCGGCACCCGCAACTCGCCGAAGCGGCGCGGCCCGCCGGCCAGACAGCGCAGCACCATGGCGGACCACTTGCCGGCGAACCGGAACGGCTGGATGCGGCTCAGACAGCCGGGGTCGGCGAACATGTCGGCGGGCAACGGCTCTCTCATCCTTCCGAAATTAGCCCAGTACCTTTGCAGTAACCAGGGGGTCCCGTCCTACCGTTCATTGCGGCAGATGCCGTACGAGAGCGGGGAGTTCCCATGAGCAGCAGGATCGTCGTCTTCGGTGCGGGCGGCCAGGTCGGGCGGGCCGCGGTGGCCGAGGCCGTCCGCCGCGCGCACACCGTGACCGCCGTCGTCCGCGACCCGGACCGTCACCCGGGCCTGGCCGGCGCGGGGGTCGACATCGTACCCGGCGACGCCACCGATCCCGGCTCGGTGGCCGCCGTCGCGGCCGGGCACGACGCCGCGATCAACGCGTCTGCGCGCCTGGACGTCCCGTCCGAGGAGTTCTTCGTCGCTGCGGCGAAGGCCCTCGTCGCGGGTCTGGAGGCGGCTGGGGTGCGGCGCCTGGTGACGCTCGGGATCGCCTCGACGCTGGAGACCGCACCGGGTGTACGGGTGATGGACGCGCCGGACTTCCCGGAGCCGTACCGGGTCTTCTCGCAGGGGCACGCCGCCGAGTTCGACACGCTCGTCTCGGCGGGCGGCCAGCTCGACTGGCTCATGGTGGTACCGCCGATGGACCTGGACGCGGCCGGGCCGCGCACCGGCACCTATCGGAGCGCACAGGGCACCCTGCTCGACGGCACCGGGCACATCTCGCATCCCGATCTGGCGGTCGCGCTGCTGGACGAGATCGACAACCCGCGCCACCGGCGGATCCAGCTTGCCGTCGCCGACTGAGCCCGCGGCGGTCGGTCGCGCAGGCCCACACTGAACCCGGGGCGGTCGCCCCGGCCTCCGCGCGGAACACGCGCCCCTACCCGGCCAGCGGCACCGCATCCGGCTCCGGGGCGCAGCGCGTGAGCAGTTCGTCCATCGAGAGTCCGAGCGCCCCGGCCAGCGCCGCGACGGTGAAGAACGCGGGGGTCGGGGCCCGGCCCGTCTCGATCTTGCGGAGCGTCTCGGCGGAGATTCCGGCGCTCGCCGCGATCTCGACCATGCTGCGCCCGCCGCGCGCCTCGCGGAGCAGCGCTCCGAGCCGTTCGCCGCGGCGGCGCTCTTCCGGGGTGAGGGGCGTTCGTACCATGCCGTCATTCTAATACCGCCCAGACCGGTATAGTAATTGGCATGGTGCAACTCAAGACAGACACATCCATCGAAGCGATGCGCGAGACCGGCCGGATCGTGGCGCAGTTGCTGACGGCCGTACGGGAAGCGGCGGCAGTCGGCGTCTCGTTGCGCGAACTCGACGAGGTGGCCCGTGAGGTTCTCCGCGAGGCGGGCGCCGGGTCGCCGTTCCTGAACTACCGGCCGCATTTCGCCCCCACTCCGTTCCCCGCCGTGATCTGCGCATCGGTCAATGACGCGATCGTGCACGGCATCCCCACCGACCAGCGGCTGCGCGACGGCGACCTGGTGAGCATCGACGCGGGCGCGACGCTCGGCGGCTGGGCGGGCGATTCGGCGATCAGTTTCACCGTCGGGCGCGCCCGGCCGGCGGACACCCGGCTGATCGACACGGCGTTCGCGGCGCTGGAGGCGGGAATCGCGGCGGCGGTCGTCGGGAATCGGATCGGTGACATCGCGCATGCGATCGGCACGGTGTGCCGCCGGGCCGGTTACGGCATTCCGGAGGGGTTCGGCGGCCACGGCGTAGGCCGGTCGATGCACGAGGACCCGGCCGTCCCCAACGAGGGGCGGCCGGGTCGCGGCATGCCGTTGCGGCACGGAATGGTGCTGGCGATCGAGCCGATGCTGATCGGCAGCGGCAACGACGCGTTCCATCCGGACCGGGACGGCTGGACACTGCGCACGTCCGACGGCAGCCGGGCCGCGCACGCCGAGCACACGGTGGCGATCACCGACGACGGTCCGCGGATCCTGACCGCGCTGTGATCACCCCGGCTCCCGCACGCCTAGTTGTTCCGAGCATCAGGGACGGTCGCTCGGCTTCACGACCATCGCGGAGCCCCCGCCCCGGCGCACCTTCTCGGCGGCCGCCAGCCACCGTCCGTCCGGCAGCCGCTGCACCCCCGTCGCCGCACCGATCTCCGGGTTCAGCTTGAAGGCATGCCCCAGCGACTCCAGTTGTGCCCGCACCGGGCTGTTCCACAGTCCCGGTTCGAGTTCCGTGGTCGCCGAGTTGCGCTGGCTGGCGCGCGGCGCCGCGATGGCGTCGACCAGGGGCAGCCTGCGGTCGACCGTGCCGATGAGCGACTGCAGTACGGTCGTGATGATCGTGGCACCGCCCGGCGACCCGAGGGCCAGCACCGGCTCGCCGTGCTTCAGCACGATCGTCGGCGAGATGGACGAGCGCGGACGCTTGCCCGGACCGGGCAGGTTCGGGTCGTGGACCGCCGGGTTGGCGGGCGCGAACGAGAAGTCCGTCAGCTCGTTGTTGAGCAGATAGCCGCGCCCCGGCACGGTGATGCCGCTGCCGCCCGTCTGCTCGATCGTGAGGGTGTACGCGACGACGTTGCCCCACTTGTCGGCGGTCGTCAGATGGGTGGTGTTCTCCCCCTCGTACGTCGTCGGGACGGCCGTGCCACCGGTCCCGCAGTCGGCCGGGTGGCTGGGATCTCCCGGCGCCAGCGGGCTCGTCAGCACCGCGTCGTCCTTGATCAGGCACTCCCGCGAGTCGGCGAACCGCTGGCTGAGCAGCCCCCGCGTCGGTACGTCCTCGAACGCCGGGTCGCCGACCCACCGCCCGCGGTCCGCGAACGCTATCCGGCTCGCCTCGATGTAGCGGTGCAGGTACTGCGCCTCGCTCAGCTTCGAAAGGTCGGTGGACTCAAGGATGTTGAGCGCCTCACCGACGCTCGTGCCGCCGGACGAGGACGGCGCCATGCCGTACACGTCGAGGCCGCGGTAGCCGACCTTCGTCGGCGCCTGCCGCAGCACCCGGTAGGACCGCAGGTCCTTGGCCGTGAGGTCGCCGGGCCGTACGACCCGGCCGGCCTTCGGGTCCACTGGCGGGTTGCGTACGGTCCGCACGACATCGTCGGCCAACTCGCCCTTGTACAGCACGTCGATGCCCTCGCGGCCGACCTGTTCGTACGTACGCGCCAGATCGGGGTTCTTGAACACCGAGCCGACCACGGGCAGTTGGCCGCCCGGCAGGAAGAGCTTCCGGCTCGCCGGGAAGTCGGCGAACCTGGCCTGATTGCCCTCGGTCTGCGAGCGGAACGTGCTGTCGACGACGAAGCCGTCCTTGGCGAGCCGTTCGGCCGGTTTCAGCACCTGCCGCAGCGATTTGCTGCCCCAGGCGTCGAGCGCGGTCGCCCAGGTGGCCGGGGTACCGGGGGTGCCCACGCCGAGTCCGCTGGTGACGGCGTCGTCGAAGGCGAGCGGCTTGCCGTTCTCCAGGAACAGCGAGGAGTCCGCACTGCGCGGTGCGGTCTCGCGGCCGTCGATCGTTTCCACGGTGTGCGTCCTGGCGTCGTAGTGGACGAAATAGCCGCCACCCCCGAGACCCGAGGAGTAGGGCTCGGTCACGCCGAGCGCCGCCGCGGTCGCCACCGCCGCGTCCACCGCGTTGCCGCCCTTGCGGAGCACCTCGATGCCGGCGGCCGACGCATCCGCGTCTACGCTGGAGACCGCCCCTCCGTACCCCACCGCCACCGGCGACTTGGGCGGTGGCTGGGACGGTGGTGCGGACGAGGACGGGGCCGCCGCCCCCATCGTGACGACAGCTGCGAGAACGACCGGCAACGACACATACCGCGCGACGGGACGTCGCATGCGCACCTCCAGTGAAGGATTGTCCGCCGCAGGGTAACGCCGCACGCCCCGCCCCGTCAGGACCACTCGTGAACCCGGGGCCGATCTCGCCCGCTAACATGCCCGCCCATGACTGACGACGTACGCAACATCGTGCTGGGCGTGATAGCCGCCGGCATCAGCGCCGCGCTGGGCTGGATCGCCCGCACCTACCTCTGGCGCCGCAAGCTCCGCCGCAAGCAGGCGTTCTTCGGATTGCCGGACAATTCCGAGTGCCTGCTCGTCGTCAACCGCGACGCAGGCGGCGACGGCGCCGTCCATCGGTACGACGTCTTCGCCCTCCTCGAGCTCTCGGCGCTGATCAAGGACTGTTCGGCACACGCGCAGATCCTGTCCCACGACATCGCGCAGCAGGGCTTCGGCGAGCGCACCGAATTCTGTGTCGGCGGACCGGGCTCCAACCGGCGGATGGCCGCCCATCTGCATTCCCTGCTGCCCGGTGTGCGGATCAACACCGATCCGGAGCCCGGTCCGGACCGGGGCGCCTTCCAGATCGGTTCGGAACGCTACCGGGCGGAGAAGGGCCTCGCCGAATACGTGCTGCTGGCAAGATTGACGGTCAGTCAGGATGCCCGTCCGGTCTTCCTGTTCTGTGGACAGCGGGCGATCACCAACCAGGCGGCCTCCCGATATCTGGCCCGCAACTACGAGAAGCTGTCCCGCAAGCACGGCAACAGCACCTTCTGCCTGCTGCTGAAGGTGGTCAACTCGCAGGCATACGGACCCGATGTGGTGGAACTCGTCGCCGATGTGACACGGTCCGCGCAGACCCCCGTACCGGCACCGCGCAACTCGCACCGGGCGACGGGCTGATCCCCGCACCCCCACGAAACATGCCACGGGGCCGGACGTTCGTCAGACGGAGTGGGCCGGCCCGATGACACCGTCGGTGCCGGTCACCTTCACCGCCGCTCTCCGGTCCGTGGTGCGGGCCTGCGCGGCCGTGCAGATCAGCTGCTGCCGGGCGACCTCGGAGAGTTCCGTGACGGCGGTGTTCACCCGGACCGACACACCGTCCGGCCACAGAGCCAGCCTCAACACGGCTCGAATGTGCGGAAGTTCGGTACGGAGGCCCGCCTCGGCCTCGGCCTGGGTGGGCCCGCCGAAGAGCATGGCGACCGCCTTGTCGGAGCCACGCCACACGTGCCCCGGACCCGAGGAGTCGCCTTCCACCGGCAGGGCAAACGCCCGTGCGACGGTGCGCCCCGCGGGCTCGGCGAGCCTGCGCAGGACGGCCCGGATCCTGGCCTCGATCACTTCGGTACGGGCGGGCTTGACGATGTAGTCGTCGGCGCCGGCCTCCAGCCCGACGACCACGTCGAAGTCGTCGCCGCGCGCGGTGAGCATGATGATCGGCAGCTGGCTGGTCTCCCGTATGCGGCGGCAGATCTGCACCCGTTCACTCCGGGGAGCATCAGATCGAGCAGCACCAGATCGGGCCGGAACTCGCCCAGCGCGGCCAGCCCCTCCTCACCGGTCTCGACGCCCCGCAGCTCGTGCCCGCGCCGTCGCAGGCCCAGCTCGACCCCTTCGCGTACGGACGGGTCGTCTTCGATCAGCAACACGCGAGGCATGGCAGCAGTATCCCAGCGATCAAGGAATGGATTCGAACCGGTGAGCGGGCCCTGGGGCCGGCCGGCTCACGCCCGCCGCAGCCGCCCCCGGCCCGCCGCGATCACGGCGCTGATCTCCCGCAGCCGGAGCGGCCGGGCCAGCAGCGCCACCGTGAGCAGGAGGACGACGGCCCCCGCCCCCACCGCTGCGAAGTCCCCGTACCCGGAGCAGGCGCGGGCGGCCAGGTACCCCAGCAGCCCGGCGGGCACACTCGCCACCACCAGCCGGACCTGCGCCCACAAGCCGGGCGACCGCAGCAGTGCGGGCCGGGCGGCGCCGCTGCCGGAGATCCTGCGGTGCAGCACGTACGCGGTGACGCCGAAGCCCACGAACAGCGCTACGGAGTACGCCCCGGCCATCCCCGTCACGGCCCAGCGGACCGGCAGCAGCAGATACGCGGCGACGCAGAGCCCGGCGTTGAGCGCGGCAATCACCAGGTTGAGGAGGAACGGGGTGCGGGTGTCGCTCATCGCGTAGAACGCGCGGGAGAGCACGTACTGCCCGGAGTAGGCGATCAGTCCGGGCGCGAACGCCATCATCATCCCCGCCATCACCGTGATGTCCGCGCCGCCCGTGCGCCCGTATCCGTACACGGCCCCGATCACCCACGGTGCCAGCGCGAACAGCACGGCCACCGCGGGCACCACGACCGCGGCCGAGGTACGCAGGGCGTACGAGACATCGCGTCGCACCCCCGCCAGGTCGTCGTCGGCCGCCGCCCGGCTCATCCGGGGCATCAGCGCGGTGACGAGCGAGACGGTCACGATGCCGTGCGGCACCACCCACAGCTGATAGGCGTAGCTGTACGCGGTGTAGCCCACACCGCCCGGCACATGCTGTTCGACGGCGTGCTGACCGGTGGCGGTGGAGAGCCGGGTGACCACCCAGTAGGCGATCTGGTTGGTCAGCACGAGCATGACGAGCCAGCCGGCCGCGCGCAGCGGCCGGGTGAGTCCGCTGCCCCGCCAGTCGAACCGCGGCCGCCAGCGGAACTTCGCGGCGCGCAGTGCGGGCACCAGGGCAAGGGTCTGCACGGCGATCCCGGCGGTGGTCCCCCAGCCGAGCCACTGGGCCTGCGCCGGGGTCAACGTCCCGTCGGAGCCTGCCGCGACGGCCAGATAGATCCCGAACACCGCGATGATCACCACGTTGTTGAGGACGGGGGTCCACATCATCGCGCCGAACCGGTCGCGGGCGTTGAGCACTTGGCCGAGCAGCGTGAACAGTCCGTAGAAGAGGATCTGCGGCAGACAGTAGCGGGCCAGGGCGATGGTGAGTTCGGCCTGTGCGCCGTGGTAGTCGGGGGCGTAGACCGAGACGATCCACGGTGCGCCGACGACCGTGATCGCGGTGAGGGCGAGGAGCCCGATCGTGCAGAGGGTGAGCAGCCGGTCGGTGTACGCGGCTCCGCCGTCGGCGTGGTTCCTGGCGGCCCGTACGAGTTCCGGGACGAAGACGGCGTTGAGCCCACCGCCGATGAGCAGCGTGTAGAGGATGTTGGGCACGGTGTTGGCGACGGTGTACCCGTCCGCCTGGAGTCCGGTGCCGAGCGCGGCGACGACGACGGCCGAGCGTACGAAGCCGGTCGCCCGGGAGACGATGGAGCCGGACGCCATGACCGCGCCGCTGCGCAGCACCGAGCCGGACGTGCGCCCTGCGGCCTTCGCGGGGGTCTCCTCGGTGGCCGTCATCGGCGGGCCAGATATACCTGGAATGCCCGGTACAAGGTGTTGTTGGCGGCTCCGCCCACCGATGTCTCCCACTCTCCGAGGGTCTCGATGACCTGACCACCTGTGCCGAGCTTCCAGCGCAGCAACCCGAAGGGGCGGTCGTCGGGGTCAAGGGTGGAGGTTACCCCGCGCATGTCGTGCATATCGGCACCGAGCCCATGGGCGTCGAGCATCATCTTCCACTGCAGCGCATTGCTGGGCCGGACCTCGCGCCGGTGGTCGGCGGAGGCACCGGTCCGGTACCAGACCCGCCGACCGGTGCTGATCACGGTGTGGGCGGCCAGGATCTCGCCCTGGTGGACGGCGAGGTAGAGCCTCATCCGGCCGGGGTGCTCGGCGTTGAGTACGGCGTACTGCTGCTGGAAATAGGCGAGGGAGCGGCCGAGCCGGAAGCCGTCGCGCTCCTCGGTGATCCGCAGCAGAAGGTGGAATTCAGGGAGTTCGGCCGCGCCGCCGATGACGATCCGCACCCCGGCCTTCTGCGGACATTGCGGCGCCACTCCTGGTTGAGCCCCGACCATAGCTCGTCGGGGGTCCGTCCGGCGAGCGGCACTTGGAAGACGTAGCGCGGCTGCGCGTCGGCGTCCTCTCCCCCGTCGCCGCCGCAACGGCGCCGGCCGCGGGTCCGGAGCCGATCGGCGACGGCCGTACCGAGCGGATCCACCTCGGTCGCGAGTACGTCGCCG
This sequence comes from Streptomyces sp. NBC_01241, assembly GCF_041435435.1. Taxonomy (NCBI): domain Bacteria; kingdom Bacillati; phylum Actinomycetota; class Actinomycetes; order Kitasatosporales; family Streptomycetaceae; genus Streptomyces; species Streptomyces sp. NBC_01241. Next base: position 7,230,989 of record NZ_CP108494.1, on the reverse strand, counting down.
ACCTTGCGGCCGGGGCCGGTGGCGGCTTTGAGACGGACGGTGTCCCAGCGGCGGTGCGCCGGTGAGGGGCCGATCCGTACGGCGAAGGCTCCGGACTTGCGCAGGTGCGCCACGGGCGGCCGCAGCCACCGGTCGAGGCCGGGATCGGCCCAGTCGGCGACCGGACCTCGTGGCAGATACGCGAAGTACTTGTGGGTACCGGGGAATTGCCGGCAGAGCACCGGCGCGGCTCCGGTCAGTTCGCCGGAGTCGCCGTGCCGGCCGACCATTTCGGAGGCCCATTGGTCCTTCACCGGGGCCCAGGACGGATATTGCAGAAAGCTCGCGTCCGCACGGGTGGAGACGAAGGCCCGGTGCTCGACGGCGGTCAGGCCGCGTATCCGCAGCTCGTGGTCATGGCCGCGGTCTCCGGTCGCGCGCAGCGCTGACATGTTCGTGGCCCTCCCTGGTCCGCCCCGCTGTCGGTTCCGAGGGCTGCACGGGATGCTCACGGCGGTCCATGACGAAGCCGAGCGGCGCATGTGACCGAATGATGACCGTTGCGCTGCGACCCATGTCACACAGAGGATTTCCCGGCTTTTGGTTGATTTGTGGAACCTGTCGTCGGGTGCATGCCTCTCCACTGGTGAGAAGCAAGGCCTTGGAGGTATTTCCGTTGTTCTCCGCACCTCGGCGCATACGCCGTACCGCCCCGCTCGTCCGCCCGGTCCGGCTCACCCTGATCGCCGGTACCGCGGTGCTCGGCGCCACGCTCACCGCCTGTTCCGGCGCCTCGGCGTCGGGCTCGGACAAGGGGGCGGCCGGGGTCGCACCGGCGCACGACACCAAGATCTCGGTGAACCTCCAGGGCACCCGTGCCACCCCCGGGAAGCCGGTGAAGGTGACCCTCGGTGCCGGAAAGCTGAAGGCGGTCACGGTGAGCGCAGCCGAGGGGGACGCGCTCACCGGCCGAATATCCGCCGACGGCAGGACCTGGACGTCGGACCGGCCCGCCGCACCCGGCACCACGTACGGCGTCGAGGCGAAGGACACCGAGGGCGGCAGCGACAAGGCCCGCTTCACCACCGCCGGGGCCGACAAGGTCAACAAGCTGACACTGGCGCCCGGCAAGAACACCACGGTCGGCATCGCCCAGCCCTTGTCGATCGTCTTCGACAACCCGGTGAAGGACCGGGCCGCGGTCGAGAAGGCCCTGAAGGTCTCCACCTCGAACAACACCGAGGGCTCCTGGGGCTGGCTGCAGGACTACTCCGGCAGGGACCGCGTCGACTGGCGCCCCAAGGAGTACTGGAAGTCCGGTACGAAGGTCACGCTCGACGCCGACCTCAACGGCATCGACTCCGGCCCGTCCGGCGGCTGGTTCGTCCGCGACTACCGGACCACCTTCACCATCGGCACCAACCAGGTGGTGAAGGTCGACCTCGACCGTCACCGGCTGGCGCTGAAGCGGGACGGGAAGACCGTCATGGACGTGCCCATGTCCGCCGGCACCCCGGGCGGCGAGAAGGCGTCCTGGCGCGGCACGGCCGCGCTGATGGCCAAGGAGGGCACGATCAACATGCGCTCCGAGACGGTCGGTCTCGGCGACGCCTACGACAAGATGGTCGACTCGTCGATGCGGCTGACCTGGTCGGGGATGTACGCCCACGCGGCGCCGTGGAACGCCGCCTACTTCGGGGTGGCCAACCACAGTTCGGGCTGTGTCGGCATGAGCGACGTCAACGCCGGCGCGCTGTACCAGCAGGTGCGGGTCGGCGACCCGTTCGAGATCACCGGCGCCGATGCCAAGGGCACGGTCGCGGAGGGCAACGGGTACGGGGCGTGGAACGTGGCCTGGTTCGACTGGCAGGCGAAGAGCGCACTGAAGTGACCCGCTGACCCCCGTCGCGCCGGCGGCAACCGCCGCAGAAGAGCGGCCCTCCGCCGTACATCTCCACGACGAAGGGCCGCTCTCGGCACGCTGGTCAGTAACGCCCCCTATACCTTCCGCGGACGGACGCCGGGCCCGGCCGTTCCCCCGCGGACCCGGAGCTGTTCTCCGCCGCCCGTGGTGTCCCGGCCGGCCGCCGGCCCGCCCTGGTGATCGACACGCTCGACCCGCTGGACGCCGAGCGCAGCCCGGCCGGCTCGCAGCTGACCTTCTCCTCGCCCTCGGCGGACCCGTCGTACGGGACCACCGCATCGCGCGAGAAGTGATCACCGGCTGCTGCCGGACGGGCACTGCTCCTCAAAGGCCGCTTCGCAGCGGGTCCCGGCTACTGCACTCCCGGCAGCAGCGTTCCTGGTTCGGCCGGTGCGACCTCCACGGCCTTCGTCTTCGGATTGCGCCGCTCCTGCTTGGCCACCCAGGTCGCGAACCAGGAGAGCAGCATGCACATCCCGATGTAGATCGGCGAGATCACCATCACCACGGGGATGAAGGGAAGATCGTAGTCGAGGTTGGACGCGATGAGCTTGCCTGCGTGGAGGAATTCCTCGTAGGTGATCAGGTAGCCGAGCGAGGTGTCCTTCAACGCGACCACCAGCTGGCTGATGATCGTCGGCAGCATGGCGCGCACCGCCTGCGGGGCCAGTACGAACGTGGTGACCTGCGTCTTGCGCATCCCGAGGGCGTACGCGGCCTCGCGCTGGCCGCGCTCCACCGAGTTGATCCCGGTGCGGAACACCTCGGCGAGCACCGAGCCGTTGTAGAGCGTCAGGCCGGTGACCAGCGCGGGCAGGGGCTGCACCTTCAGGGCCACGAAGATGAAGAAGATCATCACCAGTACGGGCATGGCCCGGAAGAACTCGACCAGAAGCGTCGAGAGCCGGCGCACGGCCTGGTGGTCGGAGAGCCGGCCGACGGCGAGCACCGCCCCGAGCACGAGGGAGAACACCGCGGCGAGCGCGAATGCCTTGAGGGTGTTGCCCAGTCCGCGCAGCAGCAGCTCCTGGATCCCCTTGTATGCGAAGGGCGTCCATTTGGCGCCGGCGAACTGTCCGGTGTCGACGAGCAGATAGACGATCCAGCCCAACAGGGCGAGGATCAGGGCCGTCGACACGAACCCGTACAGGCGGTGGCGCTTGCGGGTGACGGGGCCCGGGATGTCGTAGAGCGCGGTGCGGGTGGTCATCGGGCGACTCCCCAGCGCTTCTCCATCACGTTGAAGAGCGCACTGATGGACAGGGTGATGATCAGGTAGCCGACGGCGATCCAGACGAAGGTCCAGATGATGCTGTAGCCCAGCTCGTTGAGGGTCTTGTAGGTGCCGAGCAGCTCGGTCACGCTGAAGGCCCCGGCGATCGCCGAGTTCTTGGCGAGGGCGATCAGCGTCGACCCGATCGGCGGGATCACCGTACGGAATGCCTGTGGCAGCACGATGCTGTTCAGCGTCTGACCGAACGTCATGCCGAGGCTGCGGGCCGCCTCGCCCTGCCCCCTCGGCACCGTGTTGATGCCGGAGCGCAGTGCCTCACAGATGAACGCGGAGGTGTAGCAGCCGAGCGCGAGGACCGCGAAGACCTTGAACGGAAGAATCAGTCCGAAGCGCGGCAGTCCGAGCAGGACGGCGAAGAAGAGCAGCGTCAGCGGGGTGTTGCGCAGCACCGTGACCCAGACCGTGCCGAGCACCCGGAGCGAGCCGACGGGTGCCACCCGGCAGGAGGCCATGACGAAGCCGAGGAGCAGGGCCAGGATCGAGGAGTAGACGGTCAGCTCGACCGTGCCGAGGAAGCCCTTGCCGTAGAGCGAGAAGTTCTCTGTGAGTACGTCCATGGTCGATGCCCGCCCTCTCAGGTCGCCGGGTAGCGGTCGATGGGCGGCGGGGTCGGCGCGGGCGCTCCGGACAGACCGAGTGTCGCCTCGAACGCCTTCTTCCAGTTGCCGTTCTTCTGGTTGGCCTCCAGGGCGTCGTCGAGGGCGAACCGCAAGACGTTGTCGCTGCGCGGGACACCGATTCCGTACGGCTCCTCGGAGAAGGGCTTGCCCACCACCTTCATCTCCCCGGGCGCCTTCGCGGCGAAGCCCAGCAGGATCGCGTCATCGGTGGTCACGGCGTCGACCTGGTAGGTGAGCAGGTTGTCGACGCAGATCGAGTACGTGTCGTAGGAGACCAGGATCGCCTTCGGGTAGTCGGCGGCGATGCGCTGGTACGGGGTCGAACCCGCCGCCGAGCAGACCGTCCTGCCGTCCAGGTCCTGCGGTCCGTTGATGTCGTGCTCGTCGGTGCGGACGAGCAGCGACTGCCCGGCCATGAAGTAGGGCCCGGCGAAGCCGACGAGCCTCTTGCGCAGGGCGTTGATGGTGTAGGTGCCGACGTAGTAGTCGATCTGGCCGTTCTGCAGTGCAGTCTCGCGGTTGGCGGAGGCGATGGTCCGGAAGCGGATCGTCTTCGGGTCGAAGCCGAGCGAGGCCGCCAGCATCTTGGCGATCTCGATGTCGAAGCCGGAGTAGACGCCGGTGGCCGGGTCCTTCTCTCCGAGGTAGGGCTGGTCCTCCTTGGCCCCGACCCGCAGGTATCCGCGCTTCTTCGCCTTCGTCCAGGTCGGTGATCCGGGCAGCCGGAAGGCGGTGTCGACCTTGTACACGGGCAGTTGTTCGGGCTTCGGACCCTTCACTGGCGGGCTGCCCTCCTTGCCGCATCCGGCGACGAGGACGGCGAGCAGAAGAGCGGCGCAGGCGGCCAGAACTTTTCTCGTACGCAACGCGGAGCCCCCGTCAGTGCTTCAGGATCTTGGACAGGAAGTCCTTGGCGCGGTCGCTCTCCGGGGCGGTGAAGAACGCCTCGGGAGTGCGGTCCTCGATGACGCGCCCGTCGGCCATGAAGATCACGCGGTTGGCGGCGGAGCGGGCGAAGCCCATCTCGTGCGTGACGACGACCATGGTCATGCCGTCCCGGGCGAGTTGCTGCATGACCTCCAGCACCTCGTTGATCATTTCCGGGTCGAGTGCCGAGGTCGGCTCGTCGAAGAGGAGCGCCTTGGGGTCCATGGCGAGGGCGCGGGCGATGGCCACGCGCTGCTGCTGGCCGCCGGAGAGCTGGGCGGGGAACTTGTCGGCCTGCGAGGCGAGTCCGACCCGCTCCAGCAGCTCCCGCGAACGCCGGTCGGCCTCGTCCTTCTTCCGCTTGCGGACCTTGAGCTGGGCGAGCGAGACGTTGTCCAGCACGGTCTTGTGCGCGAACAGGTTGAACGACTGGAAGACCATGCCCACTTCGGCCCGGAGCTCGGCCAGCCCCTTGCCCTCCTCGGGGAGAGGTCTGCCGTCGATCGCGATGTGCCCGGACTCGATCGTCTCAAGCCGGTTGATGGTCCGGCAGAGCGTCGACTTGCCGGAGCCCGAGGGGCCGATGACCACCACCACCTCCCCGCGACCGACGGTGAGATTGATGTCCCGCAGTACGTGCAACTGTCCGTAGAACTTGTTGACGTCCCGCAGCTCGATCAAAGGATCGACGGCCATACCCTGCCCCACCCACTTGTCGCTATGTCGAGGTCAGCGCAAACTATCCAGCGCGAAAAGGGACTTCGCCTACGACACGCACAAATGGGGCATAAGGCGTCTTATTTGGTTTTAGTGAGAGTCCTACCCCTCGGCCGATTCCGAGTACACCTGCGAGAGCTCGGGGCTGCCCGCCATCGCCCAGTCCAGCCCGGCCTCGACCACATCGATCTCCCGCCCCGAGGCCAGCCGCACCACGGGCTGCCCGCTCGGCCAGATGTTCCAGACCGCACCAGGGACATTGCGCACCAGAACCGTGCCGAGGTAGAGCCCCGCGTCGTTGCCCAGCCAGGGCAGCTCCTCGGGATCGTCGCGCCAGCGCGGCGGCAACTGGTCGAGAGCCGCCAACGAGTCCGGGGTGTCGTCGAGTTCGAGCCCCCGTTGCCCTGCCCGGACACGCAGCAGCTCGCATTCGGCAAGCAGCTCGGCCACGCCCTCGGGATCGGCCGCGACGGCGGCGGCGAGCCCCGCCCCTCGCGTACCGTCGTGACGCTTACGCCAGTTGTCCAAGAAAGGGATGTTCATGATCGATTCCCCTTTGGTGCGTTGCCGCTGAATACAGCCCCGGCCTGGGCGGCATCACACACAGACGGCGTCGAGTAGCTAGCCCCAGTTAGCGTCAGTTCGCTCACGTTCACCATGATCATCTCCCACTCGACTCCCACTGGGCCCCCATAGCGTCAACTTGGCGAAGTGCGAACATCAGCCCACCATGACACAAAACCGGCCCCGGGTCGCTGCACCTTGGGGGGTGTGGACTGCGACCCGAGACCGGCAATGTGCCCAACGACGGAGATCGTTTCTCGTTGGTTGCCTATTCGAGTGAACAAACGTTCGAATCTGCGACAGTACTGGTAGTCCTGCGGCATATACCAGGAGGCCACAGGGAGGCTTCAGCCCACCCACCGGCAAATATGGCGATCATCCGTGATCAAAAAATGCCGGAAAGTAGCTGCTGACGTGTGATCTTGCAGGTCACAGCGTTTGTCGAGTGCCTGCCGACCTGCCGCCCTGGATCCTCGAACGCCGCCGCACCCTCGGCGACCGCATCCGCGACCGGCGCATGCACCAAAACCTCACCCAGGAGCAGCTCGCCCACCGGGCCGAGATCTCTCGCGACACGATCCAGCGCATCGAAGGCGCCCAAAACGACGCACGAATCAGCCGCCTATGGCGCATCGCCGCAGCTCTCGACACCACCGTCGCCTCGCTCCTTGGTGAGTAGAAGCCCCGTCTATGGCGCCTTCCCCTGGCAGCACGGCCCTGCCCACACCTCGGTATCGAGGATGTGCGCGCCGAGCTGGCCACGGATGATCCCTGCGCTGACCGCGCCGGTAGTGAGGGGCTTCTTGCACCAGATGCAGGCGCGGCCGGCGGACTGGTCCCACGTCAGTGTTCGCAGGTCGGGGAGGGGGCGGGATTCTGGGCCCTCAACTAAGGCCGTCATGGCGTCTGCTCGGCTTCCCGAACGGCGCAGGCGGCGGCGTCCGAGCAGGCCCGCGGGAACCAGCTGTACGCGGCGCCTCCATCAGGCCGGGCCCGCTTCTCACCGAGGTCCATGTCCTCGCCGACGGTGAGAGGCGCCCTGCACCAGACACAGGACCATCCGCGCTGCTGCTGCTCCGTCAGGTCACTGACTGGCGGTAAGTCCCTCACTGTCATAGCGTCCCCGGCTCTCGTTGATCTGCTGTGACTGCAAGGTAGGACGGGGTACAACGAGGGTGGGCACGCAAAGTGCGTGCCCTGTTCGGGGAGTGCTCCATGGAGACTGGGCGTATCGGCCGACGCATCGCCTGCTGGCGAGAGCGGCGCGGCTTCACACAAGCGGACTTCGGTCGGCTGATGGGGCAAACCCGCAGGTGGGTGCAGGATCTGGAGGGCGGGCAGCGTCAGCAGGACCCACGCTTATCAGTGTTGGTGCGCGCGGCCGAAGTCCTGCGCATCCCCCTGGAGCAGCTACTGATGGACGGGCCTCCTGAGCCGCCCCCGGCGACCACGCCACCAGTCGAGGCGCTTGCCGTCATTGACGTCCTGTACCGCAACGACGAGGACGGGGATCCCCCGCCGCTTGCGGAGCTGCGACGCAGGCTGACCTACTGCTGCGAGGCGTTCCAGGCCTGCCACTACGGGGCGCTCGGCCGAGACCTTCCCACACTGATCGTCAGGTCAAGGCAGTCCGCCGCGCGCGCCGGCGCTGAGGCCAGCGAGGCTCACGCCCTGCTGTCGCGCGTTCTGCAGCTGACCGCGTCCTTCCTTCACAAGTACGGTCCGGCAACAGCCGTGCAGGCCGCTGTGGTTGCCGACCGAGCCCTGGCTGCGGCCGAACGCTCCGGTGATGCGGTGGCGATCGGTGCGGCGTCGAGGCGGGTCGCGAAGTCGCTCACGTACCAGCAGCAGCCGCGCGCGGCCGTGGACTTCGCCATAGGGGCGGCGCGGCGCCTGTCCATGGAGCTGGAGGCGAGCGGGCCGCTGGGGCTGTCGACGCTCGGCATGCTGTACCTGAACGCGGCGATCGCAGCCGCATCCGTGGACCGGTCGACGGCCGCAGTGCGCCAGGCCAGTGAGCACGTGGACCAGGCTGCAGAGGTAGCTGACCAGCAGGGTGCCGACCTCGACGAGGACTACACGATGTTCGGGCCGACGAACGTCGGGTTGCACCGAGTGGATGTGCTCACCAAGTTCGAGGACGGGTGGTCAGCGATCGAAGCCGCGGACGGGCTGAACGGCGAAGCGCTGTACGGGCTGTCGAAGGAGCGGCAGGCGCAGCACCTCATCACGATGGCACGCGCTCAGCTCTTGACACGGCGGAAGGAAACCGCTGCCGAGTCGCTGATCGAAGCGGCGCGGCTGGCCCCGGAAGAGGTCATTGGCCGACAGTCCACGGTCGACCTCGTCGCCGACGTGGTCGGAGCGACCCCGGTTCCCGGCGGGGACTTGCGCCGCCTGGCCGCGCGATGTGGACTCCCCGCATGACGAAGCGAGTTCTCTACCTCATCGCCTGCGCGGCCGGCCCGACCCAGTACATCGACGAGGGTGTCCGGCAGGCGCAGACCCGCGGCTGGGACACCTGCCTGATCCTGACGCCGGCCGCTGCGACCTGGTGGGAGCCGCGAATGGCCGAGCTTGAGAAGCTGACCGGGCACCCGGTGAGGTCTCGGCACAAGCTCCCCTGGGAGAAAGACGCGCTGCCAAAGGCCGACGCCATGCTCGTCGCCCCGCTCAGCTGCACCAGCCTGAACAAGTGGGGCAACGGCATCGCCGACACTTTGGCTCTTGGGCTGGTATCCGAGGGCGTACACATGGGCGTGCCGGTGGTTGCAATGCCGTACTTCAATCAGGCACAGGGCGCTCAGCTGGCCGTAGCCCGTAGCATCGCTGACCTCCGCAGCCAGGGCGTGCTCTTCCTCGACGGCCCGGGCGGGTACGAGTCTCATCCGCCGAAGCAAGGCAATCCTGCTGGCTTCCCGTGGCATCTCGCCCTCGACGCGGTCGGCACCGTTGTCAGTCCCTCGCCGTAGCCTGTTCCCATGTCGATCACCCCTTCGCCTACCACCCCTGTGCGCTCCCCCGCCGCGGTGAACGCGGACATCCGCGCGCTGTGGACGGCTGGCCCGCTGTCGCCGGAGGGTGAGGCGGAGTATCAGCGGCTGCTGGTGGAGTGGGAAGCCGCGGTCCGGGCGGATGTCGTCGCGGCAGCCTGACCTGCGCGGCTTCGGTCGATTGTCAGCGGCGCCGCTTACGATCCGGCCGTGGCAATCGATATCCCTGAGATCTGATCATGCTGGAACGTTCCGCCGTTGAGGAGCAGCGCAAGGCCCTCGCCGAGCCGTACACGGAGGAGGGGTGGGCGCCGTGGCGTGAGGCGGCCGCGAAGTTCCAGGCCGCCGTGACCGCACATGCTGAAGCGGCCGGGGTGTCCCGGTTCGAGCTGGAGATGGCCGTGAAGAAGGCCGTCCTGCATCCGGAGCCGGAAAGCGACGGCTGACGCGCGTCCGCCCCTCCCCCGGGCGCTGTTCCGGGTGAGGGGCGGTCTCGTAGCTGCGCCCAGCCATAGGCGCGAATGTGATGAGTCCACGGTACTGGGGCGGTATGACAACCGAGCCGGGCAGCAGGTGGCACCTGCACAACCGTTCGCCTGCTCCACGTGTCACACCCTGCACGCCTACATTCGGAGTGCCATCGTGAGACCCGCCGCTGTCCTGCTCGCCGCCGCCGCGCTGCTCGCCCTGACCGCATGCTCGACCGAGCAGGCAGATGTGAACAAGGCAGAACCGAGCAGCAGCGCCCCAGCCGATACCGGCAAAAGCAGCACCGCAGAGAAGGCGGCAGGCATCCCGGATGCGCCGACCGGAGCCGACCGGGCCGCGTACCTTGCCGCGATCAAGGCCGTGGACCCGCGGATCGCCGAGGACGAGGAGAAGGCCATCGACGCCGGGCGCAACCAGTGCTCTTCGCTCGCCGGCGGGGGCGCCAAGGTGGATTGGCTCGCGGCGCAGCGCTTCGGGAACGACGCCCGGCCGCTCACGGACGCCCAGGGCAAGCAGCTGAATACCGCGCTGCGGGAGACGCTGTGTCCTGAGTGACGTTGCCCTATGCAACCCAGGTAGCCCCGCCGACGGGCTGACAGCGGGGCCAAGGCCAGCGTGACAGCCATAGTCGACAGTGCGGGCCGTATCAGCGGTCCGCGTTTGGCCAGGACTTCAGCACCCGCCCACCATCCACCTCGTTGGTGAGCGTGATTCGGGTGTCATCGACGCCACCGCGCTCGCCGATCCACCGCGTGTACTTCCGCTCGGCCGTCGCCAGGTCGGGCCACCAGCCGTGCATGACGGGCCGGGCCCGATCGACAGGGCCAGGTGATAGCGGTCCACGGCGACAGACTACGACGTCCTCCATTCGGCCCGTACTGGTTGCAGTGGTGTGGAGGTGGGGGTGGGCTGTCAGTGCGCCTAGCGATGACCACGGGCGCCATGAGGGGCGTCCCCCGCCGAACACGTGGGGCCAGCCCCCGCCGACCTACAAGCAACTTGGAGAGTCCATGCAGTTCAAGCAGGGCGATCGTGTGGAGTACCGGACCCAGCAGGATGAGCAGGCGCAGGGCAAGATCGAGCGTGCCGAGGGCAGCGGGCAGCAGGCTAGCTACACCATCAAGAACGAGCGGAACAAGATGACAGAGCAGGTACCCGAGAACCGGATCGAGCGGAAGCTGCAGTAACGGCCCTGCCGACGCAGCCGCCGTTGCACCGAACGAAAGTGCAACGGCGGCTGCGCATGTTTCACCCATGGACAGGGCAACTGCGACTCGTCGGCCACGATGGTCAGGGCGACGCCCGCCTCCCGTAGCACGGCCAGCGTGTCCGCCAGCGGTGCGCGGGGGCCGCCGCGCGGTGTGGTGGCGCGGAAGCAGGGCATGCAGCGGTCCAGCCACCGGCGGCCATACCCAGGCGTGTCGACGACCCCGGTCGCTCTCGCGGGCTCACCACAGCGCGCGCAAGGATGGCTGCCGTCGAGCCGCCCGGCGCCTGCGCCCCGGCGCGGTGCCCATGATGGGGCCGGATCCAGCTCCGATGGGTCCACGCCGAGAGTCCGCAGCAGGTCAGCGTCGTTCATGCGGCTCCTCTCATCGGCTTCCGTGCGGTGCGCTGCCATGCTGGCACGGCAATAGACTCGAACTCATGTACGACCTTCCGCCTGATCTGCCACGCCTCCGCACCCTGGAGACGTACCTCGGCATGCTGCTGGCCGAGGTGCAGCAGCAGATCGCCACAGTCGAGCAGCGGGGCGAGCAGCAGAGCAAGGAGCCGCGGGACCGCGAGCAGCCGAGCAAGGCGCCGCGCCGCCCGCCCACTCCGGACTGGGGCATCGTTGACGCCGGCGCCGGTTCGCCGACCACTGAGGTCCACCGCGGCGACTGCTGGGCTGCCGGAAAGAAGCTGCGACCCATCAGTCGGGAGCGGGCCGTCGCCGAGCTCGCCGACGGGGCCACAGCCTGCGAGGTGTGCCGGCCGGACACCGTGCTCGACGCGCCGTGAGAAGCAGCGCGGCGCACCCTGAAGACATGAGCGCCCCGATAGTCGTCGACGGCCTGTCCCGTACCGGTGGGCGGAGGGTCACCATCAACGGGGAGATTTCCGGGCTCGCCCACGACGACCACGACCTCGTCGAGTTCCTGCGGCGAGCCGGACTCGACGATGCCTGGGACCTCCTCGACGACCCGCACTGGATCGAATGGCGCGGCGGGCGGGCGCACCGGTACGAAGCGGCGTGACCGGCAGCTGACCCGTCACTTCTAGTCACTGCTCGGCGTCGTGGGCCTGTAGCGCCTGGGAGATGGCCCCGATGCTGGGGTTCTTCCCCTTGTTCGCACCCTCGGCGATCCGCAAATGCGGCTGAATCTGCCGAATCGTGAAGCCGCGGCCCCGGAGGGCGGCCGCTTGGACGGTCAGCGCTTCGGTCATGACGGGCTTGCGCCCGCCAACGCGTCCACGCTTGCGGGCGGCCTCGAGGCCATTCTTCGTCTTCCTCACGATGTCTCGGCGGCGGTCCTCAGCCAGGGCCAGGGCCAAGTCGAGGATGAGGGAGCGTTCTGTGTGCTCGCCGGCGGCGATGCCTTCGAGCACCTTGACGGCGATGCCTCGCTCGAAGAGGTCGTTGAGGACGATCAGCCCCTCGAGGAGGGTGCGACCAAGGCGGTCGACTTCCTGCACGCAGAGCATGTCGCCTTCGCGCACGTACTCGACTGCGGCCATGAGTGTGGGCCGCTCCTCGGTGCTGAGCTTGCCACTAAACCCCGTGGCCGCCATGCACCCTTACGGTGTCGCCATGTTGAGGAAGCTGTTGAAGAAGATAGCCATCAAGGGCATCGACGAGGCCGCGGCAGAAGCGTGGGAGCGGGGAGACGCCGCGTTCACGAACCGGTTCCACCCGTCGCCCTCCCCGCGCAATCGGGACGCCGACGTGGCAGCAGCCATCGGACGCGTGGAGGCGCTCGGCTGGAAGCTCCACAGCCGGACGCTCGAAGGATCCGGGCTCGAGCGGTGCTGGAACCTGCTGTTCATCCGTCCTTGACGGGCCTTCGCTAACCATCGAGTGGTTGTCTGTCCCTCCGGCTACGCTCCCGTCGCATGGCTCTCGACTGGACCGACACGATCAGCACTACGGCAGCAGCTCTCAGCGCCATTGCCGCTGGCGGCGCATGGTGGGCTGCACAACGCTCCTCATCGACCGCTCGCATGCTCACCGCTATTGAGCGCGACCGGCGCCACGAAGACCTCACACCTGACATCAGGCTGTCCCTCACAGGACGGTTCGGTGATCGAGGAAGCATCACAGTGCACCTCGCCGGGCCAGACAGCTTGGGAGACCTCACCTCGGTGGCACTAGAGATCATCGACGACGACATGGATCATCGAGTGTTAAACCCGACCCCAAGCCTTACCCAGGCAGACGTCGATGCTCACGTTTGGGGTCCGTTTCGATTCGCGCCAGGCATCGATGGAGCCGACCAGTTGGGGCGTCGCGTGGCACCCGTGCCACGCGAGATGGGGCGGGGCCGCCCTTTCGCTGTAGAACGCACAAGGCCGGGCCACTGGATGGAAGGCATGGTCGCCGAGGGATGGCAGGGGCGCTACGACGGGATTCCTATTCGATTGCGCATAACGTGCCGACGTGGAGACCAGGTGTGGGTTCTAGCCCGGGAGATGGACAACCCGCCGATCCAGTGAGCCAGTCAACGGCATCTCGCGTCCCAGACGCCAAGATGTCCCCGCCGCCCAGAAGGGCAGCGGGGACATCTGTCACTCGGGTTCGTCGACGGCCGGCGGGATGTCGGGCTCGATGAACAGCCCGGCGTACTGCGGCACCGGCTGCTCCTCGACGAGTCCGAGGTCGACGAGCGTCCCCATGTCGGCGGCGCTGTCGTCGATGCGCCGCTGCACCTGCCGCGGCGGAATGTCAGCCATCAAGTCTCCTGTAAATCGAGGTTGCCGCCAGGGCACCGAGGCCGAGAAGGCTGCGGGACTGGTCCGGCGTCGAATTGGCGGCGCCAGTACGGCGGCATACCAGGGCATCCGGATCATCCGGCGGCACCTGGAGACTGTAGCCGTCCGGGCAGACCTGCCCGTTCTTGCCGTCGCGCCCGTCCGTGCCGTTCTTGCCGTCGGTGCCCGGTGGACCGGCGGGACCGGTGTCGCCCTTCGGGCCAGCCGGACCTACGACAGATTGCCCGTCCGTACCCGGGGCCCCCGTGGGGCCTGGTGTGCCGACGCCAGCAGCGCCGTCCTTCCCGTCCGCTCCGGGGCTGCCACTCGGGCCCACAGGGCCAGTGGGACCGATCGGGCCAGGAGCGCCTTGGTCGCCCTGTGGCCCGGGTGGACCGACGACGGAGGCCCCGGGCTGGCCGCGGCTGCCGGGCGGGCCGGCCACCGGGGACTCCCCCAGCCGCTCGACCTGCTGAGCCAGGGCGTCGCGCGTCTCGTTCGCGGTGCGGAGGTCGTGGCCCATCTGCTGCATCGTCACCACGACCCAGCCCAGGATGAACACCGCCAGCAGCACGCCCACGGCGAACCAGATATCAGTGCGGCGCCGGGCCTTTCCGGGCGACGCGTGGGTACTCACGAACCAGCCCCCCTCGTCGACAGGTACACCTGCAGCAGGACCAGGAGCACGGGCACGATGAGGCCGGTCAGGATGAGTCGGCGATCCGCCGCACGGTGGGCGATAGCGGCCCGCTGGTCAGCTTCCCGCTGACGCTACTCTTCACGCCGGGCTTCTTCGATCGCCCGGATCCGCTCAAGGATGTCCTTGATCTCCTTGTCGCGGGCGGCCTGCTCCAGTTGGTATCTCTCCATGGAGACGCGGCTGTCGAGGCGAGCAGCGAGATTCTGGAGGTCCTCTTTGACGTCGGCGAACCCAACCTCGACCCGCCGGTTCACCTCGCCGAGAGTCGGGTCATCGGATACGTGCTACTCCACTTACGTCAGGCGCTGGTCGGGCGGCGCGGGCTGTGCTTGGTTGCCCACCCGGACACGAACGTGGTCGCGGTCGGGATGAGGGCGAGGACGAACGGCGCCGCACCGTCCGGGAGCCAGCCGACGAGACGGGCATCGTCCTGGACCGCAGCGAGGGCCGCGAGGAGCCCGGTCGACGCGAGGTACGCGGCTACCGATGCGGCGGTGACCTTCTTCTCCACAGGAGCGGCGCGCTGGTGACGCAGGCGCGTTCATCGAGTCGGCGATCTGGAAGATCTGGTTCACACCGGTGTCGGTGTTGACCAGCCCCAACTGGACCGATGCCGGGTCCAGATAGAGCCACCCGCCGATCCGACGGTTCACGTCCGACGTCTGGAGGCGGGCCGTGACACAGTTGTTGTTCGCGCCGTCTTCGGTCTGCCCGGCGAAGGTGACCCACCGCCAGTCGACTGCGCCATTGTCGCCGAACGGGCCGCTGGACAGGTTGAATCCGGGACGGCCAGGGCTGCCTGTCGCATTCAGGGCGGCCATTTCGGCGCCGTTCGGGTCCCTGAAGTAGACGATGGGCAAGTCGTTGCCGGGATCCATCACGATGTCCCAGCCGCCCTCACTGGCGTAGGTCGTCTTCCCGTTCGTGACCGTGGTGTACGCGGCCCTCTTCGCTGCCCGGAGCTCACGCTGCAGCGCGGCGATCTTCCGCGAGATGGTGGTCATGTCCGGCGGCAGCTGGTCGAGGTGGCGAGGCATCAGTCGTCCTCCAGAAAGATTGGCGAGACCGTGTCTGCGTCCAGGTCGAGTTGCCAGGCCCAGCAGCGGGCTGCGGTGGAGGCGCCCTGTGGGTGCCGGGGCGAGCGGGCGACGCGGACGCTGTCACCGAGCCCGAAATCACGGCCGAGGCGGGGGGCCTGGGATGCGACGGCGTCCACGGTCCAGACGGTTGCCCCGGTGCGCATCGTGGCCAGGTCCTCGCGGGCGTGCGCGGTCAGCTGTCCCGGGTCGGTCAGGCCGTCGGCGGGTGTGTAGCGGTGCTCCCACAGGCAGTATCCGGCCGCGATCAGATCGTTTGCGGTCATCAGGCCCGACTTCAGGCGCGACGCGCCCTCACCATCGCCATACGCGCGCACTTGCGTGGCCCCTTTGCCTTCTTCGTAAGACTCGGTGAGCGTGTAGCTGGAGATGCAGCCCGGCATGTCGAAGACAGGCTCGGGGTTCGAGGTCACCGTTCCGACCTGCGGCCGTACCGAATCGGCAGTACGAACCCGGACCGCCCTGGGGCCCAGGCAACGTCAACCGTCCACTCGGGGCCGCCGCCAGCCGTCATCTCCTGACGCCGGGCATGCGGCCGGCCGAGCTGTACGGCCTCACCCGGGAGTACTGCTACCCGACTTGGCCCGGGTCGGATCTGAGGGCTGACCCCGACGAGGCGGAGCGCTATGCCGAGGACATGGGCCGGTACGGCAAGGGCGAGGACCTGATGCCAGCGATCCGGGTGGAGCGCCAAGTCCAGTACGAGGGCGGCGGGTTGCAGTTCTTCCCGCCGAAGTACGAGTCCTTCAGGACCCTGGTGGTGCCGCCGTTCCTCGACGAGATGCTGGAGCGGCTCCTGAAGGAGCACGACTCCCGGTGGGTGTTCCCGTCGATCGGTGGGGGCAACTTGCGCTCGGCGAACTTCGACCACAAGTACTGGCGCCCGATCGCCGACGGAGCGACGGAGGACGAGGGGCCGCGTCGGCCTGGTGAGCGCCTGGCCCTGCCGGAGGTGTCTGCGTTCCAGGGAAAGCGCCTGTACCTGATCCGGCACGGAGCGAAGGCGTGGCTGGATGAGGATGGGCACAGCCGTTTCGCAGTGGAGTCGCGCATGGGTCACGAGGTGCCGGGAGTTGAGGGCGTGTACTCAAGCGTGACGGTTCCGATGGAGCGTGCCATCATGAAGACGCTGCAGGAGCGGTGGGAGTCGGTGCAGGACCGCATGGGAGATGCCGTATGGAGCTAACTCCCACTTAACTCCCACTTCTGGTCTGGCAGACCGGGTATTTGCAGGTCAGACCTCATCTCATGCGTTCAAGTGGAACGTGAAAGGGATGTTCATACCACTCAGGGTCGCATCCCGGGCGTGTTACGCACCACAGGGCGCGCGGTCTGTCGTTCGAGTGCTGAACCGGACGCGGCCCGGTCCGGATGTTCCGGCTGCCGCCACCGCTCCGGCGGAAAAGGGGTGGAGGCGAGGGCGGCCGGGCTGATAGCTTCGCGATCGTGTCCAGCCCCGAGTCCGACAGAGACTAGCCACCGGTCCGCCGGTGGCTGATCCGCTGTCGCGTCGATCCCGCCCGGTCGTGTACCGGTGAAGGAACCGCTTCCGCCCGGCTGCCGCCGCAGGATCACCTAGGTGTGGGCTGCGCATTCCCCGTATGCGCCGGCGTGCAGATTCTCCGGCCCGGCGCCTGCCGAGTTGTCGAGTCCCGTCCATGAACACCCCGGACGTTTCGCCGTGTTGCCGCCCCTCCTGACGGGCGGGCGCGGCCCACACCCCCTGCATGGTCCATCCAACGCCGTCCATGGGGTTCCTTCATGCCTTTTGCCGTGTACGCACTCGGGCTCGCCGTCTTCGCCCAGGGCACATCCGAGTTCATGCTGTCCGGTCTGGTCACGGACATCGCCGCCGACCTCCACGTATCGATTCCGGCCGCCGGGCTGCTGACCTCGGCCTTCGCGATCGGGATGGTCGTCGGGGCGCCGCTGATGGCGCTCTTCAGCCGTAACTGGCCGCGCCGCCGCGCCCTGTTGTTCTTCCTCTGTGTCTTCAGCGCCGTCCATGTCGTCGGCGCACTCACCCCCGGCTACGGGGTGCTCCTGGCGACGCGGGTCGCCGGGGCGCTGGCGAATGCCGGTTTCTGGGCCGTGGCCCTGGTGACCGCGGTCTCCATGGTGGGGCCCGAGGCCCGGGCACGCGCCACGTCCGTGGTCGTCGGGGGCGTCACCATCGCCTGCGTGGCCGGAGTGCCCGCCGGTGCGGCGCTGGGTGGGCAGTGGGGGTGGCGGTCGGCGTTCTGGGCCGTGGCGCTGGTCTCCGTACCGGCCGTCGTCGTGATCGCCAGGACGATTCCGGGGACCCGGCCGAAGGCCGCCCCGGCGCGCGCCCGCGTCGAGCTGCGGGCCCTGGCCCGTCCGCGACTGCTGCTCACGCTGCTGACGAGCGCCCTCGTGCAGGGCGCGACCTTCTGTGCGTTCTCCTACGTCGAACCGCTCGCCACCCGGGTCACCGGACTCGATGCCGGCTGGGTGCCCGTTCTGCTCGCACTGTTCGGCCTGGGCTCGTTCGTCGGGGTCACCGTCGCCGGCCGGGTCGTCGACGCACGGCCCCGCGCATTCACCGCGGCCGGTCTGGTCGCGCTCACCGTCGGCTGGACCGGGCTCGCGCTGAGCGCGGGGAACCCGTTCGCGACGGTCGCGCTCGTCGCGGTCCAGGGGATGCTCGCGTTCGGCACCGGGACGGCGCTGATCTCGTGGGTGTTCCGGCTGGCGGCCGACGCGCCGACCCTGTCCGGCTCGTTCGCCACATCCGCGTTCAATGTGGGCGGCGCGCTCGGCCCCTGGTTCGGCGGACTCGCGATCGGTGCGGGATTCGGCTTCCGCTCACCACTGTGGGTGAGTGTGCTGCTGATGGTTCTGGCGCTGGGCACCGCCTGGGCGTCGCTGGGCATGCGCCGGGCCGCCGGCCGGCGGAGCCCGGACCGCGTTCCCGCGGTCCGGGAGCAGAGTGGATGAAGCCCCGCCCGGCGCTGAACGGGCGGGGCTGTCCTGGTCACAGCAAGCAGCCAGCAAGCGGGATAAGGACATCGACCACGGTATCGGCGACCACTGACAACGACGGCTCGCCCGAGGCGTCAGACGTCGAGATCCACGACCACCGGGGCATGGTCGGACGCACCCTTGCCCTTGCGCTCCTCGCGGTCCACGTAGCTGTCCGTGACCGCCGCGGCGAAGGGCGCGTTACCGTAGACGAGGTCGATCCGCATGCCCTTGTTCTTCGGGAAGCGCAGCTCCCGGTAGTCCCAGAAGGTGTACGGGCGGTCGTACTTGAGCGGGCGCGGCATGACGTCGGACAGCCCCTCCCGGCGCAGTGCGGCGAGGGCCGCGCGCTCGGCGGGGGTGACATGGGTGGCGCCCTCGAAGAGCGCCGGATCCCAGACGTCCTCATCGGTCGGCGCCACGTTGAAGTCGCCCAGGACCGCGAACGGCCGCGGGCCCGCGGCGTCCGCCGCGACGGCCTTCTGCAGGGCCTCGAACCAGCGCAGCTTGTACGCGTAGTGCGGGTGCTCGATCTCGCGCCCGTTGGGCACGTACACCGACCAGACGCGGACCGGACCGCAGGTCGCGGAGATCGCCCGGGGCTCCTGCGCGCCCTCGTACTCGGGGCCGCCGGGCAGGCCCTCGACGACGTCGGACAGGCCGGCCCGGGAGACCAGCGCGACCCCGTTCCACCGGCCCGTGGCGTGGACCGCGGACTCGTAGCCGAGCTCGCGGAGCGCGTCCGCCGGGAACTGTTCGGCGGCGCACTTGGTCTCCTGGATGCACAGCACATCCGTGCCGGAGCTCTCCAGCCAGGCCAGCAGTCTCGGGAGCCGGGCGGTGATCGAATTGACGTTCCAGGTGGCGATGCGCATGTACGTAAACCTAGCCGCTGCCACTGACAGCCGCCGGACCGGCCGGGGTCACAGGCCGGTCGAGTCCCCCGGGGCCAGACGGCCGTGGTCGGTGCCGCCGAGACTGCCGATCTGGTTGTCGTAGATCGGGCGGGCCAGGTCGGTGAGGAGCGCGTCGTGGATGTCGATGGCGCGGCGCGGCTTGACCTCGCGTACGTAGTCGATGACCTCGGAGATCTTGTTCCAGGGGGCCATCACCGGAAGCATCAGGGTGTCGACCGGCCGGTCGGGGACGGTGAGCGCGTCGCCCGGGTGGAAGAGCGAACCGTCCACCAGGAAGCCGATGTTGGTGATCCGCGGGATGTCCGGGTGGATCACCGCGTGCAGTTCGCCGTGCACCTGTACGTCGAAGCCCGCCGCGGAGAAGGTGTCGCCGTGCCCGACGGTGTGGACGCGGCCGGGGAAGGCCGCGGACAGCCGGTCGGCGACGCTGCGCAGGGTCCAGATCTCGGCGGCCGGGTTGGCCTCCAGGCCGGCGCGCAGCCGCCCCTCGTCGAAGTGGTCGGGGTGCTCGTGCGTCACCAGGATCGCGTCGGCGCCGACGGCGGCGTCCTGCTCCGAGAAGGCGCCCGGGTCGATGACGAGTGTCCGCCCGTCCTTCTCCAGACGGATGCAGGAGTGCGTCTTCTTGGTCAGTGTCAGGTGCATGGGGTTCGCAGCGTTCATGGGCCCATCCTGCTACGGGCGGAGCGTCGTTTCTTCCTGAATCACGGTCTGGGCGATCGAGAACGCGGCGCTCGCGGCCGGCACGCCGCAGTACACGGCGGTCTGCATCAGCACCTCCTTGATCTCGGCCGGGGTGAGGCCGTTGCGCAGTGCGGCCGTGACGTGCGCGGCCAGGCTCTCCAGACGGCCGGCGGCGACCAGCGCGGTGAGCGTGACGCAGCTGCGGGTGCGGCGGTCCAGGCCCTCCCGGGTCCACACCTCGCCCCAGGTGTAGCGCGTGACGAGCTCCTGGAAGTCGCCGGTGAAGTCGTCGGAGGCGGCCAGGGTGCGGTCCACATGGGCGTCACCGAGCACCTCGCGGCGCACCTTCATGCCGGGCTCGTACCGGTCTGCGCGTCCGGTGGTGCCGGTCTCCGGCCGCGCGGCGGCGGTGATCTCGGCGACGGGCAGCACGGGGGTGGAGAGTTGCGGAGTGAACGGCGGGGCGGGGATGGCGGCGAGGGTGTCCTGCCAGGCCATGGAGAAGTGGGTGAGGAGCAGATCGGTGACGGCTCCGGGCTGCTCGACCGGGGCGAAGTGGGAGGCGCCGGGGACGAGGGCCAGCCGGGCGTCCGGTATGCCCGCGACCAGGGTGCGGGCGTCGCCGGGCCCGGTGACCCGGTCCTCGGCGCCGACCAGGACGAGGGTCGGGACGGTGATGCGGCCGAGGTCGCCGCGGATGTCGAAGGCGGCGAGGGCTTCGCAGGCGGCGATGTAGCAGCCGGGGTCGGTGGTGCGGACCATCTGGACGGCCCACTCGACGATGGCGGGCTGCGCGGCGGCGAAGCCCGGGGTGAACCAGCGCTCCGGCGCGCTGCGGGCCATCGGTTCCAGCCCGTTGGTGCGGACGACCACGCCGCGCTGGCGGAATTCGTCGGCGCTGCCGAACCGGGGCGAGGCGGCGATCAGGGCGAGCGAAGCGACCCGGTGCGGGTGGCGCAGCGCGAGGTCGGCGCCGATCGCGCCGCCGAGGGAGCAGCCTGCGTACCCGAAGCGCTGGACCCCGAGCCCGTCGAGAGTGGCCAGCAGCCGGTCGGCGAGTTCGGTGACGGCGGAAGCCGGGTGGGCGGGGGCGCCGCCGTGGCCGGGAAGGTCAAAACGCAGGACCCGCCAGTGCTGGGTGAGCTCCGGTATCTGCCGGTCCCACATGTGCCATGTAGCACCGAGGAAGGTCCCCATGACGAGGACCGGGGCCTCTTCCGGCCCGTCAAAGCGGTATTGCAGGGTTTCGACGTTCTTCTCACTCACCCCTTCACGCTCCCACATCTCACATTCTCTTCGTGAGCGGGGGCGGGGGCCCTCGCCAGTTCTCCCCACGTATCCGCGGCCGGCCGTAGATCCTCCACATCCGGCTTCACATACCAACGCTTCGTCGTCCGGACGTCGGTGTGCCCTGCCCAGCGGGCAAGCAGATGGTCCGGCACCCCGTTGTTCGCCAGATAGGTGAAACAGCTCGCGCGGGCGTCGTACAAACGGACCCGGCGCAGCGCGTTCTCGGCCATGACCTGGTACGCCCGCTCACGCAGCTGCCGCCCGTTGAGTGCCCTGCCGAGTCGATCTACGAGCACGTACCCGTTGTCCTCGTACCTCTCCCCCGCCGCGAGCTTCTCGGCGATCTGCGTGGCCTTGAAGCCGGCGAGGGCCTCCCCCACCAGATCGGGCAGGGGAAGCTGCCGCTCACCAGCAAGCGACTTCGCATCCTTTTCGACCACGAACCGGTTGCCCATCAGCGTCCGGGTCCGGGTGACAGCCAGGGTGGCCCTTCCCAGATCGACGTCGGCCCAGCGCATCCCGCAGATCTCCGCCGGCCGCAGTCCCATCAGGGACAGAAGGAAAGCGGCGCACAGTCGGTCGTCCTTGACCGCGCACACGAAGGCGCGTACCTCCGCGAGGTTCCAGGGCGGGAGCATCGCTTTCGTCCGCCGTTCCGCTTTCCGAAGGTTCCGGGGGATCGTCACCTCCCGGGCGACGTTCACCTCGACGAGGCGCCGCGTCACCGCCCGGTCGAGCGCCTCTCTCAGCCGCGCCAGCGACATCTCGACCGAGGCCACCCCGAGACCGGTGCCCGCCTTGCCACCTCGAACCCGTCCCTCCCGCAGCGCCCACTTCATCCATGCCTCGACGTCATCCTCAGTGAGTTCCTGAAGCCGGATGTGCCCGAGTCTTCCCCGAAGCCGGCCCAGGGTCATGGTGTAGCTGTAGACGGTGCTCACCTCCAGGTCCTCCGCCTTCTTTGCGAGCCACTGATCGAGCCACTCGTCCAGCGTCCGCGCTTCGAACGGCACGGACGCCGTCTCGTAGCGACGGTTCGTGATGCGCGCATACTCGGCCTTCGCTTCCCTCAGCGTGCCGAAGGTGCGGGTCACCTGCTGCCGCTTCCCAGTCGAGGAGTGAGTTCCCACATCGACCACAAACCGGTACCGGATCTGCCCCTTCGCATTAGGGGGAAGCTTCTTGATCGGAACAGACACGACTTCACTCTCCTTGAGGGCGTGGAACCGCCCACGCAGGCATGGACATCGCCGCATTCCAGCGCTGGGTCCGCAGCAGGGCGGCCGCAGACTGCCGAACGCGAGCAAGTCCCATGGTCGTCACCATCACCGGTTTGGCTAACCGGCACTCTTGGCCTATATTCCGCACGCCGACGGACGGGACATCCGCCACAACACCGTCCCTTCCTGCGCTGACCACCGCTGTTGGGGGGGGGTGTGCCGGTCAGTGAGGGCGACCACGCGATAGCGGTCAGCGCGCAGACCACGCGTGTGCAGTTGCGCCAATTGATGAGGCAGATCGGAGACTGCGGAGCGGTGCTGACCATCGACGACACCTGAATCCTGAAGAAGGGCGTCCGCTCGGCCGGTGTGTGGCGAGTTCGTGGCCGAGGTGTTCGCTTCGCTGAAGCGCAGGGATCAGCGCGGGGCGGGGGGACTGCTTGTGGGGGCTCGTAAAGTCATCGCGGCTGGTCAGCACCCGCCTCCAGGGGCGTCGGTAAGGACTTGTCATGCTGCCCTGGTGATCGCGTCCCTGCTCTACCGCACCGCCCGCGCGCTGTTGTCCGTCCCCGCGGTCCTACTGCGCCGAGACACCGCCAAGGATGCCGAACTGCTGGTGCTGCGGCACGAGAATGCCATCCTGCGCAGGCATGTGAAGGGCAGGGTGCGCTATGAGCCGGCCGACCGATTCTGGCTCGCCGCCCTCAGCTCGCTGATACCGCGTGACCGCTGGACCGCCGTCTTCCCCGTCACCCCCGGCACTTTGCCGGCCTGGCACCGCAAACTGATCGCCAGGAAGTGGGACTACTCCGCCCGCGGCTCCCGCACCGGACGGCCGCCGACGACGGCCGCACTCAAGAGTCTCGTGCTGCGCCTGGCCGATGAAAATCCCCGCTGGGGCCACCGCCGCATCCAGGGCGAACTGGCCCGACCCGGCACCCCATCGCGGCCTCCACGGTCTGGGAGATCCTGCACGCAGCAGGCATCGACCCGGCCCCGCGCCGCTCCGGCCCCACCTGGCGCGACTTCCTCACGGCGCGGGCTCAGGGGATCCTTGCCGCGGACTTCTTCCCTATCGACACGGCCTGGGGCAAGCGCCTGTACGCGATGGCGTTCATCGAGCACGGCACCCGGAGACTGCACATCACCGGCGTGACCGCGCACCCACCGCGCAGTGGGCGGTACAACAGGCCCGGAACATCGCTGCCGACCTCGGCGAGCGGGGCGCCGGGCCCCGGTTCCTGCTACGCGACCGCGACAGCCAGGTACACCGACGCCTTCGATGCCGTCTTCACCGCCGAGGACACGGAGGTGCTGCTCAGCGCGCCCCGGGCACCGCGCATGAACGCGCATTGCGAACGCGTGATCGGCACCATCCGCCGCGAGGCCCTCGACCACGTCCTGATCCGGGGCGAGAGCCACGCCAGGAAGGTCCTGACTGACTACCAGGACCACTACAACGGACACCGGCCGCACCAATCCCGGCAACAGCTACCGCCCAGCGCGACCGAACAGCCCGCAATCGTGCACGACCTCGACGACCGAAGCCTGCTCCGCACCAGGGTCCTCGGCGGCATCATCAACGAGTATCGATACGCCGCGTGACCTGCAGCGACGACTTTTCGAGCCCCACAGGCCAGTCAGCGGTCGTATGAGCAAGCCGCGTCGTCGGGCCGGTCGACGAACTTCTCCTGCACCCGGGTCCAGTCCTGGGTGTAGCGGTCCCGGACCGCTGCGGGGCAGTGGCTTGATGTCCAGCGCGTCGTGGCATGCCTCGCACTCGCGCAGCTCACGCTCGCCCGCCCGGCGGCCGTCCTTGGCCTCCACGACCCGCTCGTGCTCCGGGCTGCTCCGGGCCGAATCGCTCCCGCAGCTTCCGGCGGCGCATCGTGACCATCCACGCTGCCACCGTGCGCAAGAGAAGCACCATCACGACGGCAACGATGAGGACAATAGCGGACATTGGGTCCTCCGCTCGCGAGCCGAGTGAGCCCCGTGCATGGCGGCGGCCCCCGCGCACAGGTCCGAAACTGGGCGTACCAAGCAAGTTGCTTGCATCTAGCCGCAGGCTGTTGCCCGCGACTCGCGCTCCTGCCGTTCGCCTCAAAAGGGTCGGTACACAGCGGGGTACTGCTGCTTCTACCAGTAATGCCGTCGTCCGCCGACCGCATGGCCCAGGCGGCCCGGCAGGAACAGGATCGCTCCGATCACGATCAGAATGATCCCGACCGTCCACAGAATGGTGATCTCGGCCAAGAACGCCACAAGCAGCAGAACGACTCCGATGACGATCACGGTTTCCTCCGATCACGCATAAGTCCTGCCTCTTCTCAATTGTCCTCTCCACCGGCCTCAGCTACAACAATTGACCAGGGTCAAGCAAGGGCACGCCGTACCGCAGGCCGGACGGTGCTCACATGGACAGCCGCAGTTCCCCTGTCTCCGCCTCGCCCCGGCCCGCCAGGTACCACGTCGAGCGCGCCCTTCGCGCGGGAGTGGCACGAACGGGAACCGCAAGACTGCATGCGCGGCGGTGCTGGCCCTACCGGTTCAGGGGCCGTTGCCAGGACCGGTGATGAGGGAGGCCAGGAGCTCCTCGATCGCCGTGACATCCGCACGGGGTGGCGCTCGGCTGCGAGGGTTTGAGCACGATTGACCAGTTGGCCCTCGGCCTCCAGGCGCCCCACGGCGACCTCGCTGACGTCATCGCCGTTCTGCGTGCGTACCGCGTGCTCGATCTCCCCGGGCCGCAGCGCCCTTGTGAGTATTCTTCGCGTCACGGATGACCGTGGTCGGCGTGCGGCGGGTTCGGACGCTGTTGCAGGGGCTTGGGGAGCAGGAGGGCTCCCCAGATGCTCCAGCGTGAGGCCGGGGTAGGGATCCCCGGCGCCGGTCAGCAGCTCGGGTCGGACGACGGCAGCCAACGCCGGGCGGCGTTGCCCGGCGGGCGAGGACCTGCCCCCAGCTCGTCCATCAGCGAGTTGAGGCTGGCGTTGCCCCGATGGGACTTGATGCCGGAGAGCATCGACTCCACACTGTCTTCGTCCTCTTCCGAGGCGTCGCCGTCCACTGTCTCGGCGTCGAGGTCGGGGTCTTTTCTCACTGGTGCCGGTCAGGTCGGCGAGGACCAGCGCGTCCAGCTGGCGGGGCGCCTGCCCCGCGCGAGCGTGCGGCGGCCTCGCCGACCGGACCGCGGCCGGCGTCCAACACGCTCCGATCACCCCCGCTCCGCCGCGCCGCTCCTGGCCGACAGATCTGCGCGCCCGCCGTAAGGCCGCCGACGACACCCGCCGCAACCAGTTGGCGCTCCGCCAGTCCAGAAACCCGCGTCGCTGGCGGTACACCGGCCAGCGCACCGCGCCGCTCTCCGCGCTCTGGCTCCTCGCCCCCGCCCAAGGAATCCGTGGCCCATGCCGCCCCCTCACCGACGAGGAGCAGCGCCAGATCGACGTCGTCGCAGTGTCCGCCCGCGCGATCGAGCGAGCCCTCGACATCGGCGACGGGCAGGTACGCCTCGCTGAGCTCTGCCCAATCTGCGACGGCCCCTCGACCTCCACGTAGGTGCCGGGGCAGCCCCCGCCGTACGGTGCACCAGTTGCGGACGGACATGGACTCAGGCGACTACTGACGCGGGATGATGCGCATCCGCGCCACTCAATCGGAGAGCCTCAGGTGTCGACCCGTCAGGCAGCACTCCCGACCGTATTTGATCGACGAGGCTCAGCGAGCGGCCCGGGAGCTGGACCACCGAAAGGCTGGAAGGCGCACACCGGCAGACTCCTCGGTTTCTGAGGGGGCGAAGGTCAGGCCGCGTCCCATTGGTGGGCACGGCTGCCCCGCCACTCCACCATCTGGGAATCGTCGATCAGAGTCTCCGGGTCCGGGAGACCGGCACGGCGGAGGAACTCAATCAGGTCGTGATCATCGTGGGCGAGGCCGAGGACGTGGCCGTAAGCGGTAACCCGGCGGCCTCCGGACGGGGACGGCTGGTGCACGACTATCGGTGCGGAGCGCATGAAACCAGCGTGCGACGGTCCACTAGCCACAGCATGCCGACGGCGGTGTCGGGGCGGCACATCTGGCAGGCCACGGCGGCGTCCTCGGCGATCAGGCTCAGCGCCTGCTCGTGAGAGGTGGCTCGTTCAGCCGACAGCAGGGCGCGTCGACACTGCACCGCTCGCCCTCAGCTGTCACGGTTGGCCCAAGGCCGCATCATCGCCGTCACACTCGATATGCCGCCCCGCCCCGCTCTGGGCGCCTGGGCCGACGTCGCCTTTCACCAGGCGCCAGGGCGGGACGCGTAGTCGTCGGGTCCGGCAGCTTCCAACCCTGCACAAGCAGTCCAGCCGGGGTCACCCTCGCATTCAGTAGGGTCGACATCGCCGGTGCGGGCAGTCTTCCGGTCCACGTCCGTGCCACTCCCCCGGGAAGGGCGCGCTCGTCGTGGGACCCGGTGGCGCCAGGGCGTCGTGGTGGAGCCGGGGGAACTGCGGCCGCGCAGGTGAGCACGCGTCCGGCCTGCGGTACGGCGGGCCCTGGCTGACCTTGCTGATCAATTTGTCAGTGAGGCAGGCAGAGAGGACGATTAGCGCTGGGGTTCATGCGTGATCGGAGGAAACCGTGATCGTCATCGGAGTCGTTCTGCTGATTGTGGCGTTCTTGGCCAAGATCACCATCCTGTGGACTGTCGGGATCATCCTGATCGTGATCGGGGCCATCCTGTTCCTGCTGGGACACCTGGGCCACGCGGTCGGCGGACGACGGCATTACTGGTAGACGCAACCGCGCCCCGCTGTACAGCGTGGGCGGGTGAACCGCCCTCTTTGAGGCGTGGGCAGGGGCGGCGGCCGCATTGCACGGGGGCTCACTCGGCTAACGAGCGGAGGACCCAATGTCCCCTATTGTCGTGATCATCATTGCCGTCGTGCTGGTGCTTCTCTTGTGCACGGTGGCAGCGTGGATGGTTACCATGCGCCGCCGGAAGCTGCGGGAGCAATTCGGCCCGGAGTACGAGCGGGCCGTGGAAGCCAAGCACGGTCGCCGGGCGGGCGAGCGTGAGCTGCGCGAGCGCGAGGAACGCCACGACGCGCTGGACATCAAGCCACTACCCGCACCTGTCCGCGACCGCTACACCCAGGACTGGACCCGGGTGCAGGAGACGTTCGTCGACCGGCCCGACGACGCGGTCCACCAGGCGGACCGGCTCGTAACCACGCTCATGAGCGAACGCGGGTACCCGACCAAGGGGTACGAGCAGCAGCTGAAGGACCTGTCGGTCCAACACGGGCGCACGCTGGAGCACTACCGCGCCGCCCACGAGGTCAACGACCGCAGCAGCCGCCATCAGGCGACCACGGAGGAGCTGCGCGGCGCGATGGTGCACTACCGCGAGCTGTTCGACGAACTGCTCCACAACGGCGACCGGCCACGCGAGAGCCAGGAGTGAGCCCGCAGCCAGTGACTTGAGAATGACGAGTCGGCCCAGTCGACGCCCGGCCGCAACACGTGACGGACGGAAGTGAAGAGATGCGCAACCAAGACACACCCCAGCCGAACGAGGGCGTTCCGTCCACGGAGGACCTGACCGGTGCCCGGCAGGACCCCGGAGATGAGGCGCCGGGCTTGGCTGACGCCCCACCGGAGTACCCCGGGGAGGCCACGACCACCGACCGGGAGGGCCGGGAGGAAAGCGGCGGCCGGGCATCCGTCAGTGAACGCCGCGAAGAAGAACTGGCCAAGGAGAACGAACCCCTGCTCGGGAATGAGCAGGAGGTATTCCGCGCCAGGTGGCAGAAGATCCAGGGCGAATTCGTCGACGACCCCAAGAACGCCGTCAACGCGGCCGACCAGCTGGTCGCCGAGACGATGCAGGCACTGGCCACGACCTTCGCCGAGCACAAGCGAGGTCTCGAAGGCCAGTGGCATCGCGGTGAGGAGGTGGCGACCGAGGATCTGCGCCTTGCGCTCCAGCGCTACCGCTCGTTCTTCAACCGCTTGCTCAGCACCTGACCAAACCGCTGACTGGCCACCCTCCCGATGCACTGGCAGATCACTCACAAAGGACGGCCGACCATGAGTATCGCCAAGAAGATCGCGCACAAAGCCGAAGCGGTCAAAGGCGGCGCCAAAAAGGCTGCCGGCCGCGGAACAGGTAGTCGGCGTCTGCAAGCGGAAGGACGCGGCGACAAGGTCAAAGGCAACATCAAACAGGCTGGGGCGAAGATCAAGGACGCCTTCAAACACTGACCATTGCGCCCCTCGACCCGACCCGCAGGGGCTCTACGCCGAGGAGTGGCGCTCCAGGGCATGCTGACGGGTGGCTTTGGTCAGTTCGTGCCAGAAGGGGGCGGCGGTGAGGTAGAGGCCGAGGACGGAGATGATACTGAGCGAGATGTCGACGCTGATCCGGCCCTGTTTGGCCCAGTAGACGTCCTTCAGGTCCAAGAGGAGGGCGAATTCGTCGGCGATGAGCGCTGTTCCGGCGCCGTAGGCCGCCCCGACGCCGGGATGTCCGACGTATTGTGCGTCACCCCGTACGGCGACCAGTCCGACGCCGGCCAGTGTGGCGATACCGAAGTTGTAATGGTGCATGTGGGTCCCGCCCGACGTGGAGACGTTGCCCCAGGGCAGTCGGCCGCTGCGGATGCCGTGAGTGATCAGGCGGGCGCCCCCGAAGGTGGCCCCGAAGGAGAGCCAGGTCGCAAGGAGGGAGCGCTGCGTTGGGTTGGTGTGCTCGTCCAAAGTTTCCCGCCACCGTCGCAGCAGCCCTGGACGCCGCTCATGGCGCTCGTCATCTCCGCGCTGTTCCGCGTTCTCGCGCATCGGACCAACCTCCTCGTCACCTTTCGCGGTGGCTTTCGTCCCTGACCTCATACCACCTCACAGGGCAATACACCTAGGCCAGACGGGCATGTCGAGAACTCCTCCGCCTCCTCGACAGCCTGAGCGTTAACATTTCTGATTCCACATGATCGGCAACGTCTACGTGGCCGCCCCCGACTTCCGGGTACGGCTCGGCTCGGCTTCCTACCCGAGGGCGAGGACGACGGTCTGTGGCGCATCAACGCCTGAGTTCGTCACCGCCTTCACGACCGCGCTCGCCAAAGGATACGAGCAGGGACCCTCTGCATACCTCGCTCCGCCGGATCCGCAGGACCCGGCACGCGACCCGTTCCTCGCCGTGGTGTCGCGAATTCGTCGACGACCCCAAGAACGCCGTCAACGCGGCCGACCAGCTGGTCGCCGAGACGATGCAGGCACTGGCCACGACCTTCGCCGAGCACAAGCAAGGTCTCGAAGGCCAGTGGCATCGCGGTGAGGAGGTGGCGACCGAGGATCTGCGCCTTGCGCTCCAGCGCTACCGCTCGTTCTTCAACCGCTTGCTCACAGAGCCTGGGGGCCGGCCTCGACCCAAACCCAGCGCCATCGCTGAACAGACCGGACGCTGCCCCGTAGATCCGTGGCGATCACCGCGTTCGTCTCACCCCGCCCGAACCGTTCGGCCGCCTCCAGCCGTAACCGCTCCCGGAACTCCTGCCGTTCAGCGGTCAGCCCGCCCCCTTGTGGATCTCGTATGTCACGGTGATACCGCACGGATCGAGAACCATCAGCCCCTACGACACCACGAGTCCAACCTCAGTAGGCCGCAGTTTCTGCGATGAGGACGGCGACGGTTACCAGGCCCGAGGTGTCACTGGTGGCTGCGTCCGCTACCGCCGCCCGGACGGCGCGGGCTACTTCCAGTGGATGGTACCCGGGGGCGACCGCAAGCTGGACCTCGATGTGCCGGCCTGGTGGATGGTCATGTCGCTCCACTTTGACCGGGCGGCTTCCCAGCACGGCGGTGAGGCGGGCCACGCCCGGAACAGCCGCCGCGACGTCGGCCAGCTCCCCAATGGGGCCCCGCATGGGTCCTGTTCCGGTCGTTGGGAGCGAGCTCCGCGCGGCTGCAGCCTCCGGCGGGGGCCCCGTGGCGTTCCCTGCGGTCCGCGACCTGACTTCTCTCTCCATGCCTTCATAGAGGTCCGTGACGCGCAGATCAACTGCCACGGTGGACAGGCCGAGCCGTTCAGCGGCCACGTTGAGCAATGCGCCCCTCAACTGCTCCGCGGTCCGGGGCAGCGGCCGCCCCATGAATGCGGTGAATGCGGCCTCGATCCTGAGCGGGCCAGGCGATAGCGCACTGGCCGGCGGACGGACGGACGGCTCGGACACGGGCCCGAGCGATACCGGTCCGATGCGCAGGCTCTCCAGCCAAACGCCAGGAATCTCAGCGGCTGTGCGCCCGAGGGCCCGGACGGCCGCTTGCTCGGTGATCCACGTCCCGTCGTCAGGCCCTCCGAGCGGGAGCAGCCGACCCAGGCCGAGCTGGCGCCGTACTGCCTGCATCCACGCCTCAGTTTTCACCGGCCTCTCACCCTCTTCCATGGCCGCGGTTCTCCCCCTCCCGCACTGCGCCCCCACTCCGCAGGGGCTCTGGACAGGGGCACTTCGTACCACTCGTTGGACCACCCCGTCTCACGGTTCGCGCCTCTGATAAAACCCACTAAAACGAATATAATCCGATCAAAGAGTGCTTAGGTGATCTCCTTCAGGGAGGAATAGCCCGATGACTGAGAACACCGACGGAAAGCACGGCGGTGCGCCCGGCTCTCGCGGTCGGACGACCATCGCCGACGTGGTGGTAGAGAAGATCGCCGGAATGGCGGCACGCGATGTGCCCGGCGTCCATGCCCTGGGCAGTGGATTCGCCCGCTCGATGGGATCCATGCGGGAGCGGATGCCCGGCGCCGGTAGTGGCAAATCCGTCACGCGCGGGGTCAGCGTCGAGGTGGGAGAGGTGCAGGCGGCCATCGATCTGGAGATCGTCGTCGACTACGGCGTCTCCATCACGGACGTGGCCAGTGACGTACGCGAGAACGTGATCTCCGCAGTGGAGCGGATGGCGGGCCTGGAAGTCGTGGAAGTCGATATCGCGGTCAGCGATGTGAAGCTGCCCGACGAGGAGGACGAAGAGGAACAGCGGCAGCGGGTTCAGTAGCCAAGGGGGAGCAGCCCGCTTGAGCGAAGGAGCGCGTGATGAGCAAGGCTGTGGTCGGCTTGATTGCCGGAATGGCACTGGGCTTCGCCGGATACTTCGGTGGCTTCTGGGCCTTCCTGCTCGTGCTGGTACTGGGCGCCGTCGGACTTGTCGCCGGGCGCTTGATGGAAGGTGATCTCGAACCGGGTGACTTCATCCGCCGCCGTGACGACCACCAGCGGATGCGCGATGACCGGCCACAGACTCAGGGAGACTGGCGGCAGTGACCAGTGACGTCGATCGTCGTCCGGGCCTTCCTCGCGGGGAGCGGGGTGCGACCACCGTCTCCGACCGAGTCGTTGCGAAGATCGCTTCCCACGTGGCCCGCGAGGCACTGAGCCGGTTCACCGAGTCGGCCAGCCACGTACCGCCCGACCGCCGCACACCACACGTGACGACGTCTGTGCGGCGGGCACCGGAGCGGAACGACACAGGACGGGACAGCGATCCTGCCGATAGCCGTCCGGCCATGCTTGGCGAAGTACGGATGCGCATCGCCATGGAGCTGGGCTATCCGTCCGACATCGGAACTCAGTGCGCTGCGGTGCGCCGCGAGGTCATCGAACGGCTCAGGACATGGGCCGGCATGGACGTGTCCGGACTCACGGTGTCGGTCGAGAGACTGCACTCGGTGCACTCGCGGCATACAGACCGGGAGAGAGTGAGATGAGCGCGAACACCTGGCGGCAGCCGACCGGCGATGGCGACATTCCCTCCGGTACGGGACAGCCAACTTCGTCCGCGGGCAACCCCCCAGGTACGGGCGCGACGGCAGCGGTCCATAAATCGGGCCGGTCGGCGCGCCGCTTCTGGTCCGCACGGCGGATCCCCGCAGCCATTGTGGCGCTGCTGTCCGTCGCAGCCATTGGGCTGCTCCTGTACGACGTGGTCTCGGTGCGGGCAGACCAGCCCGGGATGAGCTGGCGACGGCGTCTCGCCGAGGAACTGGCCACACGACCACTGCATGACATCTGGATGACCGTCGGAGCCGCCGTAGCGATGGCCCTTGGCCTGTGGCTTTTCCTGCTGGCGGTGACGCCGGGACTGCGCAGACTGCTACCCATGCGGCAGCCCACCAGAATCCCCAGAACAGGGGAAGTCCGCGCCGGGCTCGACCGCCACGCAGCCGCCCTGCTTCTGCGCGACCGGGCCGTACGGGTGTCCGGTGTGCAATCGGCACGGGTCGACGTCGGCCGTCGGAAGGTCAAAGCCCGGGCACAGGCACATTTCCGCGATCTCAACGAGGTTCACGCGGACCTGAACGCCGCGTTGGGCGAAGCCGTGACGAACTTGGGTCTCGCCCAGCAGCCCACGCTGGACGTGCGCGTCCGGCGCCCGAAGAAGGGGTGAGGTGTCCCATGCTCAAGGCAGTGAACCGGGTGCTGCTGGCGCTGCTCGGCATTGCACTGTTCGCCCTGGGTGGCGGCGTGCTGCTGGGTGGGCTGGATCTGCAGCGCCACTGGGGGTTCGACGTGCCGGGCTGGTGGCCCTTCCGAGGGCCGGACGATGTGGTGCTGGGCACCGAGGGACGCACCCGGTGGCGGGAAGAGGACTGGTGGTGGCCGGCCGTCATTGCGGTGCTCGCCGTGCTTCTCGCGCTGCTGCTGTGGTGGCTTCTGGCGCAACTGCGCAGACACCGGCTGGGCCAGGTCCTCATCGAGAGCGAAGACGACACGGCGGCCCGACTCAACGGCCGCGCTCTGGAGGACGCAATCGAGGAAGAGGCGCAAGTCCTGGACGGGATCTCGCGGGCTCAGGTGCGGCTGACGGGTCGGCCTGCTGCTCCGGCCGCACGAGTACGGCTGTTGCTGAAGCCTCACGCGGAACCGGCGCGGGCTCTAGAGCAACTGAGCCGGGAAACGCTCGCACACGCACGGGACTCGGCAGGCCTGGACCGCCTCCCGTCGGAGGTCCAACTCCGGGAAGTCCGCCACCGCACCCGCCGCGTCACCTAAGTGTCCTGTACACGGAGGTTGGTGACAGTTATCGCACGGCGTGGTGATCTTGAACGAGTGAGCACCTTCTGGGTTCGGTAGGGATTGCGACATCTCCACCGACCAGCACAAGGCCCTCATGCGGGTCTGTCAAACGAGCGGCTCTGTCTCACATCCGGTGGTGACAGATCGTGAGTATTGGGTATCTCTACCTTGCAGAGAGTGCGGCCGGTGCTCTGACCTCGATGCTTTGAAGCGGATGGCAGCGCATCGGGGGCGCTGAGCTTGTCGCGCCGGACTCTCACGGACAGACGCCGGGCCGATCGGTCGGCCCCGGAGAACGACCGCTGTGGTGCACGGACCTGCGGATTCATGATTGATGGCCTATTCGTCGCCGCCGTGACTTTCCGTCACCACCGGATGTGAGCCAGAGCCAAACGAGCGGTGTAGCTCACGTTGTTGAGGTTTCTGGCGGGCTACTGAGAGACGGCCGTCGAAGGTGATGTCGAAGGCATTCAGTGCAGTTCTCCAACGCATGGTCCAGCGGGCTTGACCCTTGCCGGTGGGATCCAGGGACATGATCTCCATGTGGACGCGCTTCAGTGCGGCCTTCGTTGAGGAAGTGACCGCGGGCCTTGACCACCCGGCAGAGGCTTCTGCCGCTGGCGTACGATCTTCGGCTCGAACGCGCCTTCACGGTCCCTGGGCACGGTGATCTCCATTGGGCCGACGTCGGTCAGTACCGTCTTGGAGCGGGTCCCGTTGGAAGCTGATGGGTTGCGTCACGGCGCCGATGGTGCCGAGCGCACCGGCGATGATGACGGCCAGGCGGAAGCGCAGGATGTGCTTGCCCTCGCGGCATGGCCTTTTCCCTGGTCTGGTGGACGATCGCCTCGCACGGTCTGCATCGCCGTGCGTATGTGTGAGGCGCATACTGAAAAGACATGGGAGAACGGAGGACGCCATGATCGTCCTCGGCGTCATTCTGCTGGTCATCGGTCTGGTGGCCAGCATATCGATCCTATGGACCATCGGTATCGTGCTCGTCGCGATCGGCATCGTTCTTTGGATCCTGGGTGCCGTCGGGCATGCGGTGGGCGGTCGACGGCACTACTGGTAGGGCTGCTTGTTCCGGCTCCCCGTGCGGCCAATGTGATGTCCAGCGGCGGCCGTGATCTCGGTGTGCTCGGGTGCCGCATGCTCGATGTAGATATTGATGCCGCGGCCCGCAGATCGCTACCAGGGTCGGAAATTCAGCGTCCCGGATGGGAGCACACATGGCTGTACGTCATCAGCTCATCGCCCGAGAACCGTCCGTACTCTGGGCGGTTCTGGAGGACGAGAGCCGTTACGCGGACTGGGTGGTAGGGACCTTCGACTCCGCCCCGGGCGAAGGGCGTTGGCCGGAAGTCGGATCGTCGATCAAATACACGGCGCGCGTGGGGCCTAAGGAGTACCACGGACGCACGACGGTCCGTCGCCTCGACGCGCCGCGCGCGCTGGAACTCGAAGCGCACGGAGGGACGTTGGGTACGGCACGGATTGCCTTCGACATCCGGCCGTGGGGCGACAAGACCCTGGTCATTCTCGACGAGCACCCGCTGCGCGGACTGGGAGGGAGTCTCCACAACACAGTTCTCGACGCCTTTGCGCAGATCCGGCACCGCAGCATGCTGCGGCGACTTGCGGAAGTCGTCGAAGAAATGCCCCAGGACACGGGGTGAGCGACAGGACGAGAGGACCAGCCCCAACAGTTCGTCTTCCCACCGATGCCCGGTGGCCGGCGGATTCGAGGGGTCGTCGCAACACTGCTGGTCAGCTGACTGAGTCCAGTAGCTTTAGCGAGATGCTCGGCTGGGGCTTCCCAGCCGGGCATCTTTCGTGGTCGGCTGTTGAGTCCGGCGGCCACCACCTCCACGCCCTGGGCCCAGGTCAGGGAACGCCACAGGTGCGGCGGAAGGGATTGGACGGTCGCGGCGAGGCGTTGCGGGTGGCCAGGGCGCTGTGGCCGCGCGGCAGATGTACGAGCATCAGACAGCGGGTGAGCACTCGACCGCCGAGTGGCGACGAGCTCCTGGCTGCAATGTCCCGCGCCGCAGTTACACGGAGTGTCTCGCCATTGCCCGGCATGGACTCGCGCACGCCGCGACCACAGCCGTGGAACAGCCCTTCGTGCACCCGGCCGGCAGCGTGACCGTACGACCGGCACCTGGACCCCGCAGCCATGAAAAGGATGGGCTCGTGCACCGTCGTCCGCTACACCGCCAAAACATCGATCACCACAGCAGCCGCCCACCCCGGCAGGCGCGCCCCATACCTCTTCAAGGTGCGAAGCGCCCGATACCGACCAGACTTGAATGCATGGCAGAAGAACGTCGGCCGCGCAGCGGGAAATCCTCGACGACAGCCGCGCGGCGAAAGCGATGTCTCCCGAAGCGCGGCGGAGCGATTCGGAAGCGCGCACCGCACACGTCAAGCTGCGTCTTGCGGGCCCGCTGCGCTGTTGCAACTTCGTCGCCACTGCAGGCACTCACGTTCAGGCTGGTCAGAGTCTGACATGGGACTGATCACGGGACTGCTCACGCTCCCCAACGCACCGGTCCGCGGTGTGATCTGGGTGGCGGAGAAACTCAACGATGCTGCCGAGCGCGAGTTACACGCCCCAGGAGTGCACCGTGCCCAGCCGGCTGTACTGAACCGGGAACTTGAAGACAGAAATAGCAGCACGGAGGAGTTCGAACCGGGAAGAGGAAAGGCTGCTGGACCGGCTGCATGCTGCACACGTCGGCCCCGCACCGAACGATCGAAGGTGACGCCCTCATGGATGACACAGCCAAGGTGACCCTCGCGGCCGCAGTAGTGGGCGGCTATGTGCTGGGCCGGACGAAGAAGGGCCGGCTGGCGCTGACCATTGCGACATATCTGGCAGGGAGACGATTCGGCCTTGAACCCCGACAGCTTGCCGCCGAAGGGATGCGCAGACTCGGAGAGATTCCCCAGTTCGCCGAGCTGCAGGAGCAGCTGAAAGGGGAAGTCTTCGACGCGGGCCGTAAGGCAGTGGCTGCCGCCGCCGACCGGGGCATGAGTTCGCTGGCCGATGCCCTCAGCGACCGTACGGCCCGGCTCGGTGAGAAGCAGGATGAGGCAGAGGAAGAGGGGGACAAGGAAGAGTACGAGCCGGAAGAGGGAGGCGCAGAGTACGAGGAAGAGGAGGAACCGGAAGAGGAAGAGGAAGAGGAAGAGGAAGAGCCGGAGGCCGAGTACGAAGAGGGCCAGGCTGAGGAAGAGGAGGAACAGCCGGAAGAGGAATACGAGGAAGAGGAAGAGGAGGAAGAGAGGCAGCCGAAGCGGCGCCGCAGTCGCGCCCAGCCCAGAGGGGGCGCGGCACGCAAGAAGGCCGCTCCCGCCCACGGAGAGAAGCCTCGGACGGCCAAGAAGTCCGCCGCCCGGAAGACGGCCCCGCCAAAGAAGACGGCTGCGAAGAAAACTGCTCCGGCCAAGAAGTCCGCCGCCCGGAAGACGGCCCCGCCAAAGAAGACGGCTGCGAAGAAAACTGCTCCGGCCAAGAAGTCTGCCGCCCGGAAGGCGGCGTCGTCGAAGCGAGCAGCGTCCAAGCGCGCCGATCGTCGGAGGTAGCCAGTCATGACCAGGACGGAAACAGACCAGCCCACGGCACAAATGTCGGGTGCGGACCGGCTTCGCGAAGAGGCGTCCAACTTCCTCAGTGCACAGGTGGAGAGACTCGCCGAGAAAGCGGGCGACAAACTGACCGATGTCACTGGGCAGCTCACTGATGTGGCCGAGAGTGGATCGCTTCCCGCGATCGGCTCCCGTATTCTCCAGGGCGACTCCCCGCTGAAGGCATTCGTCGGGGAGAAAACCAAGGGCGTCAAGGACAAAGTCGTGGGGAAGGTCAAGGAAGCGTTCGGCGGCGGAAAGGGGAAACGCAAGTCGAGCGGCGGCAAGGTCATGAACATCATCGAGGTGCTCGATGTGGGAGTGCCCCTGCGTGTCGCGTACGACCACTGGACGCAGTACGACCAGTTCAGCAGCTTCGCGAAGGGCGTTCGCGACGTCTCGAAGAGCGATGAGATGTCCAGTGACTGGAAGGTCAAAGTCGGCCCTTCCTCGCGCAGCTTCAAAGCGACTGTCCAGGAACAGATTCCCGACGACCGCATCGTTTGGACGTCCGAGGGAGCCAAGGGAACTACCCGTGGTGCGGTTAGCTTCCATGAGCTGGCACCCAGCCTGACTCGAATCGCCCTGGTCGTGGAGTACTACCCGTCCG
The DNA here is from genome assembly GCF_041435435.1 of Streptomyces sp. NBC_01241. Taxonomy (NCBI): domain Bacteria; kingdom Bacillati; phylum Actinomycetota; class Actinomycetes; order Kitasatosporales; family Streptomycetaceae; genus Streptomyces; species Streptomyces sp. NBC_01241. The sequence continues at coordinate 7,193,340 of NZ_CP108494.1, read as the reverse complement.
GGTTCTTCGAGAAGACGGGCAACCTGTGGCGCGCCCAAGGACGCCGAATGCGACTCGACTTCAAGCACTTTCAGCGATACGTCTCCCTCGCCCAGGAAGAGCCCGAGGGCTGGCGCGGTGAAATCCGGGACGGTGAAGTCGTCGTGTCCCACGAAGACGCCATGGAAGAAGAAGAGGCCGCCGAGCAGGAGGACGCACAAGGCGAGGAGTCCGAGGACGAGGACTACGAGAAGAGGCCCGAGGACTACGAGCACGAGGACGAAGACTACGAGGACGAGGACGAGGACGAAGACGAAGACGAAGACGAAGACGAAGACGAGGAAGAAGAAGGGGAAGAAGGAGACGAAGAGGACGTAACCCCCTCCAGGAAGCAAAGGCAACAGAGGTAACGCCGTGACTGACGTCGACTTCAGGCAGGGGGTCTACTCCGTTTCGGGGCCGCAGACCACCAATCCGTCGCGGACTTCACGGAAGATTTGGCTGGCCGGCGTCGTGGCAGCCCTCAGCGAACCGCTTGTAGATGTACGGCTTGAAGTCGTCCAGCAGCGTCCGGCGGGAGGTGACCTTGACCAGCAGATCGTCGACACTGATTCCACGCGACGGGCATCCATGGGAGAGGAGTTCGTGCACGGCCTGGTGCCGTTCGCGGATACCGGCGACGATGCGGCGCGGACGGCCGTTGACGTCCTTGGTTCCGTCCGGGGCCAAAGGTGGCTCCTCTTCGGAAGAGGCGGGCCCGTATCGGCGAACGCGGACCGAACGCATTTGCAGTGTCCTGGCACGGTCTTCTCCACAGCTACTGTCCGAGGTTGTTCCACAGGTGCCAGGCGTCCGCGACTTGGACGGTCTGCGGTGCCGCCGCGCGTGCGGCCTCGGCTTAGGTGGAACCACGGCCCTGGCAGATGACCTCCACCTCAGGATGGTCGGCGAGCCAGCGGGCTCTGGCGCGGATTCCCTGCCGGGCAGTACATCGATCGGTCGCCGGGCTTCGAGGTCCACAAGCAACGTCACGTACGTATGTCCGCGCAGCAGTGCGAATCGATCCGACGGTCAGATTGCCTCGTATCTTCGAACAGCCGGGCACTCAGTTCCTTCTCCAGCCGGGCCACTTGGTGGCTGATCGCGGACTGGACGACGTGGCACCGCTCGGCGGCGCGGGTGAACCTCGCGGTCTCCGCTACCGCGAGGACGTAGCGCATCTGCTGGAGATCTCCATTGATCCATCGTGAAACACGATGGATCGGATGACAAACATGCGTTGGACCAATGGATGCCTGCTCGGCGATGCTGAAGTCAAGGGCAGGCCACGGCAGTCAGCGAACAGCCACCGCCCCGGACCGGCGAGGCCCGGAGCCGCCGGCCCCGTCGTACCACCACCGGTGCCCCGGCCGACCCGACCCTGCGGAGACATCCATGCGCGTGATTGCCTTCGACCACCTCGTCCTGAACGTCGCCGACATCGAGCGCTCGCTCGCCTTCTACACCGGCCCGCTGGGGCTGCAACCGGTGCGGGTGGAGGAGTGGCGGGCCGGCAAGGTCTCCTTCCCGTCCGTGCGGGTGAGCCCCACCACCATCATCGACCTCGTCGAGGCGCCCGACGAGCGGCCGGAGGGCTCCAACGTCGACCACATCTGCCTGGTGGTCGAGCCGCTCGACTGGCAGCAGGTCATCGATTCCGACGTCTTCACGGTGCTGGACGGTCCTGGCGAGCGCTTCGGCGCCCAGGGCACCGCGGCCTCCCTCTATGTGCAGGACCCGGACGGCAACACCGTGGAACTGCGCTGGTACCTGCAGGACGCCTGAGGATCCCCACGGCAACCCATCGGACACCCTCGATCGTGACGAGGTAGAGGCGGCGTTCGAGCTCGACGGCGAGGTCACCGGCGCGGGCAGCCACTTGATCACGGAAGGGGTCACTTTTCATCGACCGATAGGGGGTCACGGTTCAAAGCACGCCGACAGTGCCCACCACCCCACCACTCACAGCGCTTCTTATGCGGCAGTGATGGTGCTATGCAGCCACTGGGGGGCTACGGCACGCGGTTAGGAGGCTGTGCCCGGCGCTGAAGCAATGTGCGAGCTCCGAGATGCGGTCAGCCCAGGCCGTATATCATGGAACGGCGTCTTGTGAAGGTGACGCGGGCATCATGTCGTCTCCGATTCCGGAGCGGGAACATGGCCGTAGGCGAAGAGGACGAGACAGGGCGCGTCCGGCGTCCGTCCAGCAAGAAGCCCGTCAAGAAGACCGCCAGGAATACCAGCACCGGACGGGCCAGCAGCCGCACGAGCGAAACGAAGCGTGCGGCCCGTCGGGTTTCGGCCCCGCGGGCCATGCGGTATGCGGCTGAGCAGCTCCAGGAGCTTTTGGGGCGAGCACCCGAGTCCGTCTCGGCGGTGAAGCCGACGGAGGGCGGCTGGCAGGCGGACGTGGAAGTTTTGGAGCTGGAACGTATCCCCGGTACTACCAGCGTGATGGCGAGTTACCGGGTGACGCTGGACGAGGAAGGCGAACTGCTGGCGTACGAGCGCACCCGCCGCTACACCCGAGGCCAGATCGACCCGCGTGGCTAGGGCCGGAACACCACTGCTGCACCGCTTGCCGGACGAACGGAAACGGCCTCGTCCGGAGCCGCGTGTGAGCTGCTGAAAGGAGGCACCATGACTATGGTGCCGCAGGGCGGAGGAACCATTTCCAGGGCTGGCGGGGGAAGGTCGGGGAACCTTTACGACATCCTCGAGCTGATTCTGGACCGCGGCCTGGTGATCGATGTCTTTGTACGTGTGTCCTTGGTGGGCATCGAGATTCTCAAGATCGATGCCCGCATCGTCGTGGCGAGCGTGGATACCTACCTGCGCTTCGCGGAGGCCTGCAACCGCCTCGACTTGGAGGAGGGTCGCAAGGCTCCGTCTCAGCTGACCGACCTGGTCGGCGAGGTGACCGAGGGCGGTGCGCATGGGAAAGCCAAGGGTGCTCTGAGTGGGGCCGCTGACGTGCTGACCGATGCCCTGACGGGAGGACATGACGACGAGGAGGCCGAGCAGTCAGAAAAGAGGCGCAAGGAGCCCGAGGAGAGGCGGGAGCGGCCGCGGCGTCGTCCTGCCGCCCGACGCCGCGAGGAGTGAACCATGGCCGTATACGTGCATTCCATTGTCTTGGCCACCCATCCTCAGCGCTTGGACAGCCTCCACGGGGTGGGGGATCCGCCTGCGACCCTCCGCACGGTGCGCACCGAAATGCTGTCCGCGGTCGTCAGCGACGCGCCCGAGGAACTGCGTCCCAAACGCCGAGACCTCAGCGCGCACCAGGCCGTCCAGGAACAGCTGATGGCCGACGGCACCGTTTTGCCGCTGCAGTTCGGCTTCACCACCGTGGACGACGACGCTGTACGAGCGGTCCTGGAGGACGGTACGGATAATTTCAGCGAACGCTTGCGGGCGCTGGAGGGCTGCGTGGAATACCACCTGAAGGCCACCCAGGACGAGGATGCGCTGTTGCGCCAAATCCTTCAGGAGTCCGACGAGGCGCGCGAACTCAACGAGGAGATCAGAAGCAGCCGCAGCAGCCCGGAACTGCCGCTCGCCCTCGGGGAGCTGGTCTCCCAGGAAGTGCAAGCGCGGCAGGATCGGCTCGCCGTCGCAGTCCTCGATGCGCTGCGCGGACTCGCGCGGGAAGAACGCTCGTCGCAGCCGACCGGGAACGACTTCCTGAATGTGTCCTTCCTTGTGGAGCGGGACAACGAGAAGACCTTCCTCGGCGCGGAACAGGACATCGCCAAGAAACTGGGCGAGGACTTCGACCTGCGGCTGGTCGGCCCGCTGCCCGCCTACAGCTTCGTCTAAGGAGTCCTCATGGGACTGCTGACTCAACTCGCGACGCTTCCGCTGGCGCCGGTGCGCGGCGTGGCCTGGGTCATGGAGCGCGTCGTCGAGGCCGCGGAGAACGAGTACTACGACCCGGCACCCGTCGAACGGGAACTCGCCGCACTCGAGCGAGCGCTCGTGGCGGGAGACATCGACGAGGAAACCTTCGACCGGCGCGAGGACGCACTGCTGGACCGGCTGGACGAGATCAGGGCCCATGTCCAGGGCACCGGTGCCTGATCGCGGCAGCCGGTGGAACGGGCGCATTGCCACGCGCTCCCGTCGAAGCTCGGGGACACCAGCGAATTGAGGTGCAGCGGCCGTGACCGAACCCGTCGCCAGGAGGCTGGGCGACCTCCCGTCCAGGTCCGCCCCGTACGGCCAGGGCTCCTCGGCCAATCTCGCCGACATCCTGGAGCGCGTCCTGGACAAAGGCATCGTCATCGCAGGCGATATCCAGATCAACCTCCTGGACATCGAGTTGCTTACCATCAAGCTGCGCCTTCTGGTCGCTTCGGTGGACAAAGCGAAGGAAATGGGCATTGACTGGTGGGAGCACGATCCCTCACTGTCGTCACGCGCGAACGACGGATACCGCTCACTCGCCGAGGAGAACAAACGGCTGCAGGCTGAAATCACGGCGCTGCGCGAGGACCGTGAGCTGCCACCGACCGAGGACGAGGAGAGCCGCGCTGCGGCTCGCCGCCGCACTTCACGCACCGAACGGGCAGGTTCCAGCCCCCGCAGCGAGAAGCGGGACAAGCCATGACCGAGGCCATCGCCTATGCGTACGCCGTAGCACGGGACGCCGACGGATCGCTGGAGGAAGCTCTGCCCGGGCTCCCTGGAGTGGCGGAGGCGCCGGTGCATCTCGTGCGTGTAGGACACAGCGACGATGTGGTGGTCGCCGTGAGCCCGGTATCCGAGCGTGACTTCCAGGAAGCCGCGCTGCGAGCGCATCTTGAGGACTTGGACTGGCTGGAGTCCGTCGCCCGCGCCCATCACCGTGTGATTGAGGCGTTGGCCGCCCGCACCGCCGTCCTGCCGCTTCGTCTGGCGACGGTATACCTCGACGACGAGCGGGTGCGACTCATGCTTCGGGCCCGCCACGAGGCGTTTGCCGGCAGACTGAAGGACCTGGCAGCGCAGGTGGAGTGGGGCGTCAAGATCTATGTCGAAGCGGCCGCTGAGACCGAGAGGCCAGCAGACCCACCCACAGATGCGGGTCTGAGCCCCGGGCGGGCCTACCTCAGCCAGCGAAGAGCACAGCGACACGCCCGCGAAGACGCCTATCGGGCGCCGAACAGGCAGCCGAGCGGGTCGAGGCCGCCGCCCGCGCTTATGCGGTTGATCGCGTCCAGCACCGGCCGCAGCAAGGCGAACTCGCCCGCGGGCCGGGAGAGAACGTCATCAACGACGCCTACCTTGTGTCGCTGCAACAGGCCGAAGACTTCCGCGCCGATGTCATGCAGGCCGCAGAAGGACTACCCGGGGTACGCGTCGAAGTCACCGGGCCGTGGGCCCCGTACTCCTTCGCCACCCTTGCCGAAGCCGAACCGCTGAAGAGGGCCACGCCGTGAGGGCGGCGAGCAGGCCGGAGGCCACGCCGGAGGAGCCGCTGCCGCAACGGCAGATCGCACTGATCGACCTGCTGGACCGGTTGCTCAGCGGAGGCGTGGTCCTCACCGGTGACGTCGTGCTCTCCATCGCCGATATCGACCTCGTACGCATATCGCTGCGCGCGCTGATCGTCTCCATCAGCGAACAGAATCCTTCCCCGTGGCATGCCATTTCAGCACCCGTAGGAGTCGACCATGACCGGTGAGGACCGTCCGTCCGGAAACCGCCTCGCCGAGGTCGCCGATGCCGCCGCCCGCGCCTTCCGCATGCTGCCCGCAGTGCCGCAGGACATCCTGCCCCGGGGCGGCGCGGAGGTGCGAAGGCCGGCCCACCGGATCACTACCGACCCGGACACGGTGGAACGGGACCTGATCAAACTCGTACTCACACTCGTCGAGCTGCTGCGACAGCTCATGGAACGCCAGGCCCTTCAGCGGGTCGACGCAGGAGACCTCACTGAGGAACAGGAGGAGCGTCTGGGAGCAACTCTGATGATTCTGCACAGTCGTATGATTGAACTCTGCGCTCGATACGACCTTTCCATGCAAGATCTCAATTTGGATCTCGGACCTCTCGGAACGCTGCTGCCACCACCCGAATGATCCCAGGGAGCACGACATGGGTATCGGAAAGAAGTCCAAGAACATCGGCAAAATAGCGGAGGGGAAAACCAAGGAAACGGCCGGGAAGGTCGTGGGCAACGAAAGCCTGGAGGGAAAGGGGAGGGCCCAAAAGATGAAGGGCAAAGTGAAGCAGGCAGTGGAGAAGGGCAAGGACACCTTCAAGCACTGAAAGAAGGACATGCAGTGACGGCCCCGCCGCCGCACTCCGAATAAGGGGGGCTGGCGTCCAGAGCACCCAGTGCCGGCTCGCTGCAAATCGACCCAACTGGCGGCGGGGCAGTGCGCGCTCGGTGTACGAGGCGCTGAACAGGGCGTTTGTGTGCGCTCACTTCATGCATGTCCGGGTGAACCGGATATGCGACGGGCCGTTAAAATGTGCCTGGTGAACGTCTCCGTAATAACTGACCGCCCGTTCCTCCAAACGCCGACGGGTACGGGAAATCACACGACCGCCAGAGTCTTCGTTGTGGGCTACTCCGAGTCCAAAGCCCTGGCGAAGCTCTCCGCCCTACTCGATACGGAAATCCTGGTTGTGAGCGAGCCTGATTCCGATGTGGACGAGACGGAACGCGGAGCTGGGAGCCTCGTCGCAAGGGCGATGGAGACGAATACCAAGGAAGGGAAGCACCGTGCAGCTCCCGGAAACCCGGGGCGAGGTGTCTGCCGCCCTGATCGAGGCGCTCGGCCGGGAACCGGGTCGGCGCAGGCTGCCGGACACGTCCCTGGTGGCGGGTGGCGACCCGTACGGCGACGACCTCCAGCTCGCCCTGTACGTCTGCTATGAGTTGCACTACCGCGGCTTCGACGGTGTGGACGGTGCCTGGGAGTGGGATCCGGAACTGCTCAGGGTGCGTGCCGAGCTGGAGCGGGAGTTCTTGGCGGTTCTGCGCGCTGACGTGCCGGTGGCTAAGGATGTCGGCAGCGCGCTGGACGAACTCGTTCTGGAGCCGGTGGACGCCGATGGCGTGTCGTACTTCCTGCGGGACGAGGGCGAGCTGTGGCATCTGCGCGAGTACGCCGCCCACCGCTCGCTTTACCACCTCAAGGAGGCCGATCCGCACGTGTGGGTGCTCCCGCGCCTGACGGGCCGGGCCAAGGCAGGAATGGCCACTGTGGAGTACGACGAATTCGGTACGGGACGAGCGGAACAGGTCCACGCGCAGTTGTTCGCCAATCTGATGGCGGACCTCCAGTTGGACACCTCGTACGGGCGCTACCTCGACGCTGGCTCGCGGCAGATGCTCGCGACCGTCAACCTCATGTCGCTCTTTGGACTCCACCGCTCACACCGTGGTGCGCTGGTCGGTCACTTCGCCTCAGTGGAGATCACCTCATCACCGGGGTCCAGGCGCCTCGCTGAGGCGTTGGAGCGAGTCGGTGCCGGGTCTGCGGCGGTCCACTTCTATGCGGAGCATGTGGAGGCCGACGCCGTGCATGAGCAACTCATGCGGCATGAGGTCGTCGCCGGTCTGCTCCAGGAGGAGCCGGATCTGGCACCAGACGTCACTTTCGGTATCGCGGCCACCGGATGGTTGGAGGACCGGTTCGGGGAGCAGTTGCTCGGCGCCTGGCGGCACGGCGAGTCATCACTCCGTGTGCCGCTCTGAGACCGGCGATGGGGCTTTCTTCGGCTTCTTCCGGCCGCGGTGGCTCGTGTCGCACCAAGGGAAGATGCGGCTCCGCCGGCAGGTACACAGTGCGACAACCGGACGGTCCGAGCGGGCAAGGGTGCCGTCCTCCTGGACCACTTCAACGGGCCCTTCCACGAGCATGGGTCCGCCCGGCTCCTGCATGACGCGCCGTGCAGCTGCCCGAGGTGTGGTCTCCGGTTCAGTACGGCTGTTCTGCACGGATCACCACCAGTTCCTCTTTCTCCTGGCCGGGCTCGATCAGGCCCTGCATCTCCAGCCAGTCGGCCCGTTCGCGCAGGACAGGCCCGAAGGGAACGAGCCGGCGGTCGGTCACGGTGACGTCCAGTCCGGCTTCAGCCAGCCGCGCTACGGTGATCGCTGGGCCGCTCAGCGCGGAGTGGACCGCGAGCAGCACGCCCCCCGGGCGCAGCAGAGCGGGGACCTTCGCGCAGAGCCGGTCGATCACCGCCCGGCCGTCGATCCCCGCCTCCCAGGCGCGAGCAGTACCGTGACGGGGCATGCGGATGTTCGCGGACGGTACGTACGGCGGGTTCGCCAGCACCAGGTCGAACCTCAGGCCGGTCACGGGCTCCGTCAGGTCGCCGCGGCTGGCCCGGATGGCCCGCGTGTGCCCGGACAGCAGCGCGTTCAGTCGTGTTGTGAGCACCGCCGCGGCCGACGTGTCGATGGCGATCACGTGGGCAGCGCCGTGGCGGGCGGCGGCGATCGCCACCGCGCCGGTACCGGTACCCACGTCGAGTGCCTCCGCTCCGGGTGACAGACGTTCGCGCCGCAGAGCGGATATCAGCATGGCTGTGTCTTCCTGTGGCGCGTAGACACCCGGAGGCTGGAGAAACTTCACTGCCGCGACCTGCTCTCAGAGATCGTGAAGGGCGGGCAGCAGGGCCTTCTCCGCCCAGTCGAGGAAGGGCCGCTGATGGTCACCTCCGACCTGGACCAGGGCGACCTCCGTGAAGCCCGCCTCGGCGTAGGGACGCACTGCCTCGACAAAGGTGCCGAGGTCGTCACCGCACGGGATGGAATCCGCGATGTCGTCCGGGCGTACGAACTGGGAGGCCCCGGCGAATCCGGCCGGCCCGGGCAGTTCTGCGTTGACCTTCCAGCTGCCGACCGACCAGCGGAACTGGTCGTGCGCCCGTGCGACCGCCGCATCGCGGTCTGTGTCGTAGCAGACGGGCAGCTGGCCGACCCGCGGCTTTCCCATACCGCCGTGCCGGTCGAAAGCGCCCAGCAGGTCGCTCTTGGGCTCGGTGGCAATGACGAGATCGCCGAGCCGGCCGGCGATCTCGCACGATCGCTCCCCCGACACCGCGATCCCGATCTCAGGCAGCTCGTCCGGCAGGTCCCAGAGCTTGGCATTCTCCACGTCGAAATGTGTGCCGTGATGGCTCACATCACGGCCACCGAAGAGCGCTCGAATCACTTCCACGGCCTCTTCCAGCATCTCCAAACGAACGTGGGCGGCGGGCCAGCCAGCGCCCACCACATGCTCGTTGAGGTTCTCGCCGGAGCCGAGACCGAGTCGGAACCGCCCCTGGGAGAGCAGCTGCATCGTCGCGGCCTTCTGAGCGACCACCGCAGGGTGGTATCGCACGGTCGGGCATGTCACGTACGTCATCAACGGGATCCTCGACGTGGCCTGTGCGGCCGCGCCGAGCACGCTCCATGCGTACGGGGCGTGCCCCTGGGAGTCCAGCCACGGAAAGAAGTGGTCCGAAGTGACGGAGAAGTCGAAGCCGGCGCGTTCGGCGCCCACCGCGTGCTCGACGAGCTCACGCGGACCGGCCTGCTCGGTCATCATCGTGTATCCGACCAGCACCATGGAACACTCCTTGCCGAGCCTTCGGCTCCGAACACGAGCTGTCCGGCTCCGGGGCACACGGGTCATCTGACGAGGCCGCTCACCTCGGGCCCGAGAAAACACGAGACTGTTTTCCGCCGTCCCGCGTCATCACATCGGCAGCCGGCACCACCGATCGGGCCCACCCGAGGTAGAACTCGGCTTCTGTAATCGCATCACGGGTGGTGCGCTGCCCCATGAGCACACACAAGGTGTACGCGACATCCTCAAGGTGCCGGCGGCTAGCCAGATCGTGCGGCTCTGCCAGGACGACGACCTCCCACGCGCGATAGCGCCGCAGCAGCGAATCGACCAGGGACTTGTCCGGGAGCAACATCGCGGCTCCTTAGGCTGAGTGGCGGCGCACGCGCGTGAGGGCGACAACACCACTCCGCGCAAGTAGGTAACCCCGAGTCGATGCGGCGGCGCTTGCCTCAACGGGAGGAAGGATGAACACCGGGGGCAATCAGCCTCGGCGACCCGGCGTTGCAATCACCCGGCGCTCGCATTCGCCGAACGTCAGCGAACTTTCACCGAGCAACGAAACCTGACGCCTGGTGCCAGCCGCGCGGCCGACACCAGGCCGGGCCCCGGCGGCCGTGAAACCCGGATGCGGTCGCCCCGGGTTCGCGGCCCACAACGCAGGTCCTACTGTCCGGACTTCTTCAGCCGCTCAGCCGCCTTTGCCGCGGTCTCCTGGGCCTTGCCCGTCATTTGCTCGCCACGGCCCTCTGCCTGCATGCCCTTGTCGTCCATGGCATCGCCGACGGTTTCCTTCAGCTTGCCCTTGACCTGCTTGGCCTTCGCCTTTGCCTTACCCATGACGATTCCGTCCTTCACTGTCGGGGGCTGACGTATCCACCTTGCGTCGATCACTCTGAGGCCGCAATCGGTGAGGTGTCGCGCTCACGAGCAACCGGAAAGAAGGGCCGCGGGAGCGACACTCTCCGGTCAGTCGGGCGGCTCGGAGACCGGGCGGGAACCGGGACCCGGCGCCGGGGACGGCTCCGCGTCCGGCTGGGGCTCGGGTTCGCCGGGACCTGGTTCGGACGGCGGCTGCGGGTCGTGTGGCACCGGATCCGGCCGACTGGGGACTGGCCCGGGACCCTCGGGGGAAGGTTCTGTGGTCATTGTTCTCGTCCTTTCTCGCGTCGCTGCTTCGCACCACCCCAGCGGACCAACCGTAAGTTGAGCGAGGTCGCTCGAAAACGGTCCGTGGCAACGGGGCAGGGTCCTGGCGCCGTAGTCGGCATCGCACGCGGGGATAGAGACCGTCAGCAAAGGAACTGGGCAGCCATCTGAAAATCGGACACGAGGCCCTCACTTGGCCACGACGGTGCGCCCCTCGCCCGCAGCGCGGCCGAGGGATGCACTGTGGCAAGAACACCGGTGATGCTCCTGGCTGCTCGCCCCTTCGTCCTGCACGGTGGCGGGGATGCCCCAGTGCGGCAGCGAGAGCAGGGCGCCGCGCTTTGAAGGAGCTGCGCATCAACGACTGCATGCGTCGGTCTTCGTCACGGGCGTCGAACGCGTCCTCCCCCCACCATGCTTCCACCGTGCCCCGAATTTCGCCCGGTGCGCTGACTGTGTCCGCTCAAGCTGCCGTCGGCAATCGCTACGGCGAACGCATCTGGAAGCGTCGTCGCCGTTGGCCGCGGTCACCACTCCGTACCGAGCGGCGGGTTCGCCTCCCGCCGCATCCGGGTCGGTGACCCCAGCGTGCAGGAGATCGCCCAGGGCGGCCGATGCCTCCACCGGCAACCAACGATGGGCTTGCGGTGCCGCACGCGTCGCGGACGAACCTCCGGACCGGATCGTCGGTGAAACGCCTCCGTCGAACAGCACCACCGCGTCGTACAGGACAGCGGCGACCATAGCAGCGCGTGGTCGACCTGAATGCTGTCTCCCTGACTGGTGCTGACCGTACCGTCCTGCGAAACGGTCCGTCTCCCCGGTTGCTCTCGAAGCTCAAGGCGGGAGACGGCGTCGGAGTGTCGGCCGTGTCTGGCCTCGGTACTGAGTGCGGACGGCGTTCTCTCCGAAGCCTCTTATGCCTGCTCAGCGCATGGGCGGAGGAACAACACAGTGGCGGCTGCGGCCTACTCCGCACTGTGCTCGGTGAGCTGGCCGGAGGCAGGAGATCTCCTCCACAGGCGGTACCCCGCTTGTGGTGGCGGTCCACCACTCCGGTGAGCCCGCCCGGGTCCTGGAGGTCGCCCAGCTGAAGGACGTGGTCAAGCACGGGATCAGAGAGCGGTTCGAGGACTTGCGCCTCATGGGCATCAAAACCGTCATGGTCACGGGTGACAACCCCCTGATGGCCCGGGCCATCGCGCAGGAGGCGGGGTCGACGACTTCCTCGCCGAGGCCACGCCCGAGGATGAGATGGCCCTCATCAGGCGGGAGCAGGTCGGTGGCAAGCTGATCGCGATGACCGGCGACGCGCCCGCCCTGGCCCAGGCCGATGTGGGCGTGGCCATGAACACCGGAACCTCGGCCGCCAAGGAGGCCGGGAACATGGTCGACCTGGACTCCAACCCCACCAAACTGATCGAGATCGTCGAGATCGGCAAGCAGCTGCTCATCACCCGCGGCGCGCTGACCACCTTCTCCATCGCCAACGATGTCGCGAAATACTTCGCGATCATCCCGGCCATGTTCGCCTCGGTCTACCGGGCCTGCAGCACCTCAACATCATGGCCCTGCACAGCCCACCTCGGCGATCATCTTCAACGCGCTGATCATCGTGGGCCTGATTCCACTGGCCCTGCGCGGCGTGCGCTACAAGCCATCCCGGTGCGATGCCGTCGCCGTCGCCGACACCAGCCACCACACGGTCCGGCGCCCCCGCCGCGCCGCCGACCGCTACCGGCGCTGTGGTGCGCAGCAGCGACAGCACCTCCTGAACGTCGCGGCGCAGGTCTTCGAGCCCGCCGTGTGCACCCAGCCCGTACCCGCCTTCACCCGACGACCCCGCACTTACTGCACCACTTGGTGCGCCCGCCGCGCCCGCTGCCCCTCTGAGCGCGGCCCTACGAAACCAGCGATGCATGCCGTGCGACAGACAGCACCGACTGATCCTCGATGGTGCGCTCCGGCTGGCTGATCTCGGCCCAGACCGCGTCGAGAGACAGGCCCAGGGTGTCGGCGATCGCTGCGATGGTCGGGAAGGCGGGGGTGGCCACACGGCCGGATTCGATCTTCCGAAGAGTCTCCGGCGAAATGTGCGAAGCGAGTGCCACGTCGAGCATCGAGCGGCAGCCCCGGGCTCGGCGGAGCACGGCGCCGAGGCGCTGTCCGCGTTCTACCTCGGCGAGGGTGAGCGGCAACCTGACCATGCCCCCATTCTAATACCGGTACAGTTAGACCGGGATAGTTATTGGACGTACGTGAGAGGCCCCCATGATTGAGATCCTGAACTCCGCGCAGCTTGAGCGGGCGAGGGGCACCGGCACCCTGGTCGGAGACATCCTGCACACGCTGAAGCAGCGCAGCACGGTCGGGACGAACCTGCTGGACATCGACCAGTGGGCCAAGGAGATGATCACCGAGGCAGGAGCGCAGTCCTGCTACGTCGACTACGCGCCTTCCTTCGGGCGCGGCCCGTTCGGTCACTACATCTGCACGGCCGTCAACGACGGCGTGCTCCACGGGCGGCCCCACAACTACACGCTGGCCGACGGGGACCTGCTGACCCTCGACCTGGCCGTCGCCAGGGGCAGGGTGGCCGCGGACGCCGCGATCAGCTTCCTGGTGGGCAAGGCCAGGCCCACGGAGAGCGTCGCGATGATCGAGACGACCGAACGGGCGCTCGCCGCCGGCATCGCCGCCGCAAAGCCGGGGGCACGCATCGGCGACCTCTCCCACGCCATCGGCACGGTCCTCAGTGAGGCGGGCTACCCGATCAACACCGAGTTCGGAGGCCATGGCATCGGCTCGACCATGCACCAGGACCCGCACGTCGCGAACACCGGACGGCCCGGCCGCGGATACAAGCTGCGCCCCGGCCTGCTGCTCGCCCTGGAGCCCTGGGTCATGGCCGACACCGCCACGCTCGTCACCGACGCCGACGGCTGGACGCTGCGCAGCGCAACGGGCTGCCGGACCGCACACAGCGAGCGCACCATCGCCATCACCGACGACGGAGTCGAAATCCTCACCCTGCCCTCGCAGGCACGGCCGTAAGAGAGCCCACCCCGCTGCCCCTACGGCACGCAGAGGACGGGCTCCTTGCTCGCGCGTGGGTTACTGCTCTGGCCGGAGGCCCAGCATGCAGAACACCTTGTCGAAGCGGAGCGTGCCGACGGTGTCAATCCCCTGATTTCGTAGAGACCTTGTTATGCAACTTGGCCCTGATGGTGGGTGTGGTTGCGTGCTTCTTGGATGGTGTTCTCGAACGTGACGGGCGGCTGCCCGCCGGCGGCGCTGTGGCGCCTCCTCGTGTTGTAGAAGTCGGTGATCCAGGTCGCGGTCTTGATCCTGGCCTCGGCCCGGGTGTCGAAGCGGTGCCGGTGGACGTACTCGACCTTCAGCACAGAGTGGAACGACTCCGCGGCGGCGTTGTCCAGCGCCGACCCCACGCGCCCCATCGACTGCACGACACCCCGCCGGCCGCAGAGCTGCTGGAACGCCGCACTGGTGTATTCCGAGCCGCGGTCCGAATGAAAGATCACGCCGTCCACCTCGCCACCCCGGGTGGCGATCGCCATCTGCAGTGCGGCGCTGACCAGGGAGGTGTCGTGCCGGGAACCCATGGCGTAACCGAGTGCCCGGCGGGAGAACGCGTCGTGGACGGAGGCAAGGTAGAGCTTGCCCTCGCCGGTGTCGATCTCGGTCATGTCGCCCCACCACAGCACGTCCGGAGCGATGGCGTCGAACCCGCGTCGCACCAGGTCAGGAGAGGCTTTCCGTTTGCCCTGCCGCGTCAGCGACTTGCGTCGACGCGGCGGCCTGCGGCCCTGGAGGCCGAGCTCGGCCATGATGTCGGCGACGGTGTTCCGCGACACCTGCCAGCCCTCCTCCCACAGATCCAGCGTGATCCTCGGCGAGCCGTACGTCCTGCCCGACCGGTCGAAGAAATACCGGATCCTCTCCGCCAGCTCGGCCCGTCTCACCTCGCGTTTCGTCGGCCGGTCAGGGCGCCATTGCCACTTGTAGAACCACGCCTCCGACACCCCCAGAGCACGGCACGAGACGCGATACGGAATGTTGCACTCGGTCTTCTGGTCGCTGATCACCCCGACGACAGCCGTCGGGTCCGCCGCAGCTACTTCACCCAGATGAGTAGGGTCGGCCCGAGGCGCGGTGCTGGCCTTGCGACCAGCCCGTTTCCCCGGGCCGCCCTCCGCACCCGCCGTGCCCGTTCCCGAGCAACGGGCGCTCCACAAGCCCCGGTTGGGCGGTGTTTTTCAGCCGGTGCTGGGCCACGGGGCGGGGATCTTCATCCCTCGGTAGAGGTAGCGGATGGTCTTCACCCTGGCGGGGTCGAACAGCCGCACCTCGTCCGTGACGGGCCACCAGCGGCCACCGCAGTAGCGGCGGCGCAGGTCCTTCCAGGTGCTCCGGCGGAACTTTCTTCGCAGCCATTTGATGACCCGCTGCCAGACGAAATGGCGCAGGTATCGGAAGGTGGCGTGCGAGACACCGAAGCGGAAGTAGGCCGTCCAGCCCCGCAGCACCCGGTTGAGGCGGTGCAGCAGGACTTCCAGCGGCAGATTGGTGTCCTGTCGGCATACGTTGCGCACCTTGTCCTTGACCGACGCGAGCGCCTTCTTGGACGGGTAGGTGTAGACGTAGTGCCGGTTGGTGCCCTTCTTCCGGTGGCGCTGGAGGCGCCAGCCGAGGAAGTCCAGGCCCTCGTCGATGTGCGTGATCTTCGTCTTCTCCGGTGACAGGCGCAGGCCCATCGGGAAGAGGACCTCAGCTACCCAGTCACGGATGGCTATCGCATCCTCGCGGGTCCCGGCGACGAGCACGAGAAAGTCGTCCGCGTACCGGCAGATCCGGTAGTTGGGCTTGCCCGTTGCCCGCCGGTGGGCCCTGCGGCTGCGGGTGGCTCCTGGTCCTCCCGGTCCCGCCGCGATCGCCTCGTCCAACACGGACAGGGCGATGTTGGAGATCACGGGCGACAAGATCCCGCCTTGCGGTGCACCGGCCCTGGACTCCTTCAGGCCGGACTCCTCGGTGAGGATCCCGGCCTTGAGGAACGCCTTCACCAGATCCATCACGCGCTTGTCCCCGACCCGGGCCCGCATCCGTTGCAGGACGGGTGCATGCCCGATGTTGTCGAAACACGCCTCGATGTCGCCCTCAACCACCCACTCATAGGAGCGGGAGGCCAAGTAGTGACTCTCGGCGATCGCGTCATGAGCCCGGCGCTTGGGGCGGAACCCGTAGGAACACGGGAGGAAATCCGCCTCGAAGATCGGCTCCAGAACCAGTTTCAAGGAAGCCTGGACCACCCGGTCACGGATCGTGTTGATCCCCAGATAGCGGACCTTGCCGCCAGCCTTGGGAATCCCACGCTGCCGCACCGGCAAGGGCCGGAAGGTGCGGGTCTTCAACTCCGCCCGCAGCTCCGTAAGGAAGCCCTCCAGCCCACGCACGTCCTCAACGTAGTGGGCGGTCACGCCGTCCACTCCAGCCGTGCGCGCACCCTTGTTGCTCCGCACCCGCATCCACCCTGCAAGCAGGAAGGCCGGGTCACAGACGAGGTTGAACAGGTCATCAAACCGGCGAAGAGGATCCTCCGCCGCCCAACGGTGCAGCTTGGCCTGGATCTTCAGTACCCGGCGTTCGGCCACATACGCGACGTCCTCCAGCTCGTCGGTATTCACCAACGACCTCCTGACATTCCAGCTTCCGCACTGCCGACTTGCTGGCCCCCTTCGCCATGTACGCGCCTTTCGCGCGCTCGGACTACTACGGGGCCTCCGCCCCACCACGAGACCATCAGCCGGCGACGGGCCTGCCCCCACTCCCGGCCTGGAAGGACGGTGCCTGGGCGGTCTAGGATGGTTCCCACGTTCCCTGTGTGCCGATCGGCCAGGATGGGTGCCCTGCTTTGCCCCGACAGCCTCGCCGTGCCTACGCCGCAGTCCTTCGGCACGGCCCCCGGACCCGAAGACATCTCGGGCTCCGGAGTCGGCGGCCCGCATGTAGGGCAGCCGCGTACTGCATCCCGGCCCAGATCCACCAGGTTGGAGCCGGTACAACGCTTACGGAGCTTTAACCGCAGGTTCCTCACGTACACCTTCTGGCCTCGCTTGCCGGACCCGCACCGTCTGGCAGTACCGGCGCGTCCCGTCGTTGTCGGGGCTGCTTCCCGCCCTTCCCGGCATCCCCCGGGTCGGACTGCCCCCAGCTTCTACCGAACCGCTGCGACGGCCCGGCGGTGGTGGTCTTGCACCACCACTCGGTCACACAGAACTTCGTGGCGCACCCATGCAGCGTTTGAGGACATCACGCTCCATGACCAGCTCCTTGTTGTCCTTCCGCAGCTGGGCGTTCTCCCGCCGCAACCGGACCAGTTCCTCGCTCTCCACCGCCTGGCCGGCCCCGGCCCCGCCGACCCTGCGGGCCCGCGAGACCCAGCTCGCCAGCGTCGTCTCGTTGATCCCCAAATCCTTCGCGACCTGCCCGACCGGCTTCCCGGTCTCGGTCACGATCCGCACAGCCCCCTCACGGAACTCCGCGTCGAACTTCCGCCTCTTCTCCGCCATGACTCCCAACTTCCCCTGCAGTCACGGTCTCTACGCTACGAGGGAAGACTCAGATCTGGATGCCCCGGTTCCGGGCCTCGACAGTCAGCGATGCGCTGTTCTTGAGTCGGCCGTCTTCTGGGGAGTGCCGCAGTTCGGCGGTGATCCCACGCGCGCAGAAAACCGCGTCGTTTTCGGCGAACCATGTCGTGAGCGTGTCCGGGAGGTTAGGCAGTCGACGGCCGTTCCCGACTGTGGGGTAGGACATCTGGAAGGCGAGACGTTCATCAGCCTGGTCACCGATACGCGCGAGCACGCTGTCCAGGTCGAGGAACTCCTCCCAGACCGTCCTTCCGCTCGCCACCGCGAGCCTGGCGACGACAAGGTCTTCGAGTTCGGTGACCCGTTTGTTCTTCCAGATCTTGTCGGCCAGGCTGACCAGGAGGTCTTCCATCCCGGCCTCCTCAGCGGTCCAGGCGGCGTGTGTTCCGGCGAAGCGTGCCATGGCGGAGTCGATGCCTCGGGTCATAAGTAGCTCACGGCCGGCTTCTGCGTGCTGTGCGCCGGGAGCAGTCGCGGAGCGTCACCTCGGTGTTCGATTGTGAGGGGCGGGGTCGTGTGAGACCGCGTACGCCTTGTCATCTGGCAGCGGAAATGACGCTCCGTCAAATGGTTGGTCGCCTCTGCCGTGGTCGGCTGCGGACGGTCATGGTGCTGGTCATGCAGACCGATGCATCGTTCTGGGACTCGCTCGTGTTCGACGGGATCGACGACGTGGATGTCGAGGCGGTGACTGCCGCGTTCGGCACGGTCGAGGTGGTCGCGAGAGGCCGGGCGGCCGGGGCGGAGTGTCCGGACTGCGGCCGCTTCTCGGACCGAGTGCACGACCGTTATCAGCGCAAGTTGAAGGATCTTCCGCTTGTCGACCAGGGCTTCGTGATCCGGTTGGCGGTCCGGCGTTTCATCTGCGGAGTGGCGGACTGTCCGCGTCGGACGTTCGCCGAGCCGTTCTCCCGGTTGGCCGCCCCGTACGCACGGTTCACCATTCGGCTCAATCACGCCCTGGAGCGAGTGGGGCTCGCGCTGGCCGGGCGGGCCGGCGCCCGGCTGGCTGCCCAGCTGGGCTTCGGCGCGGGAAGAATGACCTTATTACGCAGGGTTATGGCACTGCCCGATCCGCGTTCGGCACGCCGCGCGTGCTGGGCGTGGACGACTTCGCGATCCGCCGCGGCCAGACCTACTCCACTGTCCTGACCGGAAAACTCCACGGTGAGACGGGTGCGGCGAGGTAGCCCCTGGTCGGTGGCGTCGAGGGGCTGCTTGCGGGGGCTTCGGCGGGTTCGGTCAGGCGGTTGCCAGGGCGAGGGTGACGTCGTGGCCGAGGGCGGCGAGCTGGCGGACGAGGTCGCGGGTCTTGCGGGTGGGGTCGAGGTTGCGGGTGTGGAAGTGGGCTCCGAGGTCGCGGTAGCGGGCGGTGGGGTCGCTCATGAGGTGCCAGACGGAGACCAGGATGGAGCGGGCGACGGCGACCAGGGCTTTCATGTGGCCGCGGCGTTTGGCGATGCGGCGGTAGCGGGCGCCGAGGAAGGTGTCGGTGCGGGCGGCGGAGATCGCGGCCTCGCCGAGGGCCCCGCGGAGCCAGGGGTTGCCCTTGCCGGTGGGCCCGGAGGTGTTCTTGCCGCCGGACTGGATGGTGCGTGGGGAGAGTTTCGCCCAGGAGACCAGGTGCCCGGCGGTGGGGAAGACGCTCACGTCCAGGCCGGTCTCGGCGAGGATCACCTGCGCGGTGCCCGGTCCGATGCCGGGGACTTCGTCGAGGCGTTCGGTGTCGGTGATCGGTATGAGGGTGCCCTGTCCGGGGCCCTCGTCGTCCTCGGTGGTGGACAGTCCGGCCAGGCGCAGGGTGATGCGGGCGGTGAGCTTGTCGATCTGCACGGTGAGGTAGTCGACGGTGTCCAGCAGCATCCGGCACATGAAGGCGTGGTGTTCTTCGAAACGGCCGGTCAGCGATTCGGCCAGGGTGGCGTGGCTGGCCTTGATGGTGCCGTGGGCCAGGTCCGCGAGGGCCTTGGGGCTGCGTTCCCCGGCGATGAGTGCTTCGAGCATCGCCCGGCCGGAGACGCCGAAGATGTCGGCGATCACGGTGGAGAGCTTGATCTGGGCGTCTTCGAGGAGCTTCTCGGTTCGCTGTTTGTGACGGGTGCGCTCGTGCGTCATCACCGCCCGGGCCCGGGTGAGATCGCGGAGTTCACGGATGGGTTTCGGGGGTACGAAGGAGGGCCTGAGCATGCCGCGTTCGGTGAGCTTGGCCAGCCAGACCGCGTCCAGGCGGTCGGTCTTGGGCCGGCCGGGGACGTTCTTGACGTCGCGGGCGTTGACCAGCCAGCACTCCAGTCCTCGGGATTCGAGGAGGAAGAAGTACGGCTTCCAGTATGTCGAGGTCGCTTCCATCACCACCCGGGTGACGCCCTGGCAGATCAGGTGGTCGGCCAGCTCCAGGATCGCGCCGGATGTCGCGACGGTGTTGAAGACCCGCTGGACGCGCTTGCCCGGCTTGTCCTCGTGTGGCACCCGCACGCAGACCATCCCGGACGCCTTGGCGATATCGATCGCGGCGACGCGTTCCACCAGCTCGGCGGCCTGCTCGATCTCCTCGACGTCCTCACGGTCCTCGGCCTCGGCCATGGACAGTTCCCCTCAGTCCTCGTGTCCGCGAACAGAACGGCGCCTGCCCGTGGGACCGCTGGGGGAGCGAGAATCTGACCGGCGTGCTCGAAGGCAACAGTGCGTGGCCCCTCTGCGGTCCCGGCGCCAGACTGACCTACGGGCTCAACGTCCCAACGAGACATCGGGGTCGGCGGGCAGGCACCGCGATCATGTTTTCACGCCGGCAAGGCGTACCCGAAAGGGATCAGGGGGACTGACCTGCGGAGAAACCCATCGCGTGGTCGATGTGCTCCCGACACGCACAGCGGGACCGCTGGCAGCCTGGCTCACCACTCACCCCGGCGTGGAGATCATCTGTCGGGTCCGGGCCGGCGCCTACGCCGAAGGCGCCCGGATCGGCGCCCCCGACGCTCTCCAGGTCGCCGACCGGTTCCACCTGTGGCAGGGGCTGGGGCGGGCCGTTGAGACCTGCGTCGCCGCCCACCGCGAGTGCCTGCGCACTCTGATACCGGACAAGCCGCCTACCGGCATCCCACAACAGGCCCCGGCACGCCTCAGACCGGACCCGGCCAGCCGACGGGCCCAGCGCAAGAAGGCCGCTCACGCACTGGTCCACGAACTCCTCGCGCAGGGTCGCTCCCGACGGGCGATCGCCCGGCACCTGGGCTGGGGGCTCAACACTGTGCTGCGCTACGCGCGGGCCACACACTGGCAGGACACCCTCCGCGACAACCTGCCTCGGCCCAGCCGCCTCGACCCCTACAAGACTTATCTGGGAAAACGGTTCACCGCAGGCTGCACCAGTGTCACCGAGCTCCACCGCGAATTGCTCGCCGAAGGCGCTCCCGTCACCTATGGCATGGTCCGCGCCTATATCGTCACCCTGCGCTCCGTCCCACCGGACGCCCCGCTCCCACCCCCATCGGTGCGGAAGGTGACCGGCTGGCTCACCCAGCACCCCTCCGCCCTCAGCGAGGAGGACCGAGCCGCCTTGAAGGACGTCCTGGGCCGCTGCCCCGAACTGGACACCGCCGCCGGGCACATCCGCGACTTCGGTGAGATCCTCACCGACCGCCTCGGCGCCACGCTTCCCACCTGGATCGACGCCGTCGATACCAGCCAGCTGCCTGGCCTCACCGGCTTCGCACTCCACCTGCACCGTGACTTCGACGCCGTGACCGCCGGACTCACTCTGGAATGGAGCTCCGGAGCCACCGAAGGCGCCGTGAACCGCATCAAAAAGATCAAGAGGCAGCTCTACGGGCGAGCCGGATTCGAACTCCTTCGCAAGATGATCCTGCTTCAGTAACCCACCACGACCACCGCACCGAAACTGCGCCAGATCCGAGAAATGATTCTCGTGTCAGAGGACGCCCATCGCGAAGCGGCGACAGACGTGCACGCGGGCGAACTGCTCGCGCATGAGTTGTTCGTTCTCCAGGCCGGCGTGGAGGAAGGAAGCCATCGGCCTTAGGGCGTGTTCCAGGTTCAGATCACTGTTGGGTCAAATCGCTCCGCCGGAGTGGCTCGGGACGGTAGACATCCGGGGTGACGCGAGGCGATCTGACGGATGCAGAGTGGGAGTTGTTCGAGCCGCACCTGCCGCTCGGCGTGAGCGGACCGATCCCTGACCTGCGTAAACAATTGAACGCGGTGATGTGGAGGTTCCGGACCGGGAGCCCGTGGCGCGACATCCCCGAACGCTACGGGTCCTGGTCCACCGTCTACGGCCGCTTCCAGAAGTGGGCCCTTGCGGGCACCTTCGAGACGCTGATGGAGCGGATGATCGCCGAGGCAGCCCGGCGAGGACAGGCCGATCTGGACCTGGTCAGCGTCGATTCCACCGTCGCACGCGCGCATCACCACGCGGCCGGCATGGCCGTCGACCCCGAGCTCCTGGAGGAACTGGTGAAAGCCGCCCAGGAGGAAAAGGGGCTCCAGCAAAGGGACAATCCGCCCAGGTGACGGTCGAAGGCGACCCGGTCGAGGAAGCGTTACGTGCCGAACGGCGACGGATACGCCGCCGCCACAAGGCCCGCCTGAAAGTTGCCGCGTTGGGGCGCTCGCGGGGCGGGCTGACGGTCAAGACGCACCTGGCCACCGACCGGCGGTGCCGCCCGCTGTCGTTCGTGGTGACGCCGGGGCAGGCGGCCGACAGTCCGCGTTTCGCCGCGGTCCTCGACCGAGTCAGGATCCGTGGGCCGGTCGGTCGGCCCCGCACCCGCCCCGGGGCCGTCGCCGCCGACAAGGCGTATTCCTCCCGCGCGAACCGCTCCTACCTGCGTAAACGCCGGATCCAGGCGGTGATCCCGGAGAAGAAGGACCAGGCCGCCCACCGCAAGAAGCGAGGCTCGAAGGGCGGCCGCCCCCTCTCCCACGACGCCGAGCTTTACAAGGAGAGGAACACCGTCGAGCGCGGCATCAACAAGATCAAGGAATGGCGAGGGCTGGCCACCCGCTACGACAAGACTCCTACCAGCTACCTCGCCGGACTCCACCTACGCGGATCGATCATCTGGCTCCGGAGTCTCCGCCCCACGTGATCCGAACCTGGAACACGCCCTAGCCGACGGCTGAGCGGAAGGCGCCGGTAGGGTCCCCCTCGTCTGATCATCTGTCCTGCCACAGGGGGTACCCGCATGTCCGCATCCATGTCCACGCCGAGCCGCAGATCGGCTCTCGCCGCCCTCGTGGGGGTGGCGGCGGGCAGCTCGTTGCCGCTCGCCTCGTCCGCCGTCGCGGCCACGCCAGCCGCGACGACCACGGCCGCCGCGACGACCACGACGGCCGCCGTGCCGGCGGTGCCTGGCGGGCGGCTCCCGATGGTGCTCGACCCGAGCGACCCGTGGCACTTCGGCGCCCACCCGGCCGGGGCGCTGACCACCCGTACGCTCGCCGGTACCCCCGCGCTCCTGGAAGTATCCGACGAACGGGGGGTGCTCGCCACCCTCACCACCGGTGCAAGGACGGTCACGCTGCGCGGACCGAAGCGCTGGTTCACCGAGCAGAAGAAACCATTCTCTGACGCCTTCTCCCGGACCCTGCCCGCCGGCCAGACCGGCTGGGGCTCCTCCCCCGGCGGCGGTAAGTGGTCCACCCACAACGGCGCCGACGCGGACTACTTCCTGGAAGGCGGCCGGGCCGCCATGCGGCTCACCGCCGCCAACGCCAGCCGCCACGCCCTGCTCCCCGACAAGGCCGTGGGGGACGTCGACGCACGCGCCCGTTTCTCCTTCAACAAGGTGCCCACCGGCGCACCCGTCTCGCTCGCCCTCACCTTCGCGGCCACGGACGTCAACAACCATTACCGGGCCCGGCTGAACATCACCCCCGCCGGCGAGGTCCAGCTCCTGATGGAGAAGGAACTGGCCAATGCCACGAGCACATTGAGCCCGGCCGTCACGGTCGGCACCGGCTTCGCCGCCTTCGACCACTGGTGGGTCCGGGTGGAGAAGACCGGTGACGTGCTGCGCGCCCGCGCCTGGTCGCACAGCACGTCGGAGCCGACAACCTGGCACCACAGCCTGCGCGACCCCGAGAAGGACCCGGCCAAGGTCTTCGGCTCCGGCACCCTCGGGGTCCGGGCGCTGGCCTCCTCCGGCGCCACGGTGCCCCTAGAGGCCCGCGTCTACGACTTCGACGTGGTCTCGGCCGAGTGGACCGACCCGCCGGTGATCAGCCACGACACCTGGGTACGGGTGCTGCCCGCGCCCTTCGACGGCAGCTGGACCCCCGCCCTGGAGCAGCAGATCCGCGCCTGGGCGGGCGACACCTCCCCCGACGCCCTCGCGTATGCCTCGATGTTCCGGCCCTTCGCCCCCGCCGTGACCGACCCCGCGCTCCAGGGTGCCAAGGTGCTCGGCACATCCGGGTACAGCGAGCCGGACGCCGCCGGGCTGCGCTTCATCGGCGCCGACTTCCACGAGTACATGGGGCTCGACTGGACCTTCCCCGCGAGCGGCGAAGGTCCAGTGGTCGCGGAGACGCAGTTCAAGGGCCACCTCGACTGCTCGGGCTTCGTAAGGATGGTCTACGGCCACCACCTGGGCATCCGGATGGTCGGCTCCAAGAACTTCGACGGTCGTAACCTGCCCCGCACCTCGAAGAACCAGTCCGCCTCCGGCCCCGGCGTGGTGGTGGCGCAGGCCACCGGCGCGGCACCGTCGCTCGCCCCGCTGCGGATCGGTGACGTGGTCTTCTTCGACGCCACCAACGCCGAGCCCGACGACCCCGAGACCACCGACGGGGTGATCGATCACACCGGCATCTACGTCGGGCAGGACCAGCACGGCGGTCTGCGCTTCGTCTCCAGTCGCAAGACGCCGAACGGGCCGACCCTGGCGGATCTCGGAGCGAAGTCGATCCTCAACGGCAAGCAGTCGGTTCCCGCCGAAGGCGTCAAGGGTGATCTGTACACCGCCTCGCTGCGGGTGATCCGCCGCTTCTGACGGCGGCGGGTTCACGCCCGGCCGGGGAAACTTTCACCCGGCTGGGCCCACCGCGCTCGCGCGCCCCCTCCGTGCCGCGCCGATGGTCGGGTAGACCGATTTGTCGGGCCGACCGATTCCCGCGGAGAGTGCCCCAGCGGTGGCCTGCCACCCGAAGGCGGCAGGGTTGCGGAGGGCCCGCCGTACGACGCCGCCTTTATCTGTATGCGGTCTTGAGGTGTCAGCGACGTACGGCACGTGGCGCCCGAGATGGCATCGGCGCCTGTGGCTGACACTCCGTCGTGACCGCTGTCCGTGGCGGTCGTTGCTCCATCCGTGGAACCAATGGGTGGGGAGGGCCGGGGATGTACGTGCGACGGGTCGTGGGGACCGGGATGCGCCACGAGACGTACACCGTCGTGGACGGCGAGGGAAGGGTCGTCGAGACGGTGGACGACTACCTCGCTCTGTGTACCGACAGGGAGCAGTCGCCAAACACCCTCCGGGCCCGTGCCTTCGACCTGAAGGCGTGGCTGGTCTTCCTCCAGCTCCTGGACGTCGATCTGCTGGCTACCTCCCCGGAGCACGTCGACCAGTTCGCTGGGTGGCTGCGACGCCCCGTCCAGCCGGGGCGGCTGCGATCGGCGGACGCCGATGGTCCTGCCCGGGAGCCATCCACGGTGAACCGCGCGCTGAACAGCGTCTACATGTTCTACGAGTTCCTCGCGCGCCGCGGTGTCGGCATGGGAGTCCAGCTGACGCACCGCCGGGCGGCCTCGGTCGGCGACCACGGCGGGTTCCTCGCCGGCATCGCGGAACGTGAGGTCACGCGTCGGCCGACCCGGCTGAAGCAGGTCAAGCGGCGACCGGCGACGCTGACGGACGCCGAGGTGCAGGGGATCCTCGACGCGTGCGAGCGGCTGAGGGACCGGCTGCTGATGGCGTTGATGTTCGAGACGGGCTGCCGGATCGGGCAGGCGCTGGGCCTGCGGCACGAGGACATCAACACGGACCGGCGGACGCTGACGCTGCGACCTCGGGAAGACAACGCCAACCGTGCACGCGGCAAGAGCCACGCCCCGAAGGAGATCCCCGTCCGGCAGACGCTGCTCGACCTCTATACGGACTACCTGTTCGCCGAGTACGGCGAGTTGGACTGCGACTACGTGTTCGTGAACTTGTGGAACGGCACCGTCGGCACGCCGATGGGGTACTGGGCGGCGATAAGCCTGGTCAAGCGGCTGCGGCGGCGCACAGGCGTCGACTTTCACCCCCATCTGTTCCGGCACACCCACGCGACCGCGCTTCTGCGGGCGGGCGTGCGATTGGAGGTGGCGAGTGAGCTGCTCACGCACCGCTCGGTCCACACCACGGCGGACACCTACGGCCACCTGGACGCGGATGACCTGGCTGAGGAGCTGGACCGGGTCGGCTTCAGGGGCGCGTGGTGAGCGCCGAGGGACGCGTGGCCGCCGTCGTCCCATTTCCCGGAGATCCGCGGACCGTGGCCCTGCTCCGCGTGGTGCGGCCGGAGTTCCGAGTCGAGCGCTTCGTGCCGCCCGCCGGGCACTTCCTGGCCCCGACCCCGTGCGTGATCACCACATGCTTGAGGAAGAACGCCTCGCACGGGTTGTGCGCCGCGCACGACGCAGCCTGGCGGAAGGCCGGCCGACCCGAGCGGGAGGCGTGGACCGCGGACCCGGCGAACTGGCCGGCCGGGCTGAGCCTGGACGTGACCTCGTGCCGGGTCAACGGATGCCGGTACTCCGGCGGACTCTCGTTCCTGTGTGACCTGCACCTGGCCGACCTGAACGGCCTGCACTCGCGGGGCCGGAGCATCAGCGTCCGCGAGTATGCCGCCGCGGCGCCGGAACTCTCTCGTCCGGCGGCTGGCAGGTGCGGCTTCCCGGACTGCGGCTACGGGATCAGCCGCAGCGGTTTGTGCGACGGACACCACTACCGCTGGACGAAGGTCGGACGGCCACCGCTGGCCGCACTGCCCGCCGAGCTGAAGCTCCGCAACACCCCCAGCTTCTCCGTCGCGGGCTTGCCACCGCTGGCGGCGCTGGAGTTCCAGTACCTGCTCCAGCTCCGCACCGACCAGCGCCGCTCCAAGGTGGTCCCTAGCTCCTGGGTCCGCGCGGTCAACACCGTCATCGCCGAGGGCGTCTCCTCGGTGCGGGACCGTCCCGCCCACCACTGGCGCCACCTGTCGCTGAACTACACCACCGTCCCGCAGCTCTTCACTGACCTGCTGGAGGCCCTTGGCGACCTCGACGGGCCAGTGGAGGAATGGGACAGGGACGTGTGGCGTCCGGACCGGCTCGGCTACAGCATCGAGGAGCGGCAGCGCGTCGCCCCGCTGGACTTCACCGGCATCACCCAGCCCTGGCTGAGGCAGACGGTCAAGCGCTACCTGCGGCTGCGGCTCGCCCGCACGGAACTGCGGTCGGCCGCGCGTAGCCTCCACGACTTCGTCCTCTTCTCCCGGTTCATCGCGGAGACGCGCCCGGACCGGCAGAACGACCCGGCAGTGCTGGACCGACCGTTGCTGGAGTCCTATATCGGCTGGGTCGGTCGCAGGACGGTGGAGCAGAAGGGGCCGTACTTCGGCCAACCTGTGGCCCCGGGCAGCCGGAGCCGCCTGCTGTCGGCGGTCTCCACCATGCTCGAAACGTGGCGCCGCTACGACTGGCAGCCCGCGCTGCCGGCCAACGCCCGTATCCATCGGGACGAGTACCCGCGGCCGCGCGGGCTGAAGGCCAACTTCATCGACGAGCACCTGATGGAGCAGATCGAGTCCGAACAGAACCTGGCCCTGCTCGACCCCGAGACACGCGCACTGGTGCTGATCTGCCGCGACGAGGGCCTGCGCATCAGCGAAGCCCTCACCCTGAAGACCGACTGTTTGAAGAAGACCCCGTCGGGCCGCTGGGCCCTGGTCCACTACAAGAGCAAGGACAAGAGCTTCCGGGCCATCCCCGCCTCCCGCGTGGTGGTGGACGCGATCCGGGAACAGCACGGCCGGGTCCGGGAACGGTTCGGCGGCGCCTGCCAGTGACTGTTCCCCAAGGTCAGCGGGAACCCGGACGGAAAGTATCCGATGCCCTACGGCACCGTCGACACCCGATTCGACGCCTGGCTGAAACGGATTCGCCTCATCGACTCCAACGGCGATGCCGCCGCCGTCAGTTGGCACCAGTTCCGCCACACGCTGGGCACCAGGATGGCGAACGCGGGCGTGTCCGGGCGCACCATCCGCGAGGTCCTCGGTCACACCTCCTGGCAGATGCAGGAGCACTACTCGCGCATCGCGGACGACACGCTTCGCCGCGAGTACGAGGAGAAGTACGAGGTCCGCTTCAACCGCAAGGGTGAGGCCGTCAAGATCCACCGCGACTGCGACCTGTCTGGCGTCGAGTGGCTCGCCGAGAAGATCGGCCGCCGTCTCCACGCCGTCGCCGGCGGCTGGTGCGGACGGCACATCTCACGCCCCTGCCCCAAAACGGCGGCCGATGGCTGCTACTTCTGCAACGACTTCCAAAGCGACCGGCAGTTCTTGCCCATCCACCACGACACCCTCGCCCGCACCCGCGAGCTGCAAGCCAGCGCCGCTATCGCCGGCCGTTCCCGCGCTGCTGACATCAACGCACAGCTGGCCGCCGCAGTCGAGCACCTCATCGCGCGCATCACCGACCAGGAGAACGACGGACTCGCCCCGGCGCCAGACGACCTTCCCGGTGGCCCAGGCGATACGAAGGGAGAAGCCGATGCGGGCTGACAACTCGTCCCACCTGGCCGCAGCCGCACAACAGCGTCGCCTGGACTGCATGGAGCGCGTCCAAGCCGTCCTGGACGCTCTGGAACGCGACGGCGGGGCCGTGACCGTCGCCGGCGTCGCCGCACGGGCCGGGGTCTCCCGAACCTTCCTCTATGACGACGCCCAGGCTCCGCTGCTGGCCAGGCTGCGTGACCTCGCGAACAAGCAGCCCGCCACGGGACGACCGGCCCTGCCCGATCAGCAGCGGATCACCACCAAGTCACACGAGTCGGTAGTGCGAGCGCTGCGGGACGCCAACCGGAAACTGAACGAGGACAACGAACGGCTCCGCAACGAACTCGCCGTGGCCCTCGGACAGCTCCGCGACCTTCGCCGAGGCATCCCGCCCCACGCGGCTAGGTGCAGTCCGGCCGATCATGACGGCCCGACCGCCAGACGGCCTGACGGGCGGGGGATCATGGTCGTGGACCAGCCGACGGAGACACAGGGGTAGGGAAATCATGGTCGCGTTCCACGCGTCCGCGCTGGACGGAGTCGCCCGCAACCCGGCGCTGCCGACACCGTTGCTGCTGCGCTTGCTCGCCTTCGACGGCGGCGGTGACGGCCCGCCCCGTCACGCCCTCCAGCGGGCTGGACTTCCCGAGCCAGCCGTCGCGGTGATCCTGGCTCACCCGAACCCTGGCGCTCGGATCGACTTCGCGATGAGCACCAGGGCAGAGCCCGCGCAGCGGGCCCGGCTCGCGGACGACCCTTCCCCCAAGGTGCGGGCCGCTCTCGCGTACGGACCCGAGTGGCGCGACCCGCGTACAACGGTCGCGCCGCTGCCGGACGACGTGTGCGCCCGCCTGCTCGACGACCCCGACCTTTCCGTACGGACGGCCCTGCTGGACTCGCCCCATCTGGTGCCGTCGTTCGTGGCCTCGCTGGCCACGCACCGCGATCCGGCAGCGCGCCGGAGCGCGGCGCGCGCATGGGAGAAGCTGCCGCCGGGCGAGCGGTTGGCGCTGCTTGCCGACCCCGACCCCGAGGTGCGACGGACCGCCGCGCTGGGGAAGTGCCGACGGGACGCACGCGTCACCGCCGAACTCCTCCGCGATCCGAAGTCCGCCGCCGAGGTGCGGCGCCGTGGGCTCTTCCACCGCGCCGACGCCGAACGGTGCGTCGCCGAGCGGACGCACCTGGCCGCCCTCGCCGAGAACCCGTCGCTGCCCATCGACCTCGTGGAGCGGCTCGCTGTCGACCCCGACGAGGCCGTACGGCTCGCGGTCTCCCTGAGGCCGGAACTGGACGAGACACGACGCATGTCGATCGACTTCACAGTGGAGGCCTTCGCCAGGGGGGACGTGGAGTGGGTACGGGACGGGCTCGCCGACCCCGAGGTGCTGCGACGGGCCGCGACCTCCGCCCACCCGCTGCTCCGGCGCACCGTCGCCCAGAGCCCCCACCTGCCGCCCGACCTCATGCGCCTGCTCGCACGCACCGAGGACCCGCTGGTGGAAGACCTCTTGGGCATGTACCACCCCGACACCCCGGAGGAGGTCCTGATGCGTGTGTACGCGCGGCTCGGTGGCACGTTCTCCGCCTGGATGGCGGAGACGCACCCCCGCTTCCCCCGCGAGGGTCTCGCCGCGCGCTACGCGGACCACCCGGACGGCAACTACCGTCGGCTGGCCGTCCGGGACCCGGCCGCCACACCCACGCTGATCGAACGGCTCAGCCATGACCCCGCGGTCTGGACACGCCAGGCGGCGGCCGGCGACCCGCGCCTCCCGCTCCACCGGCTCCGCGAGGCGCTTCATGTCCCTGAACTGGCCTCCAGCGCGGGTGCCAACCCTGCGCTCCCCGAGGACGAGATGGCCGCGGTCCTGGACAGGGCCGGCGTTCCCGCCTGACCGCCGAGCAGAACCGCCCGACCCTGCGCCGCTCCCCTACGGCTCGTCCGGGCGGTCCCCAGATACGAAGGCCATGATCGACCGGACATCCCCTAGTGTCCGGCCTCGGGGCGCGGCCCGACGTCGGCGAACCGGCGGATCCGGGCCTGTTCGTTGGTCTCGTCAGAGGCGCCGAAGTGCCGCACCTGGTTCCACCAGCGATCATGGTCATAGCCCTCGCAGTGGTTGAACTCGTGGGCCGTACTGCGTAGCCGCTGCCACTCGCGCACGATCGCGGCCCGCTGCCACGTCTCTGGCCGCTCCACTGCGAGCAGCGTGTGCAGGAGCCCGGCCGAGTCGCAGACCAGGATGAGCAAAGACCGCATCGCGAAGGACGTCTCACCAGTCTCGCCGACTTCCTCGTACACCCGCCCCAACTGGACGTTGAGGAACGTCTCCAGGGCGTGAACGTCCTCAGGCCTGAGGTCTTCCGCGTAGATGAGGGTGCGCTCGGACGGCGGGGTGGTCATGCGGGTGGGTCCTCCCATTCGTGCGGTGCCAGCCGAATCAGCTCCGGTGACACTGAGCAACTCTAGGAGAGGTGACTGACACTGTCAGCCACACAAAAGACCAGCTCATCATGCCTGCCGAGTGCAAGAGATCCAGATAACGGCCTGCTCGTCGGTCAGGAACTCCACTGGCATGAGCGTGAAGCTATCGGCGCTCGCAGTCGGTCTGGGATCTTCCCCAGAACCCCGCTGCCGGGCCTGACACCTGCTAGGGCGTGTTCCAGGTTCAGATCACTGTTGGGTCAAATCGCTCCGCCGGAGTGGCTCGGGACGGTAGACATCCGGGGTGACGCGAGGCGATCTGACGGATGCAGAGTGGGAGTTGTTCGAGCCGCACCTGCCGCTCGGCGTGAGCGGACCGATCCCTGACCTGCGTAAACAATTGAACGCGGTGATGTGGAGGTTCCGGACCGGGAGCCCGTGGCGCGACATCCCCGAACGCTACGGGTCCTGGTCCACCGTCTACGGCCGCTTCCAGAAGTGGGCCCTTGCGGGCACCTTCGAGACGCTGATGGAGCGGATGATCGCCGAGGCAGCCCGGCGAGGACAGGCCGATCTGGACCTGGTCAGCGTCGATTCCACCGTCGCACGCGCGCATCACCACGCGGCCGGCATGGCCGTCGACCCCGAGCTCCTGGAGGAACTGGTGAAAGCCGCCCAGGAGGAAAAGGGGCTCCAGCAAAGGGACAATCCGCCCAGGTGACGGCCGAAGGCGACCCGGTCGAGGAAGCGTTACGTGCCGAACGACGACGGATACGCCGCCGCCACAAGGCCCGCCTGAAAGCTGCCGCGTTGGGGCGCTCGCGGGGCGGGCTGACGGTCAAGACGCACCTGGCCACCGACCGGCGGTGCCGCCCGCTGTCGTTCGTGGTGACGCCGGGACAGGCGGCCGACAGTCCGCGTTTCGCCGCGGTCCTCGACCGAGTCAGGATCCGTGGGCCGGTCGGTCGGCCCCGCACCCGCCCCGGGGCCGTCGCCGCCGACAAGGCGTATTCCAAACGCCGGATCCAGGCGGTGATCCCGGAGAGGAAGGACCAGGCCGCCCACCGCAGGAAGCGAGGCTCGAAGGGCGGCCGCCCCTCTCCCACGACGCCGAGCTTTACAAGGAGAGGAACACCGTCGAGCGCGGCATCAACAAGATCAAGGAATGGCGAGGGCTGGCCACCCGCTACGACAAGACTCCTACCAGCTACCTCGCCGGACTCCACCTACGCGGATCGATCATCTGGCTCCGGAGTCTCCGCCCCACGTGATCCGAACCTGGAACACGCCCTAGCCCCGGCCGACGTTCGCAGATGGCCCGGTCTGGTTCGTTG
Organism: Streptomyces sp. NBC_01241; assembly: GCF_041435435.1. Classification (NCBI taxonomy): domain Bacteria; kingdom Bacillati; phylum Actinomycetota; class Actinomycetes; order Kitasatosporales; family Streptomycetaceae; genus Streptomyces; species Streptomyces sp. NBC_01241. The sequence goes on along the minus strand of NZ_CP108494.1, from coordinate 7,161,413 downwards.
GGGTCAGCGTAATAGTTGGCGTAGACATGGAGGTAGTGCCGGCTCTCGGTGAAGCCCATCGCCCGATACCAGCGCAGCGTCGCGGGGTCGTCCCTCGTCCAGGCATCCAACGTCGTTACACCCAGCGCGCTAACACGGGCGCGTGCCTCGGTGAGGAGGGTACGGCCAAGGCCCTGGTGCTGGTAGTCCGGGTGGACAGCGACGGTGTCGATGGTCGCCAGTTCGTCGTCGACAGAGACGTCAATGATCCCTGTGACAGTTTCCTGCTCTGCCGTTGCGACCAGTGCGAAGCCCGGGGCGGGCGTCTCGGGCTTGGCTGTCAGGACGTCGTCGAAGTAGGGGGTGTCCAAGAACGAGAGCACCCGGCAGCGCAGCCAGGAAACCTCGTCGGCAGGGCGGTACTCACGTATGACGTGGTTCAAGGCGGTGATCCTCAATGTGCGTGGCGAAGTTCGGACGACGGTGGTCACGGCATTGAGAGATCACGACGGAGATTGTGCGCACTGCCCCGCGCCTTGGCAATCGGTTTTGTCGGCCTATCGGACGACCAGGCGTACGCGGTCTCACACGACCCAGCCCCTCGCAATCGAACACCGAGGTGACGCTCCGCGACTGCTCCCCAAGATCTGTGCCAGAACCCGCTACTGAGCCCTTCCAATCTGACGGCGGCGCTGTCGAGGCGGGCTGCTGTACAACGCGAAGAAGCTCCTGGTAGACGGGTTCACGACCAAGATCACCCGTGTCCGCCTGGAGCTTCGCGTGCTTGTCTACCCGTCGTCGATCGATCTGTCCAGCCACACCCTGCGCTATCTGACAGGACAACTCCGTGCCCGGGAGCGCGAGATCGGAACGCGGTGGCGACGGTTGCCGGTGGGCCGGCAGGCCCTGCTCGCCCTGGCCCACTTGAGGTGCGGTGACACTTACGCCCAGCTCGCGGCCGGGTTCCGCATTGGTGTCGCGACGGCCTATCGCTACATACGCGAAGCCGTCGACGTCCTGGCCGCCCTCGCCCCGACCCTGGCCGAAGCGATGAAGACCATGCGGACGAAGGCGTTCGTGATCCTGGACGGCACCCTGCTACCTATCGACCGGATTGCCGCAGACACCCCGTACTACTCCGGGAAGCACAAACGCCACGGCATGAACGTCCAGGTCCTCACCGACCCGTTCGGACGCCTGTTGTGGGCCTCGCCCGCACTACCGGGCTCGACCCACGACCTGACCGCCGCACGTACTCACGGCATCATCGATGCCCTCGTCGACGCGGACGTGAAGTGCTGGGCGGACAAGGCATACCAAGGCGCCGGCCGCCCGGTCCGGGTCCCGTTCCGCGGCCGACGACTCAAGCGGTGGAAGCGACGGCACAACAGCACCCACGCCAGGATCCGCTGCCTCGGCGAGCAAGCCATGGCCACCCTGAAGGGCTGGCGCCTCCTGCGCAAACTCCGCTGCAGTACCAACCGGATCACCGACATCGTGAAGGCCATCGTCGCCCTTCATCACGCCTCAACCTGAGGTTGGAATAGGCTCAGTGCCCCCGAAACACCAACGGAGACCAACGCGTCCCAACGCCCTGACCTGCATCTTTGACATGAGTCCCAGGTCGGCGATCCTCCAGGGCCTAATTCGGGACGAAGGGGTCGTTCGTTCCTACCTGGCACGCCTCAAGCTCACGGGACGATCGCTCGCGCCAAAGGTGGGGGCCGCGCCATGCGGAGATGGCGCGGCCCTTCTTCTTCCGCCCGTGTTCCTGTCGTGTTTGCTGTCCGTGGCGGGTCGTCAGTCGTGGTGTGGCTGCTGCTTGCTGGGCACGTCGTACCTGGTGTCGTGCTTTCCGGTCTGGTGCTTCTTGTCGTGTCTCCTGTTGTGGCGGTGCTGCTTTTCGCAGTGTCTGCTGCGGTTGATGGTGGTGGGGTCGGTGGCGGTGTCGGGGGTGCTGCCGCCTCCGGTGACGGTGACGGTGTTGGTGATCTGCTTCGGTGCTCTGCAGGACGCTTTGACCGTGAGCGTGATGGTCGGGTAGTTGCCGCCGGGGGCGAGGGTGTCGCTGCGGGTGCAGGTCAGTGTGGCGCGGGTGCAGGCCCATCCGGTGCCGCGGAGCGAAACGGGGGTCAGCCCCGTGGGCAGGGTGTCGGTCACGGTGACGGTGGTGCCGTCGGTCGAGCCGGTGCCGTTGTTGGTGACCGTGATCGAGTAGGTGTTCTTCTTGCCCCGAGCGAACGCGCCGTGGTGGGTCTTGGCGACGGTCAGGGAGGGGGGCGGGGGTGGCGGCGTGCCGATGGCCACACCGGACGGGGTAAGGCCGGCGGGGACGGTGGCGGTGACCGTGATGGTGGTGGTGTCGATCACCGACACATCGTTCGACCCGGCATCGGCGACGTAGGCGTGGGTACCGTCGGGGGTGATGGCCACACCGAACGGGTTGCTGACGCCGGGGATGGTGGCGGTGACCGTGTTCGTGGACGTGTCGATCACCGACACATCGTTCGAGGCGTTGTTGGTGACGTAGGCGTGGGTACCGTCGGGGGTGATGGCCACGCCGAACGGGCTGGCGCCGACGGGGATGGTGGCGGTGACCGTGTTCGTGGCCGTGTCGATCACCGACACCGTGGCCGACCCGAAATCGGTGACGTAGGCGCGGGTGCCGTCGGGGGTGATGGCCACACCGCGCAGGCTGGTGCCGACGGGGATGGTGGCGGTGACCGTGTTCGTCGCCGTGTCGATCACCGACACTGTGCCGAAAGCCTGATTGGTGACGTAGGCGTGGGTACCGTCGGGAGTGATGGCCACACCGAGCGGCAAGGCGAAGCCGGGGATGGTGGCGGTGACCGTGTTCGTGGTGGTGTCGATCACCGACACCGTGCTCGAGCCGCTGTTGGTGACGTAGGCGTGGGTACCGTCGGGGGTGATGGCCACGCCGAACGGGCTGGCGCCGACGGGGATGGTGGCGGTGACCGTGTCAGTGGCCGTGTCGATCACCGACACCGCGGCCGAAAGGAAATTGGCGACGTAGGCGCGGGTGCCGTCGGGGGTGATGGCCACAGCGAGCGGGCGGTTGCCGACGGGGATGGTGGCGGTGACCGTGTTAGTGGCCGTGTCGATCACCGACACCGTGTTCGAATTCTGATTGGTGACGTAGGCGTTCGGCGTGGGGGCGGCCGCCCGCGCCGGGGCGGCAGCCAGGACTGGCAGGGACAGTCCCGCCAGCATGGCCAGCATGGCTAGGGCCCCAATGACCGGTCGCAAGATGCCCGGGCGTGGCCCGGGCCTGCTCTTGTCCGGTACCGGGCTGCCCTGCGGCCCGGGCTGCTTTCCCGCATGTGGGATCACGAAAGCCTCGCTTCGTCAGGAAGGGCTGCCGCGACCGGACATACCGTGGGCGCCGACAGCGCACCGCAGCCACACACAACATGTGACCGCACGTCACTCTACGTAGCTTGTTGCTGGCAGGGCGGACAGCACTCCGCAACCAAAGCGTTAAGCCAAGCCGTTGGGCGCACACCGCATACGACCCGATCGACTGACCATCAGACCGACTCTCACGACCGCCCGCGGCCGGCGCGGCCGGCGGCACACACTGCGGTGTGACCGCGCCCTGCTGTGGAAGATGTCCCGGGCCGATCCCACGTGACCGCAGGGCCTGGATCAAAGACGAAGTGCGCCTCTGCGCAGGAAGCCAACGGCGCAGCCTCACTGAGCCCTTTCCAATCTGACGGCGGCGCTGTCGAGGCGGGCTGCTGTACAACGCGAAGAAGCTCCTGGTAGACGGGTTCACGACCAAGATCACCCGTGTCCGCCAGGAGCTTCGCGTGCTTGTCTACCCGTCGTCGATCGATCTGTCCAGCCACACCCTGCGCTATCTGACAGGACAACTCCGTGCCCGGGAGCGCGAGATCGGAACGCGGTGGCGACGGTTGCCGGTGGGCCGGCAGGCCCTGCTCGCCCTGGCCCACTTGAGGTGCGGTGACACCTACGCCCAGCTCGCGGCCGGGTTCCGCATTGGTGTCGCGACGGCCTATCGCTACATACGCGAAGCCGTCGACGTCCTGGCCGCCCTCGCCCCGACCCTGGCCGAAGCGATGAAGACCATGCGGACGAAGGCGTTCGTGATCCTGGACGGCACCCTGCTACCTATCGACCGGATTGCCGCAGACACCCCGTACTACTCCGGGAAGCACAAACGCCACGGCATGAACGTCCAGGTCCTCACCGACCCGTTCGGACGCCTGTTGTGGGCCTCGCCCGCACTACCGGGCTCGACCCACGACCTGACCGCCGCACGTACTCACGGCATCATCGATGCCCTCGTCGACGCGGACGTGAAGTGCTGGGCGGACAAGGCATACCAAGGCGCCGGCCGCCCGGTCCGGGTCCCGTTCCGCGGCCGACGACTCAAGCGGTGGAAGCGACGGCACAACAGCACCCACGCCAGGATCCGCTGCCTCGGCGAGCAAGCCATGGCCACCCTGAAGGGCTGGCGCCTCCTGCGCAAACTCCGCTGCAGTACCAACCGGATCACCGACATCGTGAAGGCCATCGTCGCCCTTCATCACGCCTCAACCTGAGGTTGGAAAAGGCTCAGTCCTGCGCGCATTCGCGCCACTTGGAACGGCACGGGAAGCGTGGCGGAAGCCTCACGGGCATTCGGTTTTTCGCGGGCGACCGGTTACGACTTGGTTCGACGCGGTGCGTTCCCGTGCCGTGTGCTACGCATCGGGCGCACCACGCGAGTCGTCACCGCGTCCTTGCTCCGTGTACTCGAAAGCGGGGAGCCCGAGTACAGCAGCAGGCCGGTCAGCGCCTCAGCCGAAGGGTCTTGAGGGTTTGAGACCAGGACGGCGCCGTATGGGTGAGGCAGTGACCCGAGAGCGCCCCGCGATTGGCATGCCTTGGCGAAGTCGCGGTAGCGCTCAGGCACGACGACGCCCCGGCACGGTGGTGCTTGCCGGCCGGGGCGTCGTCGTGTCACGAGGTGTCACAGTCTCTGCGGGGCGAGATAGACCGAGCGCTGCTCACCATGCATTATTCGCACCGTCTGGACTGTGTGGACTGTCGTGAACGGGTCCTACGACCTGTGCCATGTGGTACCGAGATAGGGGCCCAGGACCAGGACCGGTGCGTCTTCTGGCCCGTCAAAGCGGTATTGGAGGGTGTTCGGTGGTGTCTCGCTCACCTGCCTCACGCTCTCATATCTCACAATCTCTCACGACCGCGCGGTCTGTCCCTCTCCGGACCCATGCAGTCCGCCCCACACTGTGGCAGCTCCACGAAGATCCCCCACACCCGGCTTGACGTACCAGTTCTTCGTGGTCTTGACGTTCGTATGTCCCGCCCACCGAGCCAACAGGTGGTCCGGCACGCCCTTGTTGGCCAGGTACGTGAAGCAGGACGCCCGAGCGTCGTACAGGCGCACCTGACGGAGCCCTAGCAGCTCCGTGATCCGGTATGCCCGTCACCGTCAACACCGTTGCGTTTGGCCCCTGAGCTGTACGTCAAGCCCTGCTGAACAGCGCAACGGGACCACCTGATAGATCAACGATCGGCGAAGAAAGTCGGTCAAGATCAGGGGTCCCGTTGCAGGAGAAGTCTGTCATCACGTCCACGATCGAGACAGCCCGGGGTGTGTTCGCGCCGGGTCATCTGGGAGAGTTGACCCAGGTCGTGGACTTTGCGCTGGTGGACGCGGTGCTGGAGGAGACCGGCCGGCGCGAGAAGCGCCTGCGGCTGCTGCCTTCGCGGGTGGTGGTGTACTTCGTGCTCGCTCTCGCACTGTTCGAACACCGCTCGTACCGCACGGTGTGGTCCAAGCTGACCGCCGCCCTGACCCCGCTGGCCCTGGTGCATCCTGCGGTCTCCTCGCTGACGCGGGCCAGGCGCAGGGTGGGGGCCGCACCTCTGCGGCGTCTGTTCGAGACGCTTGCCGGGCCCGTCGCCCGCCCCGGGCAGGCCGGGTCCTTCTACCGGGGCCTGCGCACGGTGGCCGTCGACGGGACCCTGCTGCACACCCCCGACGACGAGACGCTCACCTGGCGCTACCCCAAACGGGCCGGGGAGGGTCTGGAGTTCGGCTATCCGCTCCTGCGGCTGCTGGCCCTGGTCGAGTGCGGCACCCGCGCGCTCATAGCCGCCGCCTTCGGACCGGAGCCCGAGGGCGAACTCCCCTATGCCAAGCGGCTTCTGACCGCCCTGGACAAGACGATGCTCCTGCTGGCCGACGCGGCCTTCGACGGCAGCGAGTTCCTTGATGCCGTCCATCAGAGCGGGGCCCGGTTCCTGGTGCGCTCCGGGGCCCGCCGCGTCCCCACCCCCGCCGAGCACCTGGGCGACGGCTCCTACATCGCCCGCACCGGCTACGGCGTCCTGCGGGTACTGCTGCCGGTGCGCGTGATCGAGGCGACCCTCATCGTCACCTTGGCCGATGGCACCGTCCGCACCGAGCGGTGGCGGCTGATCACCAACCTGCTGGACCCCGTCCGTTATCCGGCCGCCGAGCTCGTTGATCTCTATCACCGCAGGTGGCAGGCGGAAACTACGTACTTTTCGATCAAGGCCACGATGCTCGACGGCCGCGTCCTGCGCTCCCGCAGTATCGATGGCCTCGACCAGGAGGTCTACGCCCTGCTCACCGCCTACCAGGCTCTGATCCGCACCGGCGACGACGCCCTGACCGGACGGCCGGAAGTACCCATGGAACGGATCAGTTTCACCGTCCTACTGGCCGCCGCAACCGACACCGTCACTGCCGGCCATGGAATCTTCCCCAACACCCTCATCGACCTGGTCGGCACGATCGGCCACGCCGCCCTGGACGCCCTCCTGCCCGCCCACCGACGGCAACGAGTGAAGGCCCGCACACGCAAGAACCCCACCAGCAAGTACGGCCCGAACGCCGGACAGCACCCCCAGAAGGCCCAGAACTACACCGTCCACACCACCGTTGCATTCTTCGCCCACGGCCTCAATGGCCGCTCACGGCCCTAACGCAACGGTGTTGCCGTCGGCGTAGTTGCCTGATGTTCCGCGCCGGCGCCGCCACGGCGAGCCACGCGGCATTGGCCCGGAAATGGCCGGACGGGGCGTGAGCGAAGGCACTGTTCCCTCCTCGTCGAGCAGGGAAGGGTCGGCGCCAGGGTGTCGCCCAGCGCCGCGAGGACCACCACGCGATCCCGTTCCGCGGCAGCGGCCGCCATGGGACGGTCGACACGCAGCACGGGAGCTCCGGCCGTCGCCCCGGCCGACTCCGCGACCCCGCCGATCGTCGAACACGTGCAGAGAACGGCGGACGCACCCTCGGCGACCGCGCCCGCGAGCAGCGCCCGGATCTCGTCCGACACCGCTTCCGGGCCCTCGTCCCTGGCCCGGGCGAGCAGGTCCTCGGACACGAGATGGCGCAGGGCGAGTCCGGGATGATCCGTGTCCCGGAGCGCGTCGAAGACCGGGTCGTGGACCGGGGAGGTGTGCAGCAGTGCGAGTGTCATCGGCCGAACGTACAACTCCGCGGACCAGGTCGGATCATCGGCCGAGTGGTTCGGTGCAGCCCGCCCGTGTGGGTTACTACAGCTCGGGGTGGGACGCGAGCTGTGCCTTCGCCCGCTCCACCAGTTCGGCCGGCGCCTCGGGAGCCTGGTCGGGGTGACGCTCCGCCCACTTCGCGGCGTACGGGCAGAGCGGGACGACGGGGACGCCCTCGCGGCCCGCCATGGCGTAGAACTCCTGGACGAGGGCGCCCGCGATGCCCTTGCCCTCGTGGCCGGGCTCGACGACGGTGTGCACGGCGACGAGCGCGGCGGGGTCGCCGTCCATCACGACGTACGCGATGACTCCGGCGGCCTTGCCGTTCTCGTACGCGAGGAGGTTGCCGCTCGCGCGGTCGTCGCGGATGTCGAGTTCGATCCGGCCGGTCTGTTCTGCCATGACGGGCGCTCCCTCGGGGGTCGAGCCGGGGTCAGCACGCCGCGGGGACGGCGTGCGGGCTCCGTTCGGTGGCGGTGCCGGGCCCCGACAGAGTCAATCTCAGTCGGTCCCGCGGAATATGTGCTGGTCGGGGGCGTCCAGGTCCTCACCGGCCAGGAGGGCGGGCCGTAACGGGCGCACCGGATGCCGGGGCCCGGCCGTCTGCGCCGGGCGCGCGAGCACGATCGGGCGCGGCGGCAGCGGCGACCGCACCAGCGTGGAGTCGTGGTCGAGCATGATGTACTGCATGGCGCCTCCCGTGTTCATACGGCCGCCCCCACAGGCCGACGCTGCGGCACCGCCGCGTCGCGTGCGAGGAGGCACTCCTCCAGGAATCCGCAGACCCGCAGGTGGTACGTGCGGGCCGCCCAGCCGAGGCTGATGTTGTGGCCCGCGTCGGGCTGGTGGTCGACGCGCACCCGGGCCGACGCGAGCGGCCGGGTCAGGGCCGCCACGGCCTCCTCGTCGTACCGCCACCACTGCTCCTGCTCGGCGAACGTGAAGCGGACGGGGACCCGGACCCGTGCGGCCAGCTCCGGATACAGCTCCGGCCACAACGGCCCCTGCGCCGCCTCGATCTCCGGGACCGGGGAGACCAGCGCCTGCCCCAGCCGGAAGGCGTCCGGCGGGTAGAGGCGCAGGGCTCCCCAGTGCTTCCGCCAGTCGCCCTGCCCGTCGGGGCCCGGGAGTTGGTGCGGGGCGACGGCGACGCGGTTGCCGAGCCCGGAGATGTCCATGCCGATCAGTGCCTCGCCGAACGCGTCGGCGGCCGACAGGGCGAGCTTGCCCCCGTAGCTGTGGGCGACGAGGAACAGGCCGGTCCCGGTGTCGTACCGCGTCGAGAAGTCGGCCAGCGCGGCGCGCAGGACCGGCGCCGAGTCCTCCAGAGCCAGGCCGCGGGGCAGCCGCGCGGCGGAGAGTCCGTAACCGGGCCGGTCGACGGCGAGCACGGTGTAGCCGAGCTGGGCTCCCAGGGCGAGGAGGGAGAGACCGGGGCGGGCCCGGTTGTCGAAGTAGCCGGCGCGCATGCCTCCTCCGTGCAGGGCGACGAGGACGGCGCGGGGCACCGCGTCCACCGGCTCGGCGAGCAGGGCGGACAGGGTGAGGCCGTCGGCGTGCAGGGTGATCGCGCGGATCTGCGGTGCTGCGACGGCGACGGACGACAGCTGGGGCATCGGATCGGAACTCCTTTCACACGGACGGGTGGGTGGGGCGAGGACGGCTGGACCGCGGGCCGCGGGCCCGGCTCAGGACGTGCCGCTTCCCGATGCGCGCCAGCCACGCGGGTCGCGGTGCGGGGCCGCTCGTTCGGGGCGCCGCCAGCCGGCCGTGCGCGGGGGCCCGGCGCCGTCGCCCCCGTACGGCTCGGTTGCCGCGAGCCGGCTCAGGAGGACCGCGGTGAGGGCGGCGAGGTCTGCTGAGGTGGGCTGCCCCTTGACGATCCGGAAGGTGGTGGCGGTCTGCCCGCCGGGCGCGCTCACAGCGGCGGGTTGCCATGCTTGCGCGACGGCAGGTCGGCGTGTTTGTGGCGCAGCATCGCCAGGGACCTGATGATGACCCGCCGGGTCTGGCGCGGGTCGATCACGTCGTCCACGAGCCCGCGTTCGGCCGCGTAGTAGGGGTGCATGAGCTCGACCTGATACTCCTTGATCTTCTGCTGCCGCACCGCCTCCGGGTCGTCAGAGTCGTTGATCTCGCGGCGGAAGATGATGTTGGCCGCGCCCTCGGCGCCCATGACCGCGATCTCGTTCGAGGGCCATGCGAGCGCGAGGTCGGTGCCGATGGAGCGGGAGTCCATGACGATGTACGCGCCGCCGTACGCCTTGCGCAGGACCAGCGAGATACGGGGGACGGTGGCGTTGCAGTACGCGTAGAGCAGCTTCGCGCCCCGCCGGATGATGCCGTTGTGCTCCTGGTCCACGCCCGGCAGGAAGCCCGGTACGTCGATCAGCGTGACCAGGGGAATGTTGAAGGCGTCGCAGAACTGGACGAACCGTGCCGCCTTCTCTGAGGCGTTGATGTCGAGGACACCCGCGGAGGAGGCGGGCTGGTTGGCGACGATGCCCACGACCTCGCCGCCCATCCGGGACAGGGTGCAGACGATGTTGGTGGCCCAGGTTGGATGCACCTCGAAGTAGTCGCCGTCGTCGACGATCTCCTCGATCACGGTCCGGATGTCGTAGACCCGCTGCGGATCGTCGGGCACCAGCTCCAGCAGCCGGTCGGTGGGCCGGTCCTCCGGGTCGGTCGCCGGGGCGCCCGGGGGCAGGTCCCGGTTGTTGGACGGCAGCAGCGACAGCAGGTGGCGGACGTCCTCCATGCAGGCGCGCACGTCGTCGTACGCGAAGTGCGCCACGCCGGAGGTCGACGCGTGGACATCGGCTCCGCCCAGCCCGTTCTGGGTGATTTCCTCGCCCGTCACGGACCGCACGACGTCCGGGCCGGTGATGAACATCTGGGAGATCCCGCGGACCATGAAGACGAAATCGGTCAGCGCCGGCGAGTAGGCGGCGCCGCCCGCGCACGGGCCGAGCATGACGGAGATCTGCGGGATCACGCCGGACGCCTTGGTGTTGCGGAGGAAGATGCCGCCGTACCCGGCGAGCGCCGACACCCCCTCCTGGATGCGGGCGCCCGCACCGTCGTTGAGCGAGACCAGCGGGGCACCGGCGGCCAGGGCCATGTCCATGATCTTGTGGATCTTGGCCGCATGGGCCTCGCCCAGGGCCCCTCCGAAGATCCGGAAGTCATGGGCGTACAGGAAGACGGTCCGCCCGTGGACCGTTCCCCAACCGGTGATGACCCCGTCCGTGTAGGGGCGCTTGTCCTCCAGGCCGAAGCCGGTGGCCCGGTGCCTGCGCAACGGCTCGACCTCGGTGAACGTCTCCTCGTCGAGCAGCAGGTCGATCCGTTCGCGGGCAGTCAGCTTGCCCTTGGCGTGCTGGCGTTCGGTGGCTAGCGGATCGGGCCCCTTGCGGACCTCCTCCTTGATCAGGCCGAGCTCCTCCAGGCGTTCCATGGCCGTCCAGTGGCCCCGCGCGGTGAGCCGGGTGGCGGCCTGTGACGTGAGCTGGGGGGCGGTCTGTGCGGTGGTCTTCTCGTCGGTCGACATGGGTGCACGCTCCTCAACGTGAGCTTCGGGTGATCGTGCTGCCGGGGTTCGCGCCCGAGGGGCCGTCGCTGTACAGGGATTCCTCGGACAGCCACCGGACGGTGACGTGCTCCGGACGGTCGCCGGGCACCGCGATCGCCGCCGCGTGCTCCGGCCCGGCGGGAAGGTCGAGGACCGCCCAACGGGCGGGCCTGCGCCGAAGGTCGGACCCCAGATAGTCGGTGCGCGGGTGGCGGGACAGGCCGGTGCCCAGGGCCTTGAGGTACGCCTCCTTGCGGGTCCACAACCGGCCGAAGTGCGCCCGGCGCTCGCTCGGCGGCGCGGCCTCCAGTTCAGCCTGCTCCCCTGGGTGCAGTGCGCGGGCGCACGCCTCGACGGTCTCCGGGGACGGCAGCCGTTCGACGTCGACGCCGATGACGCGCGGGGCGACCGCGACGGCGATCAGGCCCCGGCTGTGCGCCAGGGAGAAGTGCAGCGGCGCGCCGGCGTGGACCACGGCGGGCCGGCCGTGCGGCCCCGCGCAGCCGGGACAGGGCTCCCGTACGAAGGCGAGAGCGGCGGGCGGCCGGTCGAGGTAACCGCCCAGCAGCCGCCGCAGCACCGTGTGCGCGGCCGCGTAGGCGGCGCGGTCGGACGGACGCGTGAAGGAGGCCGCGCGCCGGAGTTCGGCGGCGCTGAGTCCGGTGGGCTGTTGGGCGTGGTCTGCAGCCGGACGGCCGGGGAGAGGTGGGTGTACGAGCCAGACGTCCACGTGGCCGGGGTAGGGGCGCCGGTGGGGTGCGGCCGGTCGGTGGGCGTAGGCGGGGGCGGAAGTGTGCGCGGTGTCCATGGCTGTCCCTGGGGTCCGAGGGCCGGGGTCCGGAGGCGGTGGTCCGGTGCGCTCAGCGGGCCCCGGCCCTCGGACGGTCAGGGCGTTCCCGTACGCCGGGAGCGCAGGCCGGTGAGCGCGGTGAACAGGCCGAGGCCGCCGACCGCGGCGACCAGGGTCAACGCAGGCCGACAGGCCTGGGCGATCTCGGCCGGGGCCGCCCCCGCCGCTGGTGCGAACCCGGTGAGCAGCGCGGCCACGAGGGCCACCGAGACCGCGGCGCCCACCTGTACGGCGGTCTGGTAGAGGCCGCTGCCCGCACCCCGTTCGGTGGGCGACAGCTGCGAGGTCGCCTGGCTGTTCAGCGCGGCGAAGGCGAGCACGAAGCCGGCCCCCACCAGCAGCATCGTGGGCAGGATCCCGGTGGCGTACGTCGGTGGCCAGGGCGTTCGCAGGAGCAGCAGGTACCCGGCGAACGGGAGCAGCGCCCCGGCGGCGATCAGGCGCGGTGCGCCGAAGCGGGCGACGATCCGTCCGGAGAACAGCGCGGTCACGACGAGGGGCGCCGCGGCCGGCAGGAAGGCGGCGGCGGCCCGCAGGGGCGACCAGCCCGCCAGGCTCTGGAGCTGGTGGCTGAGGATGAACAGCAGCCCCAGATACGAGCCGTTCAGACAGGCCGCGCCGAGTGCCGAGCGGACCATCGCGCCGCTCCTGAGCGCTTCGAACCGCACGAGCGGCTGCGCCGAGGCGCGTTCGAGGGCGACGAAGAGAGTGAGCAGCACTCCGGCCAGGGCCAGCGGTCCGGTGGAGCGGACGTCGGCCCACCCGTGGGCGGGCACCGAGGTGATGCCCTGGACCAGCGCGAGCAGGCCGACGAGGAACGAGGCCGCGCTCGGGATGCCGTAACGTCGGCGGGCCGTGCTGGGTGGCCGCTCCGCCCGGTCCTCCTCCGCACCCGGGATCAGCCGCAGCCCCAGGACAAACAGCACCAGGACCGCCGGGGCCGGGAAGGCGAAGGTCAGCCGCCAGCTGAAGCCGGTCAGCCAGCCGGAGAGCAGGAGACCTGTCGTGAATCCTCCGGCGCCGAAGAGGGTGTAGACGGACAGGGCCCGGTTCCGGGGCGGGCCTTCAGGGAAGGCGGTCGCGATGATCGCGAGCCCGGTGGGTGCGGTCAGCGCTGCGCAGAAGCCCTTCACCACCCGGGTGGCGATGAGGAGCGAGGGGTCCTCGGCGAGGGCGCCGATCAGTGAGGCGGCGGCGAAGCCGAGGAGGGCGGCGAGATAGACCCGTCGCCGCCCCAGCAACGCCACGACGCGGGCGCCGAACAACATCAGGCCGCCGAAGCCGACGGCGAATCCGGTGATCGTCCACTGCATCGTGGTGAGGGGCGCGCCGAGGTCCGTGCCGATCGCGGGCAGCGCCACGAGCGCCACGGACACTTCGAGCGCGTCGATGAGCATGTTGCCGGCGAGCACGACCAGCAGCCCCCACATCCGGGGGCTCCACGGGGCGTGCGCCGGGGCGGGTGCGGTGTGCGGCGGTACGAAGGAGCTGGTCATGGTCCGGTGCTCCAGCGGGTCGGGTCGGGAGGGCGATCGGCCCGGGACGGGTCGCTGCCTTTCGCATCGGGGTCCGGCGGGGATGCTCCTATGGTTATCAAGCCGCAGGAGCAAGGTCGGTTCGGGTGATTCGCTCCGTTGGTGTGCTGGTCAAGGCGCGGTAGACCTCGCGGGCGACGAATCGTTTGAGACACCCCATGTCTTTCTTCGAGAGCCCTTCTTCGGTGCGGCGCTCGACGTAGGCGCGGGTGCGTTCGTCGAAGCGCATACGAGTCAGCACGATGGTGTGCAGGGCGTTGTTCGCAGCCCGGTCGCCGCTTCGGTTGAGGCGGTGGCGGTGGGTGCGGCCGGAGGAGGCCGCGATCGGGGCAACTCCGGCCAGGTGCGCGAACGCGGCCTCGGAGCGCATGCGTTCGGGGTTTTCCCCGGCTGAGGCCAGCAGTTGCCCGGGGGTCTCGGGGCCGACGCCGAACAGCTCCAGCAGGGCGGGAGCGGCCTGCTGCACGAGCGGGCCGAGCTCTGCATCCAGCTCGGCGATCTCCTCGTCCATCGCCTGGTGCCAGTGGGCCGGACAACGCAGGGCTGCGCGGGTCGCGGCCGGCGGACAGGACAGGTCGTCGCCGGGCCGCAGCCGGGAAAGTGTACGTATGAGTTCTGCTCGCTGCAGTCCGGCGACCTGCTCGCGCAGCATCGCGGGCGCGGAGACGAGCAGGCCACGGATCTGGTTCATCGCCTGCGCGCGGGCTTTGACCGCGCCGCGGCGGGCGATCCGCAGGACGCGTACCGCCTCGACCACGCCGTCCCTGCTCTTCGGGGTTCCGGTGGCCCGCCCGGACCACACGGCCGTCGCCGCGGCGTAGGCGTCGATCGGGTCGGACTTGCCCTGCATGCGCCGCGTCTGTGCTGCACACCATCGCCGTCTGCCAGATCCGCGACGGCGGGCGCGGGCAGGACTACTACCTCCGCAGGATCAGCGAGGGAAAGACGCCGTCCGAAGCCCGCAGGGCCCTCGAACGACGCCTGTCCAACGTGGTCCACCGGATCATGAAACGAGACCAACGAACCCACCTCGCTCAAGCCGCTTGGCACACAGAGGCGCTATAAAGTCACAAACGCCCGTCCGGCCGCGTGCTTGGTAACGCCCGGTGGGCCGACAGATCCCGAACAGGACAGTCGAGACGTCATTCAGCCGAGGGGTCAGACACACCAGCAGCGTCACCACGCCACATCCTCACTGTCAGCCGAGCAGGGTGCCGCCGCTCGCGTCGACGAACGAGCCGGTGACCCAGCGGGCGTCGTCGGAAACGAGGAAGGCGATGACGTCGGCGACGTCCTCGGGTTCGCCCACCCGGTTGAAGGTGGACAGGCCCGCCATGGCCGTGACAGCTTCCGGGATGTCGAAGACCGGGTTGCTGTTGCGGGTGATGCCGGGCGCGACGGAGTTGATGGTGATGTTGCGCGGGCCGAGCAGCTTGGCGAAGTGCAGGGCGAGCATCTCGACGGCGCCCTTGCTCATCGCATAGGCGATCTCGTCCGGGTTGGCGAACCGGGTGAGGCCGGAGGAGATGTTCACGATCCGGCCGCCGTCCGGAATGTTGGTGAGGGCCCGCTGGACGATGAAGAACGGCGCCTTCGCGTTCACTGCGAAGATACGGTCGAACTGCTCCGGGGTCGTGTCCTCGGCCGCGACCCCGCCCATCACCCCGGCGTTGTTGACCAGGATGTTCAGCTCCGTGGAGCCGGTGCGCTCCTTGAGCCCCTGTTCGAGCCCGAGGAAGAGTTCGTGGACGCCGCCGGGCGCCCCCAGCTCGGCCTGGACGGCGAAGGCGCGTCCGCCGTCCCTCTCGATGCGCTCCACGACCTCGGCCGCGGCGTCCGCGCCGGTCGCGTAGTGGACGGCGACGAGCGCCCCTTCCCGTGCCAGCCGTTCGGCGGTGGCCCGCCCCATGCCCCGGCTCGCGCCGGTGACCAGCGCCGTCTTTCCGGTGAGCTTGCCCATGTTCTCTCTCCTGACGATGTGTGACCCGATGTATGAGCCGGTGGGCGATGAGTGTCGGTCGGTGGGCCCGCCGCGACTGCCGGGGGCCGTGGTCTTCGGGGTGGCCGGGGTGGCCCGCACGCTCTGCGCGAGCCGCGTGTCCCGCGCGAACCAGGTGGCGAGCGCGGCTTCGAGGCCCGCGGCCGACGTACCGGCCCAGGCGACGTATCCGTCCGGGCGGACCAGGACGGCATCCACACCGTCCAGCGCCCCCCCGGCCAGACCGTCCGCAGCGCCTCCCGCCGGCCTGAACGCCGTCATGACGTCCACGCTCCGGCTCCACGGCCGGGCGGCCACCGTGAGCAGGTCCCGCCGCTCCTCCTCATCCGCCGTCACCAGCAGCATTCCGCGGGCGCCCCGCAGCAGAACGGCCGTACTCACGGACGAACCGTCCGCCTCGACGCCGTACGTCACAGAGCCCCCCGGCGCCGCCCGGAGCCTCAGTGACACCGGCGGCAGTCTGCTCCCCGCCAGCCGGTGCGGGCCGCTGCCCGGCCGCCCCGCGTCCGTAAGGGCCCCGCCGTAGCGGATGTCCAGACCGCTGATCATTCCGGCCAGGCGGGCCCGCACCCCGTCGTACGGGAGCAGCTCGCCGATCACCTGGCGCAGGCCCGTGACCTCCGGTCCGCCGAGCAGCAGCCGGGCCTGCGCACGGATGTTGGAGAGGACCTGGCGGCCCACCTCGTGCCGCTCCTCGTGGTACGAGTCCAGCAGGCGGGCCGGGGCCCGGCCCCGGGCGGCGGCGGCCAGCTTCCAGCCCAGGTTGACCGCATCCTGGAGGCCCAGGTTGAGGGCCTGGCCGCCGATCGGCATCTGCGCGTGGGCGGCGTCCCCCGCGAGGAACACCCCCCCGTGCCGGTAGCATTCGGCCTGCCGGGAGACATCGCCGAACGCGTTGACCCACAGGGGTGTTCCGGCCGACAGGTCCTCACCGGTGACGTTGCGCCAGGCGTCCACGATGTCGGCGAAAGACGCCTCGGCGGCGCGTGGCGTACGGCCGAACTCATGGACCATCACGCGGGTGACGCCGTCGCCCCGGCGGGCCGCGATCGCCAGCCCGTGCGGCAGCCGTTCGAAGCGCCGGCCGCGGATGTCGATGCCGTCGATGTCTGCGCGGATCAGCTCCCGCCGGGCGTCGGTCCCGGGGAACTCGATGCCGGCGAGCCGGCGCACGGTGGATCCCTCGCCGTCGCACCCGACGACGTACGGGGCGGTGATCCGTACCGGAACACCGCCGGGCCCCGCCGCCTCGACCACGGCCCGGTCGGGGTGCTGCTCCAGACCGGTGACCCGGTGGCCGCGTCGCACCTCGGCGCCGAGCCGTACGGCCCAGGCACCGAGGACCACTTCGGTGCGGGTCTGCGGGACCTTCCACTGCCCCGGGTACGGTCCGGGCAGCCGCAGGTCCAACGGATGGCCGCCGAAGTGGCCCATGGGCTCGTCCGGCGGGGTTCCGATCTCGTCCAACAGCCCTCGCTGGTCGAGGATCTCCATGGTGCGGGCGTGGAGCGTGGACGCGCGGGACTCGGTCGTCGGTGCGTCGAGTTGGTCCAGCACGATCACGTCCGCACCGCCGAGCCGCAGTTCCCCGGCGAGCATCAGCCCGACGGGGCCCGCGCCCACGACGACGACATCCGTGCCCGTGGTGACGTGGGCCCGCACGGCATCAGCGCCGTGCTTCGGCATAGTCCTTGGCGTGGCCGAGGGTGGCGCGGCTGTTGGTGCTGAGCGCCGACCTCACGTACTCCCGCGCCTGCGCGACGGCCGCCTCCGGCCCGAGGATCTTCTCGATGTTCTCGGCCCGGATGACCACGGTGTGCTGGGAGGTGGCGGCGACACCCGTGTCCGTCTCCCGGAAGGTCCAGACACCGGTGTGCAGGTTCATCAAGGCGGGCAGGGTGGTCTGCTTGTACGCGATCTTCTCGCCGTTCAGGCAGACCCGGTACGACTTCGTCGTGTGCACGGAGCCGTCCTTGGCGCGAGTGTCCATCTCCAGGGTCTGGAGGCCGGGGCTGTCCTCGGTGAGCCGGACGACCGCCACGTGCGGCAGCCGCTCCGACCAGAGCCCGGCCTCGTTGATGAAGTCGTAGACGTCCTTGGCCGCGCCGGCGATCTCGACGGTGTCCTCGAAGGAGAAAGTCAACTCCTCCGAGGCCGTCGCCAATTCGACGTTGGTCTTCAGGGCGGCGAGCTCGGAGCGCGAGTTTCGGTCGACGGCCTCCTCGATCCAGGCGAGCCCGGCCGGGTCGTCGTCGACGGCGGTGTAGTCGTGCTGGAGCCTGATCCGCGACTCGGTGGCCGAAAGCGGCTCGATGATCCACGTGCCGCCCATCGTCGCGACCGGCGGGGTCGAGACCTGCTGGCGGAAGGTGATGCGCATCGCCTCGCGGTCCAGGAAGCGGCGCGACGTCCAGTTCTTGGCCTCGCCGTTGGCCGTGGCCCAGATGCGGATGAGCTCCTCGTCGTCGGAACGCTCGATGTGGTCCACGTAGATGGTCGGGGGGAAGATCCGCGGCCAGTTCTCCACCTCGGCGATCAGCCGGTACACCTCCGCGGCCGGGGCCGAGACCGTGATCTCGTGCTCCACCTCGCGCGGTCGGGAGTCGGACATGCTCTTCATCTCCTCGGGTCGTCTCCTCGGGAAGCGGTCACGGCTCAGAAGTTGCCGAGGCCGCCGCAGACGTTGAGTGCCTGCGCGGTGATGGAGGCCGCCGTGTCGGAGGCGAGATAGCCCACCAGGCCGGCCACCTCCTCGGGGGTGGAGTAGCGGCCGAGGGGGATCTTCGCGGTGAACTTCTGCATGATCGCGTCCTCGGACGTGTCGTACGCGGCCGCGTAGCCGGCCCGCACGCGCTGCGCCATCGGCGTCTCGACGTACCCGGGGCAGACCGCGTTCACGGTGATGCCGGTGGGGGCGAGTTCGTTGCCGAGCGCCTTGGTGAAGCCGACCACGCCGTGCTTGGAAGCGGAGTAGGGAGCCCCGAGCACCACGCCCTGCTTCCCGGCGGTGGAGGCGATGTTGATGATCCGGCCACGGTCCTTGCGGCGCATGCCGCCCGTGTTCAGTACGGCGCGGGTGAGGCGGAAGACGCTGGTGAGGTTGGTTTCCATGACGTCGTTCCACAGCTCGTCGTCGAGGTCGGCGGTGACTCCGCCGCCGCTGCGGCCCGCGTTGTTGACGAGGACGTCGACCGTGCCGAAACGTTTTACCGCCGTCTGTACGAAGGTGTCGACAGAGTCCGGGGAGCGCACGTCCAGGGCCGTGCCGTCGGCCTCCAGTCCCTCCTCGCGCAGGGACTTGACGGTGGCGGCGACGTTCTCGGCGTCACGGGCGCCGATGAAGACGCGGTGCCCCTGCGTGGCCAGCAGCCGGGCCACCGCCAGGCCGATTCCGCTGGTGGCGCCGGAGATGAGGGCGACGGGTCGGTCGTTTCCGGGCATGACTGCTCCTTGGTAGGAGAAGGAATGTGATGGGGTACGGGAGGGGCTGACGCGGTACGACGGCCGGTGCGGGTGCCGTGCGTGCCGGACAACGGTCAGGCAGGGGCCGTCTGACCCAGGTGCCCGTTCACGACCTCGACCATGCGGCGCGGCGTCCGCACGTTGCTCACCACCGAGTCGTCGAGCGTGATGCCGTACTCGCGCTCGATCCGGCCGCACGTCTCCAGGATCGCCAGGGACTCGTAGCCCAGCGCCTCGAAGTCCGCGTCGAGGATGTCGCCGTCGAAGTCGACGCTCTCGTCGGCACCGGCTCCCTCGCGCAGGATGCGCTTGAGGTTCTCCAGGGTGAATGTCTGGGTGTCCATGTGTTCTTCCGTCCTTCTCTCAGCTGCGGGGAGGGGAACTACAACGCGCTTGCCACGACCGCCGAATTGAAGCCGCCGTGACCCCGGGCGAGCACCAGGGCGTTGCGGACAGGGAGCGCCCGGGGCTGCCCGGTGACCAGGTCCAGGTCATAGCCGGGGTCCGGCTCGACGTTGACGGTGGCCGGGACGAGGCCTTCCCGCATGGCGAGGAAGGCGGTCGCGATATCGAGGGGTGCGGCGCCCGAGCAGAGGCGGCCGGTCATCGTCTTCGGGGCGGTGACGGGCACCCTGTGCGGCCCGAAGACGGCGTTCAGGGCCTCCGCCTCGGCCCGGTCCAGCTCCGGGACCGCCGCCGCGTCGGCGAACACCACGTCGATGTCACCCGCCTCCAACTCAGCATCGGCCAGGGCGAGTTCGATGGCCTTACGCAGCCCCGACGGACGGCTACTGCCGGGGGCGGGGTCGAAGGTGGAGCCGTACCCGGCGATGTGTCCGTAGACCGGGGCGCCGCGTTCCCCGGCCGCCGCCTCATCCTCCATGACGAGGATGGCGCCGCCCTCTCCGGGGACGTGCCCGGTGGCGGCCGCGTCGAAGGGGACGTACGCGGTGCCGGGGTCGTCGCCGGTAGCCAGCCGGCCGCCCGCGAGCTGGGCGACCCAGCCCCAGGGGCAGATCGAAGCGTCCACCGAACCGGAGACGACCAGCCGCGTCCCCTTGCGGATCTGCCGACGGGCCTGGGCCAGCGCGTCGAGGCCGCCCGCCTGGTCCGAGACGACGACGCTGCTGGGGCCCTTCATGCCGTTGCGGATCGAGATCTGGCCGCTGTTGACCGCGTAGAACCAGGCAAAGGACTGGTAGGCGGAGACGTACTGGCTGCCTTCGCTCCACAGCTTCTGCAGCTCGCCCTGGCCGAACTCGAAGCCCCCGGAGGAGCTGGCGGTGACCACACCCATGGAGTAGGCGGGCAGTTCGGCCGGCTCGACACCGGCGTCCGCGAGCGCCCAGTCGGTGGCGACGAGAGCGAGGCGCGTCATGTGGTCGGTCTGGGCCATCAGCCGGCTGGGCAGATGCTCGGATGCGGTGAACCCCGGCACCTCCCCCGCCAGCCGCGCCGGATACTGCGAGGGGTCGAAGCGGGTGATCCGGCCGATGCCGCTCTTGCCGACCCGGGCCGCGGCCCAATAGGCCTCGGTGCCGAGGCCGTTGGGGGCGGTGATGCCGAGTCCCGTCACCACCGCGCGCGGGGCGCCCGTACTCATGGCAGTCTCCTCTCCGGCCGGGCGAGCACCATGGCGCTCTGGAAGCCGCCGAAGCCGCTGCCGACGGTCAGAACCGTGTCGGTACGCTGCTCACGTGCCGTCAGCGGTACGTAGTCGAGGTCGCACTCCGGGTCCGGGGTGTGCAGGTTGGCCGTCGGAGGCACCACGTTCTGCTCCATCGCGAGGACGGAGGCGGCGATCTCGATCGAGCCGATCGCGCCCAGCGAGTGCCCGACCATCGACTTGATGGAGGAGACCGGCGTGCGGTACGCGTGGTCGCCCAGGCTCTTCTTCAGTGCGGCGGTCTCGTGGCGGTCGTTCTGCTTGGTGCCGGAGCCGTGCGCGTTGACGTAGTCGATGGACTCGGCGTTCAGCCGGGCCTCGTGCAGCGCGACGTTGATCGCCTCGGCCATCTCCGCCCCGTCCGCGCGCAGCCCCGTCATGTGGAAGGCGTTGCAGCGCGAGGCGTACCCGGCGATCTCCGCGTAGATGTGCGCCCCGCGCTTCCGCGCGCTGTCCAGCTCCTCCAGGACGAAGACCGCCGACCCCTCCCCCAGCACGAACCCGTTGCGGGTCCCGTCGAACGGCCGGGAGGCGTGCTCGGCGTCGTCGTTGCGGGGCGTCGTCGCCTTGATGGCGTCGAAGCAGGCCAGGGTGATCGGGGAGATCGGCGCGTCCGTCGCCCCGGCCACCATCACGTCGGCGGAGCCCTCACGGATCAGCTCCACCGCGTGGCCCACCGCGTCGATGCCCGAGGTGCAGCCGGTCGAGACGACCGTGGCGGCTCCCTCGGCCCCGACCGCCCAGGCGACCTCGGCGGCGAACGAGCTGGGGACCAGGTAGTTGTAGAGGTGCGGGACCGCGTAGGTGTGGTCCACGTGTGAGAGCCGGCCGCCGTCGCTGACCACCCGGTACTCCTCGTCCAGGCCCATCGTCGCGCCGACCGCGCTGCCGATGGTGACGCCGGTGCGGTACGGGTCCAGCGCGGTCAGGTCGAGGCCGCTGTCGGCGACCGCCTCCCGGGTCGTGACGACCGCCAGTTGGGCGGCCCGGTCCATCCGGCGGATCTCCTGCGGGCTCAGCCCGTGCGCCTCCGGGTCGAAGTCGATCTCGGCCGCGACCCGGGAGCGGAACGCGGAGGGGTCGAAGAAGGTGATGCCGCGCGTCGCGGTGCGCCCCTCGCTCAGCAGGCTCCAGAAGCTCTTGGCTCCGATGCCGTCGGGGGCGGTGACGCCGACCCCCGTGATGACCACGCGTCTGGCGCTCACTCGCGCCCCTCCCAGTCGTAGAAGCGGGTGGCGAGGGCGTCGGCAGGGGACCGCCAGGTCGCCGGGTCGTACGCCTCGATGAACGGCTTGAGGTCGTCGCTGATCCGCTGGAAGCGCGGGTCGGTCTTGGCCGCCTCGATCAGCTCACCGCCGTTGTCGGTGTCGAAGTCCTGGAGGTGGAAGTAGAGGTTCCGGTATGAGAAGAGCTGGCGGCGGCGGGTGCCCATCAGATGCGGCATGTCGCTGCCGTCGAACTCGCGGAAGAGCCGGGCGACCTCCTGGCTGGAGCCGGGGTTCATCCGGGCCACGATCAACGTGCTGTGCATGGGGTCTCCGTAGGGTGTCGGGCGGCCTGGGAGGGCCGTGGACAGTTCAGCGCGCCGGGCCGAACCAGCGGTCCAGCGCCATCGGCAGATCGGCGAAGCTGCCCGGCGCGGCCCACGCCACATGGCCGTCGGGGCGCAGCAGCAGGGCACTGGTGTCCCCCAGGCAGCCGGCGGTGGGACCGGGCACGGTGGCGGTGACGAGATCGACGCGGTCCACCCAGGGGGCGGCCCGGCGGCGCAGCTCGGCGTTGTCCTGAAGGTCCAGCAGCACCCCCCGGCCCGGACGCAGGGCCTCGGTGCTCGACGCCGGCTGCCCGGCCCCTTCGAGGGGGACGTGCGGCAGTCGCAGGCCGAGCAACGGGTGTTCCCCGCCGTCGAGTTCGTAACGGATGTCCAGGCCGCCGACCATGGCCGCGAAGTGCTTGCTGACCTCGGGGTAGCGGATCAGTTCGTGCAGGACGTCGCGCAGGGGCTGCACCTCCGCGCCGGTCAGGAACAGCAGCCCCTGGGCCTGGGTGTTCATCAGCAGCCGCTTGCCGACCGGGTGGCGCTCCTCGTGGTAGGTGTCCAGCAGCGCCTCCGGGGCCCGGCCCCGGACCACCGCCGCCAGCTTCCAGCCGAGGTTCACGGAGTCCTGGATGCTGGTGTTCATGCCCTGGCCGCCCGCGGGCAGATGGATGTGGGCGGAGTCCCCGGAGAGGAAGATGCGGCCGCGCCGGTACTCGGTGGCGTGCCGGGTGGCGTCGCCGAAGGAGGACACCCAGACGGGCTCGGCGTGCGAGATGTCGTCGCCGGTGAGCCGCTGCCAGGCATTCGCGACCTCCTGCCAGGTCGGCGGGGCCTCGCGGCGCCGGGGCGGGGTGCCCCGCTCGCACACGATCAGCCGGGTCGAGCCACCCGGCAGCGGGCCGACCATCACCATGCCCCCGTCCAGGGTCTCCCCGATCATGCGCGGTGCGAGGGTGATGCCCTTGACGTCGGCCAGAAACATCTCCAAGGTCGCCGCGGTGCCGGGGAATTCGAAGCCGGCGGCCTTGCGCACGGTGGAGCGGCCGCCGTCACAGCCGACCAGGTAGTCGGCGCGCAGGGTGTGAACGCCCCCCGGGCCGCGCACCTCGACCTCGACGCAGTCCTCCTTGTCCGTGACGGAGAGGAGTTCATGGCTGCGCCGGATGTCGGCGCCGAGCTGGGTGGCCCACTCCTCAAGCACGGTCTCGGTGGCGGACTGCGGGATGGTCTTCGCCGCCTGGTGCGCGCCCTTCAGGACCCCGAAGTCGACGGGCAGGCCGCCGAAGTGGCCCACGTTGCTGACCTCGATGTCCCCGAAGCGGGAGAGCAGGCCGCGCTGGTCGAAGATCTCCATGGTCCGGGCGGTGAAGCCCAGACCGCGGGATTCCCCGGTGCGCGCCGCCAGCTTCTCCAGCACGATGACATCGGCGCCCGCGAGGCGCAGTTCACCGGCCAGCATCATGCCGGCGGGTCCCGCGCCCGCGACGATCACCTGTGCGTCCATCGGTCCTCCTCGTGAAATCCCGCCGAGGGGCGGGGAACGGGTCCTGTGGTGCGCTGCAAGAGGTACGGGGCCGCCGGTTCACCTGCGGAAACGGGCCAGCCCCTGGTTCGCCGCGTGGGCGGCCGCCGCGTAGCGGGGGTCGGGGGCGAGTGCCTGGTGGCGTACGGCCACCTCGGCCAGCTTGATGGCATGCTCGTCACCGATGGCGGCGGCAGTGGCGAAGACCTCGGCAAGGTCCGGCACCCCTTTCCGACCGACGGGTGCCTTCACGGCAGGTACGGAGAACCAGCCGAGCATCGAGGCGCTGACGTCCCGCGCGACCAGGTACGAGGGGTGGCGCTGGGCGGCCGGCAGGTGCTCGACGACCAGACGGACCGCCGCCGGGCCGGTGATGGAGTGGATCAGCGGCACCGGGTGGCGCTGGGGTACGGAGGCGTAGATGCCGGAGTACTCAGCTACCAGGTCGTCGAGCGCGGCGGCCGCCCCTTCGCCGTCGCCGGTACGCGGGTCCTCGTCGCCCGGCCGGATGCCGTGCGCGTGGCTCGCGTATCGAGCGGCCCAGTAACCCAGGCCCTGAGCCAGCTCGTTGCGGAGCAGCCGGTCGCCCTCGGCCTCCCCCACCCGGGAGATGGCCCGGACCGCATGTGCCGTCCGGATGACTCCGTGGGTGAGGACGCCCGACATCCCGGGAAGCAGCCTCGGCCACCACCGGGCCAGCACCTCCGGCCAGGGCGCGAGGGCGAGTTCACGCTCGAAGAGGGCGGTCCAGTCAGCCACCCGGCTGAAGTCCCCGAGCGCGGGCCGCCAGTCGTCGGAATCCGCCGCGTCGATCGTCCACCGGGCCTCGGGGACATCGTGGTACGTGTGCGTACGGAGGTTGTGGTCGACCCAGCGTGGTACGTCGTCGGCGTACCCCATGTACGCCAAGGCCTCGGCCGCCATCGGCGCGTGGTTGACGAACCGGGGCCCGTGCTCGAACCCGACTCCGCGCAGCCGCTCCAGGGCCCCGCTCACAGCATCGGTGTAGGTCAGTGGAGCCACGGGCGATCAGTCCTTGATGTCGCAGATGGTGGCGCCCGTGCTGACGGTGGACCCGGCGGCGAGCAGCCCCTTGACGGTGCCGGAGCGGTGGGCGTTGAGGGGCTGTTCCATCTTCATGGCCTCCAGGACGACGACGAGGTCGCCCTCCTTGACCTCCTGGCCCTCCTCGACCGCCACCTTGACGACGGTGCCCTGCATCGGGGAGGCGAGCGTGTCGCCGGCGGCCGCGGTGGTGCGCGTTCCGCGGCCGCGCGGCTGGGACCTGGCGGGGCCGGCCGGTGCGGAGACGGTCCGGGCCAGGGCGAGGAAGGACGGGAGGACCACTTCGAGGCGCTGCCCACCGACTTCGACGATGACCCGTTCACGGGTGGATTCCGCGCCGGTGCCGGTCGCCTCGGCCGGAGGGACGAACGCCTCGATGCTGTTGGCGAACCCGGTCTCGATCCACCGGGTGTGGACGGTGAAGGGGTCCGAGGTGAAGGCGGGGTCGGCGACGACGGCCCGGTGGAAGGGGATGGCGGTGGCCATGCCTTCGACGGTGAACTCGGCGAGGGCGCGGGCGGCGCGTTGGAGGGCCTGTTCGCGGGTGGCGCCGGTGACGATGAGCTTGGCGAGGAGGGAGTCCCAGGCCTGGCCGATCACGCTGCCGGATTCGACGCCCGCGTCGAGGCGGATACCCGGCCCGGTGGGCGGGGCAAAGGTGGTGACGGTGCCGGGGGCGGGAAGGAAGCCGCGGCCGGGGTCTTCGCCGTTGATGCGGAACTCGAAGGAGTGGCCGCGTACAGCGGGGTCGTCGTAGCCGAGTTCCTCGCCGTCGGCGATGCGGAACATCTCGCGTACGAGGTCGATGCCGGTGACCTCTTCGGTGACGGGGTGCTCGACCTGGAGGCGGGTGTTGACCTCCAGGAACGAGATCGTCCCGTCGACCCCGACGAGGAACTCGACGGTGCCGGCGCCGACGTAACCGGCTTCCTTGAGGATTGCCTTGGACGCCGCGTACAGCTCCTCGTTCTGCGCCCGGGTCAGGAAGGGGGCCGGGGCCTCCTCCACGAGCTTCTGGTGGCGGCGCTGGAGGGAACAGTCACGGGTCGAGACGACCACCACGTTGCCGTGCTGGTCGGCCAGGCACTGGGTCTCCACGTGACGCGGCTTGTCGAGGTAGCGCTCGACGAAGCATTCGCCCCGCCCGAACGCGGCGACCGCCTCACGCACGGCGGAGTCGTACAGCTCGGGGATCTCCCCCAGCGTGCGGGCCACCTTCAGCCCGCGCCCGCCACCGCCGAACGCCGCCTTGATCGCGATCGGGAGACCGTTCTGCTCGGCGAACGCCACGACCTCCGCGGAGCCGGAAACCGGGTCGGGGGTACCGGCCACGAGGGGGGCGCCGGCGCGCTGGGCGATGTGGCGGGCGGCGATCTTGTCGCCGAGGTCACGGATGGCCTGCGGGGGCGGGCCGATCCATGTCAGCCCGGTGTCCAGGACGGCCTGGGCGAACTCGGCGTTCTCCGACAGGAACCCGTACCCCGGGTGGATCGCGTCCGCGCCGGAGTCCGCGGCGGCCTGGAGCACCTTGGCCATGTCCAGATAGCTGGCGGCCGGGGTGTCACCGCCCAGAGCGAACGCCTGGTCGGCGGCCCGGACATGCAACGCGTCCCGGTCCGGATCGGCGTAGACTGCCACGCTCGCGATCCCCGCGTCCCGGCACGCCCGAGCAACGCGGACAGCGATTTCGCCACGGTTGGCGATGAGCACCTTGCGCATGTCAGCCGGCCCGGGCCGGGCTCGCCGCCGGGCCCTTCGATCCGGCCTGGCCGAAGCGCCCGTCCGTCGACTCCAGCGGGCCCAGGGTCCCGTCGAAGAAGATCAGCGGTTCCTGGGCACTCCCCGGCGCGGCCAGCTCCAGCACCTCACCGACCACGATGTCGTGGTCCCCGCCGGGGTGCACGGCCACCGTGGAGCAGGTCAGGTACGCCAGGGCCTCGGTGAGGACCGGCGGCCCGTCCGGGGCGAAGTGGTGCGGGATGCCGTGGAATCCCTTCGGGCGGCGGCCGGCGAAGGCGCGGGCCAGTTCCTGTTGGCTGCCCGAGAGGAAGTTGACGGCGAAAGTGCCGTGCCGGCCGATCACTGCGTGCATCCGCGATTCCTTGTGCAGACAGAAAAGGACCAGCGGCGGGTCGAGCGAGACCGACGTGAAGGAATTCACCGTCGTTCCTTCGGCCTGGTCTTCGGTTCCGGCGGTGATGACCGTCACCCCGGTCGCAAAGAGGCCACAGATGCGACGGAATTCCTTCGGCGCTATCGGCTGTTTCACCTGGCTGCGAGTCAGTGAGCGCGCTGCGGACATGTGCAATCCCTTTCGTGATGGCTGCCGGTCTCGGAGCGTGCGCGCGTACCTAAAGGAGCTTGCGTACCTTGGCCCCGGCCTTGACGATGCCGAGCAGGAATTCCCGGCCGACGCTGTTCATTTCCGGGGGCGCCTGGACCGAGGCCCAGTAGAGGAAACGGGCCATGGTGGCGGTCGACGGGTAGATGAATCGCTTGCTCTCGTCCTTCCATCCAAAGACGGGATTGACGATGGGCGATTCGTCGAGGAGCTTGAAGATGATGTCGGCCGCCTCGTCCCCGCTCAGGGCGCCTGCTTCGAACTTCTCGCAGGTTTCCGCGGTGCTTTCGAGCAGGATCTTGAACTTGTCGCTCTGCGGCCACCACAGGCCGGGGTAGTCGTTCCGCTCCAGCTGCCGGAAGTGGACCGGGTCCTTGTCCCGCAGATGCTTGAGGCGGGCCCGGGTCAGACGCATCGTGCCCGGGGTGATGAACGAACCCCACACGCGGAAGACGGCGTTCCAGAGGCGGAAGTGCGAGAAGGCGATGAAGGAGCTGTTGACGATCTCGTCGTTGTACTGGAGCAGGCCCTGCTCCAGGCGCTCCACGTACTCGAAGCGCTCGGCCGAGAAGTCGCCGTCCTTGAATGCCTCCAGCAGCCGGGAGGTCAGGGCGTCGACCACTTCAAGGGTGTTGGACAGTCCCCGGGAGAACAGCGGGTCCAGGAAGCCGGCGGCGTGCGACATCAGGCACCAGCGGTCGCCGATGGTCTGCTTGGAGGAGTACTGGAGCCGGTCCGTCGACACCCACTCCCGGACCTTGCTCGCGCCCTCGAACTGCCGCTTGACCGCCGGGTACTTGTCGAGGAAGAGCTCGAACTCCTGCTCAGGGGTGAGGTCCTTGGGCTTGGGGTAGGTGCGCTCGTCCATGGTCAGGCCGACGCTGCACAGCGGGTTGCGCGAGTCCTTGTGGTTGTCGAACGGAATGATCCAGAACCAGCCGCGCTCGATGAGGTGGTGCATCGTCCCGGTGTGCCAGTCGGCCGGCGGCCGCAGCTCCTTGGGGTGACCACTGACGTCGTCGAACCGCTTCACGCCCACGTAGTGCGTGAACATGGAGCGGGAGTGGTGCTTGAAGCGGGCCGGCTGGTCGCGCAGGTCGAACTTCTGGGCGAGCGGCGAGCGGAACCCGGAGGCGTCCACCACGTACTTCGCGCGGAACGACTCGGGCTCCGCGCCCGGGGCTCCGCTGCGGCCGGTGACTGTGACGCCGTCCTCGTCGAAGTCGACGTCATTGGCCCGCCAGCTCTGCTTCGCCACACAACCGTACTTCACGGCGACGTGGAACATGAAGGAGTCGCTGTCCTGCCGGAACATGTGGCTGTTCTGGTGGAAGATCTTGGGCAGCGCCAGCTGGGTGGCCTCGCGCGGGTCGGGCTCTTCTCCGACCTCGTGCTTCATGAACCCGAAGTGGGCCTTGGTCCCGAAGGTCGGCGCGATGTCCCGGGTGCTCTGCCGCACACTGGCCAGGCTCTTGAGTTCGGGGAGGTCGTGGCGCTCGGCGAGAATATGGATCCATTCGACGAGCTGCGGGGTCATCGACTCACCGATCACGAAACGCGGATGGGTGGTGGCATCGACGAGAAGAACCCTCGCTCCGTGCTTCGCGAGAATTGCTCCGGTCACCGATCCGGCGATACCGGAACCCAGGATGATGACGTCGTACGTCGCCTCCCCGAGTATGCCGTCCGCTCCTTTGGGCCTTTCGTTCGTCTGGGTGACCACGGGCCGTCTCCTTCGTCAGGTGGGGTGCGATCCAGTGCGAAAAGAGGGCACAAAAAAACAGGCCCTTCCTATGGCTTGGAATGGCCTTCGGGAGGAGCCTGAAAAAGGGTACGAGTGAACCGCTGAACAAAGCGTGACAGGAATTGTGCGGACGGTCAACCCCCGCTGGAAAAAAGCAGGTTACCGGGGCTCAGTCACGTCTTCCGGCTGCTTCGGCGACACCGGGATGGGCGGGTTCGAGGAGCTGGACGAGCAGGGCCCTCAGCTCGTCCTCGCCGCCGGGGCCAAGCAGCTCCGCGACGTCCGCGGCGAGCAGGTCCACGGCCTCCGCGACCGCCTTCAGCTGGGTGTGCCCGAACTCGGTGAGCTCCAGGGCGTGCCGGCGCCGGTCGTGTGGGTCGCGCCCGCGGTGGACCATCCCGCCGTCGACGAGCTCGTCCACCAGCTGCGAGGTCGCGGGCCCGGTGATGGCCAGCTCCTGGGCGAGCCGCTGCTGCGGACAGGGTCCGGAGATGGCGAGGATGGACAGCGGCCCGTAGTGGCGCACCCGCAGGCCCGTCCCGCCCAGCTTCTCGTCGCCCAGTCGGCGCAGCCGGTGGTGGGCCTGCTCGACGAGGTGCTCGGTGCCCTGCACGAGGTTCTGGGTGCCCTGCGGGAGCAGCCGCGCGAGCAGGGTGTTGAGGCGGATGACCTGCTCGGGGCTGAGGGCGGCGGTGAGCCGCGCGTCTCGCTCAGCGACCGCGCGGCGGCCCACCTCCACGGTGGAGCGGCCCTCGTCGGTCAGGGAGAGGATGTACTGGCGGCGGTTGTCCGGGTTACGGGTGCGGAGCACCTGGCCCCGGCCCTCCAGGCGGTCGATGACGCCGACCATGATGGTCCGGTTGATGCCGAGGCGCTCGGCCAGGTCGAGCTGGGAGACCCAGTCACCGCCGGTCAGTGCGTCCAGGACGAGGATGTCCCGGGAGCCGTCCTCCGGACCGTCCGCGAAGGTGGCGAACTGGGCGAAGACCCGGCGCAGAAGGTAGCCGATGAATCCGGTGAGCGCTTCCGGGAGGACGCCGGGGACTTCGGCTGTGGCCTCGGTCTCCGAAACGGGACCTCGCGTCGCGTCGGGCTCGCCTCGCACCATCGTCATCTCCCCTTCGGAACCGGGTAACCGAGTATACGGCGGACAATCCCGGCCGGACGGGGCCCGGATCACCGGACCACCGCCCGCCGGGGCCTGCCGTACGTCATGGCGCGGGGGCGCTCGCGCACCGGACCCCGCCCGGAGGGGGGAGGGGCCCGGGCGGGGTCGGAAAGAACCGGCGGCGGCCCGCGGAAGCGAGCCGCCGCCGGTCCGCTACTGGGGCTGCGGCTGAGCCTGCGGTGCCGTGGCCTTGATGGTGCCCAGGGTCACGATCAGGGCGATCAGGTAGATGCCGCCGCCGATGAGGAGCCCGTAGGAGTAGCCGGTGGTGAGCGCTTCGGACCGGTCGCCGGGGAGCCTGGCCTCGGTGATGACCGAGGCGGTCGCGGCCAGGATGGCGAGGCCGACCGCGCCACCGATCTGCTGGCTGGTGTTGATCAGACCCGCCGCGATCCCGGTGTCCTCCGGGGAGACACCGCGGACGCTGATGACGGTGACGGTGACGAAGACCAGGCCGAGGCCGAAGCCGCAGACCAGCTGGGCGGGCAGCAGGACGGCGAAGGCGTTCTGGCCGGGCTCCAGGAAGCTGAGCCAGACCATGCCGGCGATGCCGATGACCAGTCCGACGGAGATGACCGAGCGCTCGGGTGCCTTGGCCAGCAACTGCGGTCCGACACCGCCGGCCGCGATGCCGATCCCGATGGCGAACGGGAGGTAGGCGAGGCCGGTGATCATCGGCTCGTATCCCTTGACGACCTGCATGTAGAGGGTCAGGAAGTAGAAGGTGGCGAGCATGCCCGCACCGACCAGGAACATGACCGCGTTGGCTCCGGCGCGGCTCTTGTCGGCCAGGACGGCGCCCGGCACCATCGGTGCGCGGCTGGAGCGCTGGATGACGATGAAGGCGACGATCAGCACGACCGCTGCGGCCAGGCCGATCAGGGTGACCCCGTCGCCGAGGCCCTTCTCGCCCGCCCGGTTGATGCCGTAGACGAGGGAGCCGAACCCGAAGGTCGCGGTCAGCGCGCCGGGCACGTCGACCTTGCCGCGGTCGCGCTCGCCCTCCTTGAGGACGCCGGTGCCGATCAGCACCGCGATGGCGATCGGGATGTTGATGTACATGACCCAGCGCCAGCTGAAGAATTCGGTCAGCGCGCCGCCGAGGAGCAGGCCGACGACCGAGCCGAGCCCGCCCATCGCCCCGTACACGCCGAGCGCCTTGTTGCGGGCCGGTCCTGCCGGGAAGGTGGAGGCCAGCAGGGAGAGCGCGGTGGGTGCCGCGATCGCGGCGCCGACGCCCTGGAAGACACGGGCGGTGATCAGCACTTCGCCGCTGCCCGCGAGGCCGCCGAGCAGCGAGGCGAGGCTGAAGATCACGAGTCCGGTACGGAACACCCGGCGGCGGCCGAAGAGGTCGCCTGCCCGGCCACCGGCCAGCAGCAGCCCGCCGAAGGCCAGGGCGTAGGCGGTGATGACCCAGCCGAGGTTGGCGTCGGAGAGGCCCAGCGAGCTCTGCATGCTCGGCAGGGCGACGGCCACGATCGTGTTGTCGAGGACCAGCATGAGCTGGGCGGCCGCGATGACCGCGAGCGCGAGGCCGAGCCGGTCGCCGGCAGGGGCCGGTGCGGTGGCGCCCGAGGACGCGACGGCGCCCGGTGGAGCGGCTTCGGTTCTGTCCTGCATAGACATGAACGTCTCCAGAGGTGATTGGGGGAGGTGGATCCGGCCGCTCCCGGCCGGAGGAGCGGGACGGGCCGGCCCGGGGGACGGGTTCAGCGTCCTGCGGCGTCCTTGACGGCCCAGATGTCCAGGTCCGCGTAGGCGGCACGCCACTCGGTCTCGTAGGCGGCACGCAGGGGAGGCGGGAGCTTGCCGAGGATGGCGGCAACCCGGGCGGCGTCGATGTCGTCCAGGAGCCAGGGGAGGTAGCGGTTGGCGTCGCTCCCGATCCGGTCCTTCTGTTCGACACTGAACGCCGTCCACTGCTCCGGACTCATGGTCAGGTCCATGAGCGCGAGCGCCTCCCGCTCCTCGTGGTCCAGGTGGGCATTGAGGTCGGTGAAGAGCGTGTCGACGAGGCCGCCGAGGCGTTCGGCGCCCGTGTCACGGTCGGCCAGGGCCGCGTCGATGTCCGTCAACAGCGGGTCGATTACGGCGTGTTCGGCCTCCATCGCGTCGAGGAGGGCGGTCTCGGAGTCACGCCCGGCCAGCGCCTTGTACATCACTGGCCACACGGTGAGGTCCTCGGAGGTGTGGTGGGCCGTGAGGAACTTCTTGAACAGCTCCCAGCCGACCGCGGTGCTCAGCACGTGCCGCGGGTCCTCGTCCACCCGGGAGGTGATCCGTGCGATGCGCTCCAGTTCGCGGCGGAGCGCATCGTGGATAGCGAACATCATCGTCATGTCGAGGTTCTTGAAGTCGCCCATCATCTCTTCCCTCTCCCTGCACGTGTCCGGCGCGAGAAGAGTATCGTCAACCTACTTAACTATCAACTTGAGAACCATCAGAGATCCAAGCACTCTTGGGCGTCGGGCTTCCTCCCCCGGTCCGGGCGCCCACGGCGTCCGGGGTTCCGTCCGGCTGCCGGGCGGCCTCCACCGGCTCGTCGGCGGGCCGTCGCTCCACCTCCGGCGCCTCCTCCGGCATCCCCTTGCGGATCCGGTTGAGCGCGGGCGAGGTCGCGGCAGTGGTGATCAGCGCCATCAGCACGAGGATCGTGAACAGGTCCGGGCCGATCACCCCGAGGCCGAGCCCGACGTTCAGCACGATCAGCTCGGTCAGCCCGCGGCAGTTCATCAGCGCGCCGATCGACATCGCGTCCCGCCAGGACTGGCCGGAGAGCCGGGCCGCGCCGGTTCCGCCGCCCCACTTCGCCAGCACGGCCACCGCCAGGACCGCCCCGGCCCAGAGCCACTGCACCGGGTCCGCGGCGAGCAGCGACACATCCGCCCGCAGACCGGTGGTGACGAAGAACAGCGGAAGCAGTACGGGAACGGCGAACGCCCTCAGCCGTGCCGCCTGGTACTCGATGACCCGGCTGCCGCGCGGCGTGACCGCACCGAAGACGAACGCCCCGAACAGGGCATGCACCCCGATCAGGTCCGTGGCCAGGGCGCTCAGGCACAGGCCGCTGAAGAGCAGGACCAGGACCAGGCTGTCGGTGGACGTCCGCTCGGCGCGGGCGGTCAGGCGTGCCAGCACCGGCCGCAGGACACCGACCATGAAGAGGGCGAAGGCGACCGCGAGCAGCGCGGTCGTGACCGCCTCCATTGGGGAGCCGGCAGTCGACACGGCGACCACGGCCGCCAGCAGGCACCAGGCGGTCACGTCGTCGAACGCGGCGCACGCCAGCGCCAGCACGCCCACCCGCGTCCGGTACATCCCCCGGTCCGCCAGGATCCGGGCCATCACTGGGAAGGCCGTGATGCTCATGGCCACCGCGACGAACAGGACGAACGGCAGCCGGTCCACGCCCTCGGGAGCGAAGGACCCGTACATACCGAGGGCCAGGAGCGTGCCGAGCCCCAGCGGCAGGGCGACGCTCACCATGCTCACCAGCGCCGCGGTCCCGCTCTGGGCACGGAGCGAGTCCAGTTGGAGTTCCTGCCCGACGAGGAACATGAAGATGAGCAGTCCCAGGTTGCCGAGCAGCCCCAGATAGGAGAGGGAGGACGGCGGGAACAGCCACGCCTGCGCTTCGGGCCACAGCCACCCCAGGAACGAGGGGCCAAGCAGGAGGCCGACGACTATCTCGCCGACCACCGGTGGCTGGCCGGCGCCGCGGACGGCTCGCGCACCCACTTTGCAGAGCAGGATCACCACCGGGATGGCGATCAGAAGATCGGGCAGAGGATCACTCGCGGCGGCCATGGCCATCGGTTCTCCAAGCAGAAGTGATGGGCTGTCAGGATCCGTACGGACGTGCGCGCTTGGCGTCTCGCAGGGCCCGAGCCCACCAGAGCAGCTGGTCGAGCATGAGCTTGGCGGCGGCTTCGGCGCCTTCGGGCTCGGCCGGGAAACGCCCCTGGGCGTCGTAGTGTTCGAGAATCCGCGGGAAGATCACCGCGTCCTTCATCCCGACCGCGTGGAACTCGGCGAAGATCTGCCGCAGATGCTCCACCGCGCGCACCCCGCCCACCAGGGACAGCCCGTAGCTCACGAAGCCGACGGGCTTGGCCTCCCACTCTGTCTGGAAGCTGTCGATGAGCGTCTTGACGGGGCCGGGAACGCTACGGTTGTACTCCGGAACAATCACGACGAACGCCTCGGCGGAGGCCAGCCGGGGCCTCAGGGCAACCGCCACCGGATCCTGCGCGTCGAGGCTGCCGGGCAGCTCGTGGTCCGCCACGTCGACGACGTCCAGGACCAGGTCGTCCCGGAGCCCGGCCACCGCGGTGAGCCAGCCGGCCACGTCCGGCGCCAGCCTGCCGCTGCGCACCGAGGCGACCACGACCACGACCTTGACGGGCTCCACCGGGAAGTCCACGGGGCGCCCCTCAGCCCGTGGCCGCGGACCGCGCGGCGACAGGAGTGAGGGAGAGGAACTGGGTCGCGTCGACCCGGGAGAGAATCCGCCGGGTCAGCGCGGGCATCTTCGTCGAACCGTCGTCCGTGAAGACCACCGGGTCGGTGACCTTGATCCGGCGGCCCCGCGTGGTAATCTCGCAGCCACCGGCGGCCTGGACGTTCTTGACCCAGTCGGATCCCGGACCGTACGGCAGGGTGATAACGATGTTCTCGCCCCGGCGGAACAGCTTGACCGGGGTGGTGAAAGCGCGGCCCGACCTGCGGCCGCGGTGGTGCACCTTGCCGAAGCCGGGCATCCGGCTCAGGACAGGGCCCACGAAGTGGTTGGCGACCGCCTTGTTGAAGCGGGCCACGCGTCTGTTGATCGGCACAACTGCCTCCTTCATCTCTGCCGTTACGGGTGCCGGTTCCCAGCTACGTGATGACGGGCAGCCCCGACCGGAGCCGCCCGTCATCACGTTGACGCTCTGTCAGGCGCCCGGTCGCGCCGCTTGCCCCGGCCCGGCTTTGGGGGTGAGCGGGCCGGTCGGCTTTCCACCGGACTTCAGGAAGCGTTCCAGGGTGAAGTTGTCCACGATCCCCCAACGCTCGGCGATCTTGTCGCCCTCGAAGCGGAACCAGATCATGGCCTGGTGCTGGACCTGGAGCCCTGTCGGCTGGATGCCGATGAAGGGGCCCGTGTGCTTGCCGTGCATCACCCAGCGGATCGCGGCCCGGTCGCCCTGCGAGATGAAGTCGAGGATTTCGTACTTGATCTCGCTGAACGCGGACTGCTGGATGCGGATCGTGTGCTTGAAGGCCTCCGGACCCCGCATGGAGTCGTCGTGGCTGCCGTGGTTGCGGAAGTCCGCGGTGAGGTAGCGGTCCGCGGCCGTGAGGTCCCCGAGGTCCAGACCCTCATGGAAGACCTTCTCGATGACTTCGCGCTGCTGTTCGGGCGTGAGTGTGGTGGGCATGGCGGTTCCTCCTGTGTCAGGTGAGGGAGTTGATTGGCTGCAAGGCGTCAGTGGAGGGGATCGAGGGCCTCAAGGGTCCGGGCGTCGACCTCGGTCACTCCGCCGGGCGGCGAGCCGGTGCTCCACACGATCCGGAGCCGCAGACGCGCGAAGCGCCAGCCGTCCGCCGTACGCCGCGCGACGCCGGTGAACCGGCCGCCGATCTGGAAGTACGCGGAGGGCTGCGGCGGCGCGGGTGAGCCGAAGTGCACGTGCGAAGCGATCAGGCTCCAGCTGATCGCGGCACGGTCGCCGTCCGGCTCGACGGAGGCGAGGGAACCGTGGTGATGCGTACGACTCCAGCGCTCCATGATCTCCCGCAGGAAGCCATCGGCCCCGGCCAGGCCCTGGTGGCTGCCCACCGGGAAAAGGAGCTCCACGTCCTCGGTGAACAGGGACGCCGCCCACGCCTCGTCAAAGCCAAAGCTGCCTTCGGCGAGCCCTTCGTCCAGGCCCGCCAGGTAGCGGTCGATCAGGTTGTTCAGGGCCGCGATGTCGGACAACCGCGCCACTTCGGCGGCGAGTTCACCGAGTTCGGGTCCCACGGACCCGGTCACGGTACCCGGTGCGCGTCGGTCTCGGCGTCCGTCGAGTAGATCACCGTGTCGTCGGTGCCGTGCACGACCGCCTTGCCCTTGCCGGTGAACTTGCCGTCACCGGCGAGCCGGGCCTTGATGTCTATCTTGATGTAGGCGGCCCGGAACCCGGTGGGGCTGATCTGGGCGACGTCGGTGTTGAAGTCCTCCCGCAGGAAGAACTCAAATGTCTCGTCGCCGGTCAGCGTCCAGGAGCCGGCGCCCGTGCTCTTCTGCGTGACGACGACGAGCGAGCCGTCCTCCTGGAAGGTGACGGTGTAATCGTCAACCTCGCCGTCGTGCGTGACCGTACCCGCCCACTGTCCGGCGAGCGTACTGGGAGAAACAGACATCAACCACACTTCCTCTGTCGGCTGCAGACAAAAAGAAATCCGCGTCCGGCACAGGGCCGGACACGGATTCTGGTGAGAGCTCGGGCCGCCGTAACGCCCGATTCGACCGATCGCGGGACGATCATGGAATCAGAGCATGGAGCCGCCGGAAGAAGTGTGACACTCAACCTTCTGAATCGTCAACCCACTTATGTTGTACGGGTTCCGCTCTCCGTCCATCGCCCGGCACAGGGCCATCGCCGCAGCTCAGCGGCGTGCACGCGGTCGGTCGCCCGCGCTCGACCCCCGTAGACGTCATATGCCCGATGCCTGCCGTCCACGGGTGGAGAGCGGCGCTCCGCGCTCCCTCAGCGCGAGCAGTTCGTCGAGATCGTACTCGGCCCGCTGCCTCCTTCCGTAGCGGGTGATCTTGCCTCGGGAGGCCCACTTGCGGATCGTGGCCTCGCTGACGCCCATGGCCAGGGCGGCCAGCTCGGTCGAGACCGTCCTGCGTCTCGGGGTCGTCACTCCGACCACCTCGCCAGCTGACCGGCCACTGTCAACCACTGGTGCGGCGGCAACGTGTGCCCGGCGTCGCACGAGACATGGTCGGGCGTCGCGGCCGACCCGCCGGCTCCGTCCACCATGGCCAGGATCGTGCCCGTGCACTCGAGCTCCACGCACGCCCCGAGCGGGAACCCACGCACCGGGGCAGGACCGAACAGGGCGCCGAGTCGCTGGAGTAACTGGCGCACCTCCTCGTCGAACGAGACGGCCGCGGGGTGCCCGGCGATCCAGTCCACCTCGTCGCGGAGGAACGACACCAGCGACCCGACGTCGCAGCCCTGCAGCCCCTTCGCCCCGCGCTCCTCGACGACCAGCCGCGCCCACGACGCCAGCACGTCCGCGGCCTCCGTGCGCATCTCCACGGTCCGTTCGTCGAGCACCATGCCGACGGATCTGCTCCCGCTCACCCGTTCCCGCATCCGGGCTGGCCTCGGGGTCAGGGCGTGGTCGCTCTCGCGGTACAGACCGAGCAGAGTGAGCAGCTCCTCCCGCAGCCTCTCGACGCACATCTGGCAGACACGCCCGCAGAGTGTTGCGCAGTCTCGGCCGATGTGGCCGGCGAAAAGTTCTGGGTGCTCGTGCATCTCTCGAATCCTTCCTTCGGTGTCCATGCGTGACAGTCCCGGACGCCCGGGGTCACCGGGCGACCAGGGGCCGAGGAACGGGACTCGGAGCGGGCCGAGAACGCGGGTTCGTGGTCTATCGCTCCGGTCCGATGCGCTGATCCGTGACAGTGATTGCTTCAAACCACCCTGCGAGCGTGAAACCCACGCCCGCAGGGTCAGGACGCACCAACGACAGCTTTCCGACCAACAAGCACAGCTCGCGACACGGCCGCGCCGGGAGCCCCGAATCCGAACACAGAACACGCCGTCGAGACGGCAGACGAGCGCGCGTTCACCCCCCAACGGCACCACGGCAGGCGGAATCGATCGTGCGTCTCCCAGGACGGAGCCCACGTCTGATCCAGGACCGAGAACAGATGAGACACCAACCGGGGGACGACTGGCAACCGGACCGTAGTGTCCGAGAGAGAACAGACGACTACAGGAGTATTTCTGGTTCGCGTCGGAGTGCTCCGCGCGTCCTCGGCACAGACACCGCAGCACAGCGCCCGGACCAGAAGCGGAATCTGACGCACCATCAGCTTTTAGAACGACATACCGGCCGTCCGGGCAAGCGTGGCAGGTGGCTGGTATACACCGCTCGGACCGAGGGGCCGGGCCGGGCATCCGGGCGCCGAAGTGGGTGAATTCGGCGTCACGGAGATCGACTCCACCCGCACGGCTCAACCGGTGGCAACTGTCTTCCCACCCCGAGGTGCAATGAGATGAAGATCACGAAACGAATGGAACCTTACTGAGCCGCCACCAGGGCCCGTGTTATGGACCTGCGGCGACCGCACGCGAACCCCGCAATCCCCATGTGAGGCGTCACAAGGTACACACCGGGCTGGAGCTGACGTTCCTAGGCCACCAGACCTGGCACATCACCGAGGGTCTGTCCACGGTACTGCTCGATCCGATCCTCGCCGAAGCCTTCGACGCCGGGGACCTTGAGTTCCCGATATGGCCGCCCCGACACATCGACGTCGCGACGATGCCGCTGCCGGGCGCGGTGATCCTCAGCCACGAGCACCTGGAGTGCGTCGGTGTCGAGGGGGCCGCGGAGCGACACGGGCAGCGGCACGGTGTACGCCGAAGCGCCCTGCTCCAGCTCAGCGACCATCCACAGCCCGGCCTGCGCGTACGAGGCGGTGACGAGCGGCCCGGCCGGGTGCCGCCGCGGAATGCCGGGCCATCCCGACCGGCGCTCCGCGAGCGCCTTCAGCAGCCGAGCCCGTTCCGGTGACCGCGCGAGTGACCCCGGGGCAGGGATAATCGCCACCTGTTCTCCTTGGACTCGGCACATCTCCCGAGACCGTAGAAGGGGGTGGTTAGCCCGAGGTTATGCAGCGAGAAAGCGCGAGATGTCGCGGATCTCGGCGTCGAGGGCCTCCGCGTTCAGGGCCTCCACGTTCGGGGCCTTCCCGCCGGCGTCTGCCGGAGCGCCGTCGAACAGGTCCAGGACGACGGCACGTGTCCGGTCACGGCGCCATACTCCGCGGACCAGCCCGTCCACCACCACGGTGGGGCCGATCCGACCGCCGCCCGGCCAGACCATACGGGCGTGCTCGGGCTCGACGGACAGCCGGCGATCGGCGAATCCCACCAGGTAGTTGTCGTAGGCCGGCAGCAACCGGACATCGTCTGTCGGCTCCAGGCCGGACGGTGCACCGGCCGGCAGCGCGTACTCGTCCTGGCCTTCGACACGGCACGGTTCGGTCAAACCCGCCCCGAGCAGATCCTTCCACTCCGAGCGGACGGCGGGCAGCCCGAGCCCCGGCCAGGTGGCGAAGTCGGCCACCGTCGCCGGCCCGTGCGCCGCCAGGTATCTGCGCAGCAGCTCTCTGACCGCGTCCGTACCGGAAGGTCCGGCCGAGTCGGGCAGCCAGTCCTTCGCGAGCACATAGGTGGCGGAGCCGTCCTCCTGGACCGGACCGAAACAGGCGGTACCGAGCAGAGCGGACCGGCGGACGAGATGGAAGGGGACCTGCCCGGAGGCGTGGAGGCCCGCTTCGGTCATCCGCGCCGCGAGTTCATCCCGGGTCAGGGGGCCGTCCGCAAGAGCCTCGGTGATCACGCGCTCCCCAAGGGCCAGCTCAGCCGGCCCGAGCCCCAGCTCGCGGTACCGGCGCTCACTGCGGCGCAACAGCCGCGGAGCGAGCAGTTCACGGAGCCAGCCCGCGTCACGGGCCGGGACCAGGTACAGCGTGCCCCGCATGAACCAGCCCCGCACCACACTTCGCGCGGGGCCGAGCGCCAGGTACACGTCGGCCTCGGTCAGCCCGGAGCCGCGCGCCCTGAGTCCAAGGGCCGCCGCCCTCATATCCTGTGCCTGCACTGCCAGGCACCGCTCCAGAACCTCGGGCACCGACGTCGCGCGCCGATCGCCCCCCACACCCTGCGACCACGCACGAAGCAGTCTTCCCTCAGACGGACCGAGCTCCCGCACGTTCCTCCCCCTGCCTCATGGCTGCTGACGGTTCCCGAACCGTAGCCGGTCGCCGTCTCGCACGCACAGTGCGCGGGCCTTCAGCGCACGGGCCTCAGCGCGCGGGGCCTGAGCGGACAGGCCTTGCCCCGATCGTGGACGCACGAGACGCTGGATCCCAAGGTCCGCTGCCGACGGGCGTGTGGGGATACATCGCGCTGCCGGCCGAACGGGCACGTCTGCACCAGCTCGCCGCATCGCGGCCCGATATCCACTGGGACCGGCCGCTGTGGATCGGGACGCTGCGGCAGTTGAGAACGCCTTTCAGCCGCGGACCCGAAGCACATCGACCCCACACGTGTCCCCGTACGCCTACACCGACAACGTCCCCACCTTCCTGACCGACCCCAGCGGCCTGACCCCCGAAGACCCCAACAGCCCAGGCGCGATCCTGGGGGACTTCGGCGAGGGTTTCGTGCAAGGGCTGAAGCTGCCCTTCCCCTTCCTCGGAGACGCCTACGACGCCATCACCGGCCAGATCGGCGGCGTCGGCGCCTTCGTCGACAAGTACCTCCCCGTCCTCCCCGTCCGCCCCGCCTACCGCCTCTACCGCGCGGAGTACATGCTCCACCAGCAAGGCTGCGACGCACTCGCCGACCTCTACGCCGAAACAGCCGACGAACTGACCCAGCAGATCGTCCTCGTGGGGATCGGCGGCCTGACAGGGTGGCGGCGTACCGCTGTGGCACCCGAGTTGCGCGGACACGAGATTCCCACGCACGGCAAGGGCGTGGGCCTGGCTGCGGAGCGGCTCCCCGGCGGACGCCCTGACGGCCAAACCGTCATCGCAGGTCACGGCTAGTACGTTCGTGGCACGGGAGACATGCAGATGCCCAGTGGTACCTGGGGCTACTTCTACGTGGAGGACGGCATAGGTCTTCGCCAGTCTGTCGGACTCACGGTCGAGCAGGGCAAGAAGATCAAGCCCACGGAGGTCGTCGGGCCCGGCAAGACGCTCCCGAACTACACCGTGGCTCCGGGCCACGACCTCAGGATGATGAACGGATCGATCACGGTGAGCAAGGACACCCTGCTCAGCGAGATCCTCAAACCCAACATGGGCCCGGTCCACCTGGTGATCTGCCGGAAACACTGCGACCCACGGCGCTGAGGAGCAACGAATGACCCACTGCCCCGACCTGACGCGCTACTCCTACGACGAGTCGGACCGGGAGATACTCAACGTCGGCTGGCTGGCGCCGGAGCACGACTACCGCACAGGGATCGTGGACGAGCGTGTGGTGGACGCGTTGAGAGTTCTCAGCGCCGACTACGACAACCAGATGCGCGGCGTCCACCATTGCGAGTTCTGCGACGCCGACCGGCCCTTCGTCCTCGGCAGCCCCGCCATGGACACCGAGGTGTGGCTCGGATCAGCGGAAATCCGGGTGCGGGGAGCGGACGGCACGCTCTACACGGCACCGAACCTGGTGATCCACTACATCACGGAGCACCAGTACTGCCCGCCCGAGGAGTTCTGCCGCGCGGCGGCCAGGACGGTGGGGATCGAAACGGCCGGACAGCTGACCCTGGCCGATTGAGCGACGTCGGACCGTAGCCTCCGACACATGCGCGGAGGCTACGGTCCGACAGCCACGGGCCGGCAGAACCTCTCATCGCCCCGGACGCCTGCTTCGGACGAAGGCCCCCGGTTCAGGAGCCTTCACGGCTGGCTCAAGGATCGCCAGGCGTTCCACGCTCTGCCGAGCCTTCTGGCCTTCGCCGACCCCGGCCGCGTCACCTACGGCAGCGACTGGCCCCACGCCCCCAGCGCAAAGTCAGCCCACTTCGCCCGCATGCTCGACGCCTTCGCGCTGGCAGAGAAGCAGCGCCACGCTACCGACCGTAGCAACACGGAGACGCTCTCGAACCCGAGCTGTACTGACAGTGGCGTACCTGATGAACCCCGCGCTGGACGCCGGTCGGTAACCGCAGGGCGCTGCGCACGAGGGCAGACCCTGGTACTGCGACCCTGGTCGTCCCGAACGTCGCGCGGCTTCCGGTCCGGGTCGGTGCCGCGCGATCATCGATGGTGTGAGGGCGGAACGGAACCGCTGTGCGGACCTGCTGCGCGTGTGCGCGATCGGCGCGGTGGTGGCCGGTCACTGGCTGCTGGTCGACGTCACCTACCGGGACGGTCGGCTGTCCGGACTCGACGCGCTCGACCACGTCGGCTGGGTCCGCTGGCCCACCCTGTTGCTGCAGGTCATGCCGGTCTTCTTCCTTGTCGGTGGGTACGCCAACGCGGTGTCCTGGCAGGCCCGTCGGCAACAGGGCGAGGACTGGCGGTCCTGGGTACAGGGGCGGGCGGTGCGTTTGCTGTGGCCGACGACGGTGTACGCGGCGGTGTGCGCGCTCGCCGCAGTCGCGGCCCGCCTCGCGGGCGCGGAACCCGCCGTGCTGGCCCGGGCGGGCTGGCTGGTGGCGCTGCACCTGTGGTTCCTGCCGGTCTACCTGCTCCTGATCGCCTTGACCCCGCTCCTGCACGCGGCGCACCGCCGTTGGGGGCTGGCCGTGCCAACGGTGATGGCCCTGGGAGCCGCC
Source organism: Streptomyces sp. NBC_01241 (assembly GCF_041435435.1). NCBI lineage: Bacteria > Bacillati > Actinomycetota > Actinomycetes > Kitasatosporales > Streptomycetaceae > Streptomyces > Streptomyces sp. NBC_01241. The sequence goes on along the minus strand of NZ_CP108494.1, from coordinate 7,118,862 downwards.
GGGGTGGACGTGCTGGTACTGGGCCCCCGGCTGCCGGTGATCGGCTTCGCGAACTACCTTTTGGTGTGGGGGGCGATGCATCAGTGGGGATTCGCCTGGCAGGACGGAACGCTGACCACCCCGCGATGGCGGTGCCGCGCCTTGGCGGCGGGGGGCGTCGTGCTCCTGGCTGTACTGCTGGGCTGGGGCCCGTTCCCCGTCGACATGATCGGTGCCGGCACGCGGGTGGGCAACACGAACCCACCGTCGATCGCCTTGCTGGCGTTCGCCGCTGCCCAGACCGGCCTTCTGCTGATGGCCGAACCCGCGCTGCAACGCCTGCTCACCCGCCCCCGCCTGTGGCAACGGGTCTCCCACCTCAACCAGGCGGTCATGACCGTCTACCTGTGGCACATGATCCCGGTGATCCTGGTGGCCGTCGCCTTCTACCCCACGGGCCTGGCACCCCAGCCCGCCATCGGCTCCATCGCGTGGCTGGCATTGCGCATCCCCTGGCTCGCTCTCCTGACCGCTGCCCTGATCCCGTTCACCCTGGCCCTCCTGCGGGCCCAGCGCCCGCTCCGCCGCCTTCCCGCAGGCGTGGGTCCGACGGCCTGGTGGTCCCCCTTGCTCCTGGTGTGCGGCCTGGTCGCTTGCTTCCTGCCCCTGACCGCCCTCGCCATCGGCGGCTTCGCTCCCGCCGGCCGGCTCGCGGCCCTCCCGCTGGCGCTCTACGCCATCGGTCTCACGGGCATCGTGTGCTCCGGCGGCCCGCCACCTCGACGCCCCGGAGGTGGGGATCCCGAGGATGCCGGGGACCCAGGGAGCCGGCGGCGGCCCGTGCTTCGGGCATGCCGACGCCCGGAGCCCCTCGACAGACGCCGTCGCAGCCCTGCCGGGCAGTGCGGCGGGGCAAGGGCATTCCGGCTGCTGCGCGGAACTGGCCGATGCGGTCCCCGCCCAACGACGGGAAGAGACGGGCGCCTGCGACCGCCGCCACTGACCGCCTACCAGAGCGGAGCGGGCCCCGGCATCGCGCCGGGGCCCGCTCCGCGTTCAGGATCACGCGCTTGGCGCCAATGGCTGCTCCACCGTCAAGAGCCCCGCAGGCGATTCAGGGGTCGTCCCAGTGACCCTCATGGAAGGCATGCCGGTGCCCGTCGTGCACGTAGTCGACGTGATCGTCGTGCGGAACGGCGACGTGCCCGCAGCCTTCCTCGTGCCGGTGGTCGTGGCCCTCGTGGGTGCGATGCTCGGTGAGCTTGTCGTACATGGTCTGGACGGCCAGGGCGCCGACGTCGCTGCCGTTGATGAACAGGGTGGCCTTCATGCCGAACAGCTTGCCCGAGCTCCAGTTCTTGCGGGCCAGGTAGGCACCGATGACGTCGTCCGCCTTGAAGCCGGCGTTCTCCAGCGCGGTGGCGCCACCCTGGACGTTCTCGTCGTTACAGGCAGCAGCGTTGCGAGTCTTCCCGACGACGAAAGTCAACTGCGCGACATGATTCAACAGAAAGGCACAAGAGTCAACGCACTTGGCATGGGCGACCTATGGCGGTCGGAGGCCGCCGAAGCATTCGGCCCCGTCGTCGGCGGAGGCCTGCCGGGACAGGTTGCGAGTTGGCCGCGCACTGTGTCGTGAACGAAGACATGGATCCGGCCGTGCGGGTGGTCGAGTGTCTCGCTCGTCTCTGCGCCACGGTCTCGCGGTAGTACACCCGCCCGGCACCCGGAGGATTGAACAGGCGCCCAGTGCGGTCCGTCCATGCGCCGAGCGCCAGGCGGGATCTCGCCGCTGCGAGACCCCAGAAGCCTGCGTCGTGGCCGGGCATGAAACACGCCACCTCGCACCGCCCACCCGACAACGACGGGAAACCGGTTCGCCCACACCACCACCTCGTAGCCGGCGGCCGGGATCTCGCGCGCGACCCGCGAGGGGCACCGCGTGCACTCGTCGGCCAGTGGAAGACGGACATGGCTATCGATGGTGAGCGCCGGACGGGCGGGCTGGCGGGCTGGCGGGCTGGCGGGCTGGCGGGCTGGCGGGCACAGGTTGGCGGACAGGGCCGTCGAGCCGTTGGCGGACCATGTCGACGCCTCCGGGGCGCCCCTGCTGGGCGGGGTGGCTGCTGGTCAGATCACCCGGGCCGTGCTCGCGCGGGGCGCTTGACGTGGAGGTGGAGGCGCGGGCCTCCTGGTCCGGGCCTCGCTTGCGCGGGCCTGATGCGTTCCATGGGCACCGAGGGTCGGATCCTGCCCCCTTGAGTTCTTTTCTTGACACACGAAAATATCTTCGCCAAACTCACGCCACCAGTGAGGTAGCGAAGCGATGGGGAGGCATGACGTGACCGCCTTGACGGCTTTGGTCCCGGATCAGACAGGAGCCGAGATCTTCGCCCAGGTGCTCACCGCGGGCCCGATCTCGAGAACGGCGATCGCGCAGCGGCTCGGGCTGTCGCCCTCCACGGTGACCCGGCTGCTGTCGCCGCTGATCGAGGGCGGCTATCTGAGCGAGACCGGGCAGCAGAGCGCCACCCGTCTGGGGCGACCTCAGCGCCTGCTGCGGGTCAACACCGAACAGCACCTGGTCGTCGGGATCCAGATCGCGCGCACACACGTCGCGGCTGTGCTCACTGACCTCGGCGCCCGTCCGCTGCTCCGCCTGGAGCATGTGCTCGATTCCCTGGAGCCGGCCCATGTGCTCTCGGTGGCCGCGGACCTGACGGCTCGGCTCATCGCGGAGGCGGCGAGTGCCGAGGTGAGGGTGCTGGGTGTCGGGGTCGGCGTGGGCGGCCATGTCGACGCGGTGAGCGGCGTGTGCCGTTCGGCGGTTCGGCTGGGCTGGACCGACGTAGCCGTCGCGGCTCCGCTGAGCGCGGCGACCGGGCTTCCGGTGGTGGTGGACAACGACGTCAACGCCCTCGTTATTGCCGAGCGTTGGTTCGGAGAGGGGAGGGAGGTCGACTCGTTCGCCGTGGTCTCGGTCGGGCGCGGCGTCGGTGGTGCGCTGATGCTCCGTGGAGTTCTCCACTCCGGCGCCGGTGGACTGGCCGTCGAGTTCGGGCATCTGCCGATCGAGCCGAATGGTCCGGAGTGCGCCTGCGGCAACCGGGGCTGTGTGGAGGCGTTGACCTCCTCCGACGCGGTGCTGCGCATGTTCCGCGAGGCCGGTGGCCGGCCCGACGCCGACTACGACGCGGTGACGGAACTCGCGCGGTCGGGGCCGGAGGTCGAACGACGGGCAGCACTCGACGCGTTCGCCGTGGCCGGCGACGCCCTCGGACGCGGACTGGCGTGCCTGTGCAACCTGCTCAACCTGGGACTGATCGTGATCGCGGGTGAAGGTGTGGTGGCCTATGAGCACTTCGGGCCGGCCATGACCGCGGCGTTGGAGCGCCACGCCGTCTCCACAGCGGCCCGCGACTGCGTGATCAAGGTAGATGAAGCCAGCGAGACACTGTGGGCGCGAGGTGCGGCATGTCTGGTCATCAGGGAGAGCGTCCGTGCCCGTCTAGCTTGACCGGACAGCACGCGAACCGCTGTGGTGAGGGCCGTTGCCGCCAGGGGTCGAAAAGGGGCGAGATTCTGGTCTCACTCCCTCGGCATATCGAATTTCACTCCCTGGGTTCATCGGGTTTCACTCCCTCGGTTTCATCGCTTTCAGCATTCGACTGACTTCCTTCGGCATGCCGAAATGCATTCCATTGTTCCCTGAATCTGCGGGGTCAGCGGTGGGGCGATGAAGCCTGCCTTGGATCTGTGTTTCCGCAGCGTCCCGAAAATGTGTCCGCAAGGGTGTTGACCACCCCGCCGTGTTGTGTCAAATAATTCACCATAATTCCCGAGCGGCCTTATTCGAGGCCTTCTCCGATTGCGTTCCTCTCCGTTCCAGCTGTCTTCGCGACATGTCCAATGAGGAAGTCATGCGTACGTTCTCGTCCAGATCCGCCGCCGGTGCGGCAGCCCTCTCCTTTGCCCTGCTGATGACCGGATGTTCCAGCTCCGGCAGCTCCGACTCGTCCGGGGCCTCCGGCGGTGCGACCAAGGCCGGACCGGTGTCGATGGAGTTCTGGGGCTGGGCCCCGGGCTACGACAAGATCACCGCCCAGTGGAACGCCGCCCACCCGGACATCAAGGTGACGTTCAAGCAGATCCCGTCCGGTGCCAAGGGCGGCTACGACCAGATGACCAACGCGATCACGGCGGGCAAGGCCCCGTGCCTGGCGCAGGTCACCTACAACGACATCCCGTCGATGCTGGTCAAGGAAGCGCTGATGGACATCACCCCGTACGCCTCCGGCGACACCGGCAAGTACCTGGACTGGACCGTCGCGGCGTCCTCGGCCGGCGGCAAGATGTACGGCGTCCCCGTCGACACCGGACCAATGGCCCTGTACTACCGCGCCGACTTGTTCAAGAAGTTCGGCATCGCCAAGCCCCCCGCGACCTGGGAGGAGTACGCCGCCGACGCCGCCACGGTCCACGCGGCCGACCCGAAGGTCGCCTTCGGCACCGCGCCCCAGGACGCCTACGACATGGCCGCGTTGACCTGGCAGACCGGCAAGTCCTGGTTCGGCACGAAGGGCGAGTCCTGGCAGGTCTCCATCGACAACCCGGGCACGCAGCGGGTCGCCAAGTACTGGCAGGACCTCAAGGACAAGAAGTTGGTGATGAACAGCGGCAACGCCTGGGACCCGACCTTCGACAAGGCGTCGGAGGCCGGCAAGGTCATGACCTTCGTCAACGCCGCCTGGGCCGTCCCGGGCATCAAGGGGGACCTCAAGGACCTCGCCGGCAAGTGGGCCGTGGCCCCGATGCCGACCTGGACCGCAGGCGACCGGACCAGCGCGAACTCCGGCGGCTCCGCCACCTCCGTCCTGACCGGCTGCAAGACGCCCAAGGAGGCCGCGCGGTTCGCCGCGTTCCTGTCCAGCGACCCGGACGCGGTCAGCACCGGCATCAAGGTCGGCGGCCTGTACCCGGCGTCGAAGGCCGCTCTGGACAACCCGCTGCTGTCCCAGGGCGACCCCTACTTCGGCGGACAGAAGATCTACGACGTCTTCAAGGAGTCCGCGGCGAACATCCCCACCACCTGGGTGGTCGGGCCGACGTTCGGTCAGGTCGAGGCGGACTACTCGGACGCGATCGGCAAGGGCGGCTACCCCCAGGCCACCGCCACGGTTCAGCGGAAGACGGTCGAGAAGATCAAGAGCCTGGGGCTCTCCGTTACCGGCGGCTGATGTCGAGGGGACGTCAGGTCGCCCGAGGATTCCCGCGGTGCCGCTCGAGGGTGCGGCACCGCGGGGCCCCGTCCATACCGCAAGCGCGCGAGGAACGAACACTATGAGCACCCAGACAGCATCACCGCCCGCACCGGCGCCTCCGCGCGTGGTGGCAGGGCCGAGCCGCCACCGCCGCCGCCGGACCGCGCTGAACGCCGCCGGGTTCCTGGTTCCGTTCGGCGTCCTGTTCACCGCGATGATGCTCGCACCCATCGGCTACGCGATCTATCAGAGCTTCTACAAAGTAGAACGTCAGGGCCTGTTCGGCGGTGCGCAGACCACGCGGTTCGCGGGATTCGAAAACTTCTCCGACGCCCTCCACGACGGCGACTTCACAGCCTCGCTCGGCCGGGTGGCACTGCTCGGTGTCTTCCAGGTGCCGGTGATGCTCGGGCTGGCACTGGCCCTCGCGCTGCTGCTGGACTCGCGCTCGGCCCGGTTCAAGAAGACCTTCCGGCTGACCTTCTTCCTGCCCTACGCGCTGCCCGGTGCGATCGCCGCGGTGATGTGGTCGTTCCTCCTGGTCAAGGACCTCTCGCCGTTCACCGGGCCGCTGTCGGCGATCGGCGTCCACACCGACTTCCTGTCGGCCGGCTGGATCCCGGTGTCGATCGGCAACATGATCACCTGGGGTTGGACCGGTTACAACATGCTGATCATCTACTCGGCGCTGCAGGCCGTGCCCGGCGACGTGATCGAGGCCGCGACCCTCGACAACTGCACCGGCTGGCGCCTGGCCTGGTACGTCAAGATCCCGATGGTGCGGCCCGCCCTGGTCCTCACCATGGTGTTCTCCATCATCGGCACCGCCCAGCTCTACACCGAGCCGGCCGTACTCGCCGCCGCTCGCATCCCCGGCGCCTCCAACAAGTTCAGCCCGATCATGAACACCACGCTCACCGCCTCCCAGGCGGACCAGCACCTGGCCGCCGCCGAATCGGTCCTGCTGGCCCTTGTGACTCTGGTCCTCTCCTTCGGGCTCCTGAAGTTCACTCAGCGAAGGACGGCCGACGCATGACCACCACCCGCAGCCCGCTCGCCAGCCGCCTGGTCGTCAACGCCCTGCTCGGCCTGATGGCCCTCTACACCCTCATCCCGCTGTGGTGGCTGTTCGTCTCGGCGACCAAGGGCGAGGGGTACCTTCACCAGGGCAGCCCGCTCTGGTTCTCCCACTTCGACCTCGGTGCGAACCTCGGCCGCGTCTTCTCCTTCCAGGGCGGGGTCTTCTCCTCCTGGCTGGCCAACAGCGCGCTGTACAGCCTGGTCGGCGCCACGGTCAGCACGCTGCTGTCCGTCATGGCCGGCTTCGCCCTGGCCAAGTACCGGTTCCGCGGCCGCGAGACGATCTTCAACGTGATCCTGGCCTCGGTGCTGATCCCGGCGCCGCTGTTCGCCCTGCCACTGTTCCTGATGCTGGCCGAGCTGCGGCTCACCGACACCTACTGGGCCGTCCTGCTCCCCAGCTTCGTCAGCCCCTTCGGCGTCTACCTCTCGCGCATCTACGCGTCGGCGTCCGTCCCCGACGAGTTGCTGGAGGCGGCGCGCATCGATGGCGCCGGTGAGCAGCGGACCTTTTTCCGCATCGCGCTGCCGGTCATGGCCCCGGCCCTGGTGACGATCTTCCTGTTCCAGTTCGTCAGCGTCTGGAACAACTACCTGCTGCCCGCGCTCATGATCAACGACGCCTCCAAGCTGCCGGTCACCGTCGGCCTGGTCCAGTGGCGCTCGGAGTTCGCCAACGGCGTCCCGCCGATGCTCTCGATCACCGGGGCCTTCGTCTCACTGGTCCCGCTGCTCATCGCCTTCGTAGCACTGCAGCGCTTCTGGCGCAGTGGTCTCACCGCAGGCGCCGTCAAGTGACCGCAAACCCTACTGACCCAGGCGGCTGCCTGGCGCCACACACAAACAACGACGACCGAGAGCAGCCACGTATGAGCACGCGCCCCGCCCTGACCGTTGACGACCACCGCTTCCTGCGCGGCGGCCGCGAGCACCGCGTGGTCTCCGCCGCCGTGCACTACTTCCGCATCCACCCCGGGCTCTGGCACGACCGGCTGCAGCGCCTGCAGGCCATGGGCTGCAACACCATCGAGCTCTACATCGCCTGGAACTTCCACCAGCCCGCCCCCGGCCCGGCCCGCTTCGACGGCTGGCACGATGTCGCCGCCTTCATCCGCGAGGCCGACGCGCTCGGCCTCGACGTCATCGCCCGCCCCGGCCCCTACATCTGCGCCGAATGGGACCTGGGCGGACTCCCGGCCTGGCTGCTCGCCGACGAGTCCATGCGCCTGCGCACCGCCGACCCCGCCTACCTGGCCGCGGTCGACCAGTGGTTCGACCAGCTGATCCCGGTCCTCGCCGAACTCCAGACCTCGCGCGGCGGCCCCATCGTCGCCGTCCAGGTCGAGAACGAGTACGGCAGCTACGGCAACGACAAGGCCTATCTGGAGCACCTCAAGGACAGCCTGCTCGCGCGGGGCATCGACTGCCTGTTGTTCACCTCCGACGGCCCGGAAGCGCGCATGCTCGCCGGCGGCACCCTCCCGGGCGTGCTGGCCACCGCCAACTTCGGCTCGCGCCCGGCCGAGGCCTTCGACGCCCTCGCCAAGTTCCAGCCCGGCGCGCCGCTGGTGTGCATGGAGTTCTGGAACGGCTGGTTCGACCACTTCGGCGACCCCCACCACATACGGGACAGTGCGGACGCCGCCGAGGCGCTCGACGGGATCCTCGCCGCGGGGGGATCGGTCAACATCTACATGGGCCACGGCGGAACCAACTTCGGTTGGTGGGCCGGCGCCAACCACACCGGCAAGACCCTCGCCGACCCCGGCTACATGCCCACGGTCACCAGCTACGACTATGACGCACCGATCGGCGAGGCCGGTGAACTGACCGAGAAGTTCCACGCCTTCCGCGAGGTCATCGGCCGCTACGTGCCGCTGCCAACCAGGGAGCTGCCCGTCCAGCCCACGCGGGTCGACCCGCAGACCGTCCCCGCCACCCGGGTGGCGGCCCTGCGTGACAGCCTGGACCTGCTCTCCGTCGCGACGCACCGCCCTGCGCCCGAACCGATGGAGAAGCTCGGCCACCATCGCGGGCTCGTCCACTACCGGCACCGCATCACCGGGCCCGGCGGTCCGGCCACGCTGACCGTCGACGGCATCCGGGACCTGGCGCAGGTCTTCCTCGACGGGCGACTGGTCGGCGTGCTGGAACGCGACGACCTGTCGCCGACCGTCGAGCTGTCCGTCCCCGAGGGCGGCGCGGAACTGGAGATCCTCGTCGAGCCCTTCGGCCGGGTCAACTACGGCCCCCACCTGGCCGACCGCAAGGGCCTGGTCGCAGGCGTGCGCCTGGACTACCAGCACCTGTTCGGCTGGGACATCCGCGTGCTCCCCCTCGACGACCTGGCCGCCCTGCCCGCCGCCCCGGCCGCCGGGACCGGCGATGGCCCCGCCTTCCACCGGGCCATCGTCGAGTTGCCCGAACAGGCGGACGCCTTCCTCGCCGTCCCGGGCAGCGACCGCACCCTGGTCTGGCTCAACGGCTTCCTCCTCGGCCGCCTGCGGACGGAGAAGGGCCCCCAGCGCACCCTTTACGCCCCGGCGCCCCTGTGGCAGGCGGGTGACAACGAAGTTCTGGTGCTGGACCTCGCCGGGGCCGCCGTGCCACTGGCCGTGGAACTGCGGTCCGCGCCCGACCTCGGGCCGGCCGCGCCAGCACCCCAGTACTGACACCGCGGTACCGCCCGAACGAGACATCACCATCCTGCGGGCACGGAGAAGCGATCAGCAGAGGCGGGGCGACCTCGCGGCTGCTGATCGACTACCCCGAGCCCCAGCGCAGCCAGGTGCTCGACTACCCGATCAAGCCCGGCTACGGCGCGTCGCTGCACATGCTCAGCTTGACTCTGACTCGGGGATCTTGGTGTTTCCCGGTGCGCGAGCGTGATCGGCGGGCATGCTCGGGACTGTTTCGAAGGCCGATGCAGTTGTCGAGGTGTCGGTTGTCGCTCCGTCCCCGTTCCGGTGAGCAGGTCCCGTCTGTGACCGCGCAGCGCGCGGGCGAGCAACCCGGGCGAACCCTGTCCGCCGGCCCGCCCGGCAAGGTCTGCTTCGTGGCCGACAACGCCGGCCCCGAGCTCCTCCCGGACCTGGTCCTCGCCGACCACCTGCGGGCGAAGAGCACCGTCAGCAGCGGCCGGTCCAGGTGCCGGTCCAGCTGCGCGCAGACCTCGTCGAGTGCCTCGGTGAACTTCGGGACCGCCCCGTACAGTTCGCGCCCCATTCCGAGTCGCTGGCTGCCCTGACCGGTGAAGAGGAACGCGGTTTTGCCCGTGGCTGCGGACTGGCCGCGGACCACGCCGACGGTCGGCTTGCCGGCCGCGATCCCGCGGAGTCCCCTGAGCAGTGCCTCCCGGTCCTCCGCCACGACCGCGGCACGGTGGCCGAAGCAGGTACGGGCGGCGAGGGTCGCGGCGACGTCGGCCGAGGCGATCTCGGGCCGGTCGGCCAGGAACCGGCTGAGCCGGTCGGCCGCTTCCCGCACCGCGGTCTCGGTTCGCCGGAGAGCAGCCACGGCACGACCCGCGGCTGCGGCGGCTCCTGCGCCCCCTCCTGCTCCGCCGGCTCGGCCGCCGGCGCCTGCTCCACGACCACGTGGGCGTTGGTCCCGCTGATCCCGAACGAGGAGACGCCCGCGCGGCAGGGCGTGTCGGTCCGCGGCCACGGCACCGGCTCGCTGAGCAGCCGCACCTGTCCAGCCGTCCAGTCCACGTACGGAGACGGGGTCTCGGAGCAGAGGCTGACGGGCAGGGTCTCGTGCCGGAGCGCCAGCACCGCCTTGATCACGCCGGCCGCCGCCTGGGTGTGCCCGATGTTCGACTTGATCGACCCGAGCCACAGGGGGCGCTCCTCGGGCCGGTCCTGGCCGTAGGTGGCCAGGAGGGCCTGCGCCTCGATCGGGTCGCCCAGCGTGGTGCCCGTACCGTGCGCCTCCACCATGTCCACGTCCCGCGCGGACAGACCGGCGTCCTCGAGCGCCGGCCGGATCACCCTTTCCTGGGAGGGACCGTTGGGCGCGGTGAGTCCGTTGCTCGCACCGTCCTGGTTGACGGCCGAACCGCGGATCACGGCAAGGACGGGGTGGCCGTTGCGCCGGGCGTCGGACAGCCGAGGTTGGTGAGCGGCCTGTCGGCTTCGGGTCAGGGGGTCGCCGCGGAGGCGACATATACGACAGGGTTCATCGGGTCGGTCATGTTCACGGTGATGTCCTGATCGGGCCGCGGGTCCTTGTTGGTGTGCTTGGTGCCCGCCCACTGGATGCCCGGGGCGAAGCTCCAGCCCGTGATCTCCTGGTCGCGGGAGCCGATGCTGACCTTGCCCGTCTCCAGCTCGGCGCGGCCGCTGCCCATCCGGCTCAGGAACCGGTCGAGCCCGGCGGACGTGGTACGGAACTCCACGTACAGGCGGCTGGCCCTCCAGTTGTTGGTTTCGTAGTACTGCACGTCCAGCGCGTTGCCGGGCATCGGCAGTTCGAAGATCCGGCGCTGCACCCGGGACGGCCAGCCCTCCCGGAGCCCCTGCGCGGAGGCCTCGGCCTCCTTGTTCTGGCCGGAGCGGCGGCTCTGGCCCGCGGAGATCAGCAGGTAGCCGGCCGGGATGCCGATGAGCAGCACGATGATGGTCGCCGTGACCAGACGGCGGCGGATCATCCGGCGCCGGTCCTGCGGCGGCCTTTTGTCGTCGGGCGGCGAGGACTGGCGCGGCAGGACGGGGTGCTCGGCTGTGGTCATGTCTGTGGAGATCCCTAGGAGGTGCGAGTGTTGCGCGTGTTACGGATGGTGCTCGCGGCCTGGTCGTAGATCTGCGCGTACCGCTCGTACCGCTCGACGCGACGACGGTTGGTGCGGCGGAATCTGCGGGCCACCAGCCGGGCCAGGTCGGCGGCGCCGACCATACCCGCCTCCGGGCCGAGCTGTGCCTTCGCGATCCGGGCCTCGGGGCGGTAGCCGCGGCCGGTGAGGTGGCGCTTGAAGGCGTCCCTCGCGGGGCCGATCAGCAGGTCGTCGGCGGCGCTGACGCCACCTCCGATGACGAAGCAGGAGGGGTCGAGCGCGGCGGCCAGATTGGCGATGCCGATGCCGAGCCACTGCCCGATGTCCTGGAGGAGCTCGACGCACATCGCGTCGCCCTCGCGGGCCAGTTCGGTGATGAGCGGCCCGGTGATGTCGGGAATGTTGCCCTTGACCCGCTCGATGATGCCGTGCGCCACCGGGGAGTCGGCCGCGGCCAGCTCCTTGGCCTCGCGGACGAGGGCGTTGCCGGAGCTGTACTGCTCCCAGCAGCCGCGGTTCCCGCACGGGCAGCGGTGCCCGCCCGGCACCACCTGCATGTGGCCGAACTCACCGGCGACTCCGTACTTGCCACGCTTGACCTGGCCGTCCTCCAGGATCGCGCCGCCGATGCCGGTACCGAGCGTGATCATGACGAGGTGGTCCTCGCCGCGGCCCGCTCCGAAGCGCCACTCCGCCCAGGCGGCGGTGTTGGCGTCGTTGTCGACCATGACGGGAACGACGAGGCGGGAGGCGAGGGCGTCGCGCAGCGGTTCGTCGCGCCAGGCGAGGTGCGGGGCGAACAGCACTTTGGAGCGGTCCGCGTCGACCCAGCCGGCCGCCCCGATGCCGACGGCGTGCACGTCGTGCCGGTCGGACAGGTCCAGTACCAGCTCGACGATGGTGTCCTCGACGACCTTGGGGCTCTTGGACTTGTCCGGCGTCTCGGTGCGCAGCTGCTCCAGGATGTTGCCGTCGGCGTCGACGACGCCGGCCATCACCTTCGTACCCCCGATGTCGATGCCGACAGTGGGTACCCGCGGCGCCGTGAGGTGCGAGCGCCGCTCCCGGGTGCCCACGGTCCGCAGGACGGTGGCGCGGGCGGAGCCGCGGTGTGTGAGGTCGCGGTACGTGCTCATCGTCCCTGCGGGGTCTGGGGGGCCGGAGCGGTGCTCCCGGCGGCGGACGGCGCCCGTCGGGCTCGATTCTGCCACTGCCGGGGGCCGTGCGGTCGGCGGAACCTTCGGCCGGGTCCGGTACCGGTCCGGGCTACCGCGGGTCGTCGGTGACCGGGTGGCCGCCGAGATGGGTCGGTCCCGGGGCCCGCTCCAGCTCGTGGCCGAGCTCCTCCAGCTCGCTGCCGCCCGCCATCTGGCGGGTCAGTTCGTCCAGCGTGATGCTCGACCGGGTGTGGCTGCCGGCCATGGCGCCCCGCTTGAGCAGGACGAACCGGTCACCGACGAGATACGCGTGGTGGGGGTTGTGCGTGATGAGGACCACGCCGAGACCGGCGTCGCGGGCGGCCGCGACGTACTTGAGGACGACCCCGGACTGCTTGACGCCGAGCGCGGCGGTCGGCTCGTCCAGGACGAGGACCTTCGCGCCGAAATACACGGCCCGCGCGATGGCGACGCACTGGCGCTCGCCACCGGAGAGCGTGCCGATCGGCTGGTCGACGTCGCGCAGGTCGATGCCCATGCGCAGCAGCTCGGAGCGGGTCGTCTCGCGCATCAGCCGTGCGTCGAGGCGCTTGAAGGGGCCCGCGCCGGTGGTCGGCTCGGAGCCGAGGAAGAAGTTCCGCCAGACCGGCATCAGGGGAACGACTGCCAGGTCCTGGTAGACCGTGGCGATGCCGCGGTCCAGCGCGTCGCGCGGGTTGGCGAGGGTGGTTTCCTCGCCGGCGATGAGGAAGGTTCCCGCGTCGTGCCGGTGCAGCCCCGCGATGATCTTGATCAGGGTGGACTTGCCTGCGCCGTTGTCGCCGAGGACACAGGAGATCTCCCCCGCGTGGACCTCCAGCGAGACGTCCTGGAGCGCCTTGATGTTGCCGTAGAACTTGCTGACGTGGTCCAGCTCGACGAGCGCCCGGTGGGGCGTCTGCCCGTCGGCCGGTGCCTGGGGGGCCGTCATGTCGTCGCCTCCGCGCGCTTGCGTACCCATGCGTTGAGCAGGGTGGCCAGGAGCAGCATGGCTCCGAGGAAGAACTTGAACCAGTCCGCGTTCCACTCCGCGTAGACGATGCCCTTGCTGGTCATGCCGAAGATGAAGGCACCGACCGCGGAGCCGATCGCGGAACCGTAGCCGCCGGTGATCAGGCAGCCGCCGATGACGGCCGCGATGATGTAGATCAGCTCGTTGCCGACGCCCTCGCCGGACTGCACCACGTCGTACGAGAACAGCAGATGCTGCCCGGAAACCCAGGCGGCGAAGGCGACCCCGAGGTAGAGCCCGATCTTGGTACGGATCACCGGGACGCCGACCGCGCGGGCCGCGTCGGCCTCGCCGCCGACCGCGAAGATCCAGTTGCCGAAGCGGGTGCGGAGCAGGATCCAGGTGGCGATCGCGACGAGCGCGGCCCACCACAGGATGGTGACCTTGAACTCGACGCCGCCGATGGTCCACTGCGAGGCGAAGACCTGACGGGCCGATTCGAAGCCCTCCATGTCGCCGATGGACTTCGTCGACACCGTCCCGCTGATCAGCTTGGTGAAGCCCAGATTGAGGCCGGTCAGCATCAGGAACGTACCGAGCGTGATGATGAAGCTCGGCAGTTTGGTACGGGTCAGCATGAAGCCGTTGAACGCCCCGATGGCCAGCGTGACCAGCAGCGACACCAGGACACCGACCCAGACGTTGGCCGTCATCTGGTAGCTGAACATCGACGAGATCAGCGCGGAACTGGTGACCAGAACACCGGCGGAGAGGTCGAACTCGCCGCCGATCATCAGCAGCGCCACCGGCGCGGCCATGATCCCGATGGTGGAGGCCGCGTACAGCACCGTGCCGAGGCTGGAGGCGCGCAGGAAGCTGTCGGCGACGATCGAGAAGAAGATGAAGACGGCCGCGGCGCCGACCACCGAGCCGAGCTCGGGGCGGCCGAGCAGTCTGCGCAGCGGTGAGGTGCGCAGCAGCCGCTCGTCGGCCGCGGCCGGCGCGGGTGGGCCGGTGACGGTGCTCATCGGGTCCCCCGCCGCGTGTATTCCGCCAGCTCGGCGGCGTCCTTCGAGGTGATGATCTGCGGTCCGGTGAGGACCGGGCGGCCGCCGCCGAGCACATTGCCGTTGAAGCGGTACAGCCAGAGCAGGTCGACGGCCTCGTACCCCTGGAGGTAGGGCTGCTGGTCGACCGCGAAGCCGAGGGTCTTGTCCTGGAGGGCGGCGGCGACCTTCGCGTTCAGGTCGAAGGTGTCGATCTCGGCCTTGCTGCCCGCGGTCTTCTTCGCCTTGACGGCGGCGTCCGCGAACGGCGCCCCGAGGGTGACGACCGCGTCGATGTTCTTGTCGGCCTGGAGCTTGGCCTCGATGGACGCCTGGACGTCGGGCATGTTGGTGCCCTCGACGTAGAGGTTCTGCAGCTGCCCGTCGAACGTCTTCTTCGCTCCGGCGCAGCGCTGCTCGTGGCCGACGTTGCCCTGCTCGTGCAGGATGCACAGGGCCTTCTTGCGGCCGCGTGCGTTGAGCTCGTCGCCTACCGCCTCGCCCGCGATGGACTCGTCCTGGCCGATGTGGGTGAGCGCGCCGAACTGCTTGGACTCCGCGGAGCCCGAGTTCACCGTGATCACCGGGATGCCGGCCTTGGTCGCCTTGGCGACGACGTCCTTCATCGCGTCGGGCTTGGCGAGCGTGACGATCAGCCCGTCGACCTTCTGGTCGATGGCGGCCTGGACGAGCTGGGCCTGCTGCTGCGCCTCGTCGTTGTGCGAGTACAGGAACTTGATGTTGTCCTTGACGGCCGCCTGCTTCGCACCGCTCTGGACGATGTCCCAGAAGGTGTCCCCGTCGCCCGAGTGAGTGACCATGGCGAAGGTCCAGCGGGGCGTGGTCACCGCGGACCGGCCCTCGGCGGCAGCCCGGGCCGCGCGCTCCTCCGCCCGCTTGCCGCCGGTGCTGCTGCATCCCACGAGGGAAGCCGCCAGCACCGCCGCAAGCACGGCGCCCATCGCACGTACCCCTGTCCGAACCCTTGCCACGACGCCATGCCCTTCTTGTGCTGCTCGCTGTGCTCTTTGGTGGGGCCGGGGACGATTCACGCCCTGCCCGGCTGGCCAAGTATCCCCGAGCCGCCGACGGCGCCGCCCGGCAGGGGCGGGGCGGGTGCGGGGGCACCGGGTGTGCGCGGTGGTGCGCGGGAGGGGCATCGGGTGCCGCGCGTGGTGTGTTCGTCCGGCTGCGGTACGTCGTCGGCGGTGACGATCGCCGGGCCGGTGAGCACCGGCCTTCCGCTGCCGATGACGTTCTTCATCCGCGGGGTGGCGGCCGCGGCCATCAGGGTTGCCGCCTTGCGAGAGGTACGCATGGTGGGTCCGCCTTCTCTCCCGGCCGCCCGAGTGCGGCTGGGTGAGTTCTAGCGCCGGCGGTACGAGACGTCAACGGGGCCGTGGGGCCGTCGTCACCGTACGAGCAGCTGGAATTCGAAGGAGTAGCGCGAGGCCCGGTAGACGTGGGAGCCGAACTCGACCGCGCGCCCGGTGTCGTCGAAGGTGGTGCGCTCCATCGTCAGTACGGCGGCCCCTTCCGTCTCGGCGAGTCCGGCCGCCTCCTCTGCGGTGGCGAGCCTGGCGCCGACGGTCTGGCGGGCGCTGTGCAGGGTGATGCCGGCGCCCCGCATCATCCGGTAGAGGCCGGTGGTCTCCAGCCGTGCGGTGTCGAGGTCGATGATCCCGAGGGGTACGTGGTTGCGCAGGAGTGCCAGCGGCTCGTCGTGCGCGTACCGCAGCCGTTCGACGAGGTGTACGTCGGTCCCCGCCGCGATTCCGAGGGCGTCGGCGATGTCGACTCCGGCGGGTTCGACGGTGTTGCGCAGGACGCGGGTCGTGGGGTGCCCGCCCGCCGCCTCCAGGTCGTCGTACAGACTGCTCAGTTCGAGCGGGCGGCGGACCCTGCTGTGCACGACCTGGGTGCCGACGCCGCGGCGGCGGACCATCAGGCCCTTGTCGACCAGTGACTGGATGGCCTGGCGGACGGTGGGCCGGGACAGGCCGAGCCGGGCCGCGAGCTCGATCTCGTTGCCGAGGAGGCTGCCGGGGGCGAGCCGGCCCTGCGCGATGGCCGCTTCCAGCTGCTGGGCCAGCTGGTAGTACAGCGGAACCGGGCTGGTGCGGTCCACGCCGAGTTCGAGCGCGGCGGGGTCGGCGGTGGGTTCGGGCACGCGTGGAGGGTAACCCCCGCATCAGATCCTCCGGTAGTCAGGTCGTTCTGTTGTCCGGACAGCATGAACACCGAACAAGCCGCATGTTGTCAGGACATATGGTTGACAGCGCAGTCCCCGGGCGTCACGTTGGGTCCATGCGCATCGGACTCATCGGCACCGGACGGATCGGTTCCTTCCACGCGGGCGTACTGGCCCGCCATCCCGAGGTGGACGCCCTGGTGGTGGCGGACACCGACCGGGCGCGGGCGGCAAAGGTCGCGGACAGCGTCGGCGCGACGGCCGCGGACAGCGCCGCCGAGGTGTTCGGCGCGGGTGTGGACGCCGTGGTGATCGCCTCGGCCACGTCGGCGCACGCGGAGCTGATCGGGCAGGCCGCGCGGGCGGGGCTGCCCGCGTTCTGCGAGAAGCCGATCGCCCTGGACCTGCCGGGAACGCTGAGCGCGCTGCGTGCGGTCGAACGAGCAAGAAGCATCCTCCAGCTGGGCTTCATGCGCAGGTTCGACGCCGGGTACGGGGCGGCGCGCGCCGCCGTGCGGGCGGGGTCGCTGGGCCGGCTGCACACCGTGCGGGCGATGACGATGGACCCCGCGCCGCCGCCCGCCGCGTATCTGCCGCTCTCCGGGGGGCTGTACCGGGACTGTCTGGTCCATGACTTCGACATGCTGCGGTGGGTGACGGGCCGTGAGGTGACCGAGGTGTACGCCACCGGATCGGACGCGGGGCCCGAGATGTTCCGGGCGGCCGGCGACGTCGACACGGCGGCGGCCCTGCTCACTCTCGACGACGGCACCCTCGTCACGGCGACGGCCACCCGCTGCAACGGCGCCGGTTACGACGTACGGATGGAACTGGCGGGCGAACTCGGCCAGATCACGGTCGGCCTGGACGACCGTACGCCGGTCACCTCGGCCGAACCGCGGGGCCCCGCCGCACCGCACAGCCCCTGGCCGGGCTTCCTGGAACGGTTCGGCGCGGCGTACGAGGCGGAACTGGACGCGTTCGTACGGGTGGTGCGGGGCGCGCTGCCCAATCCGTGCGACGGCCGGGAGGCGTGGTACGCGCTGCTGATCGCGGAGGCGTGCGAAGTGTCCCGCCGCGAGCGGCGCCCCGTGGAGATCGCGGAGATCGCGGAGATCGCCGGGGGCACCGCCGCCCGTCCGGCGGAAACGGCCCGGCCCTCCTCGTGACCCGGCGGCGGACCGGGCGATTCAGGAGGACGACGTGGCGGACAGTACGGTGCCCTGCGCGACCGCGCAGAGCGCCCTCGCTCCGTCCTCCCCCGCCGCGAACAGCTCACAGCGGACCACGGCCTGACGGCGGCCGGTGTGCACGACGTCGGCGTGGGCGATGAGAGTGCGGCCCGTGGCGGGCCGGATGTACTGGATGGAGAAACCGCCGGTCAGTACGGCCGGGCCAAGTGTCGTCCCGGCGGCGAAGGTGATCGAGTTGTCGGCGGCGTAGGCCAGGACCCCGCCGTGCAGAAAGCCGTTCTGCTGCTGGAGTTCCTGCCGGATGTCCACTTCGAGGGTGGCCGCGCCGTCCCCGAAGGCGGTGATCCGCGCCCCGACGAGCCCACTGAATGGCTGGCTGTCGAGAACCTTCTGCGCCATCTGCAAGTCAAGTCCGGTCATAACAAAGGTTATCAGGCCGGTCGGCCCTGCCTCACCAGCGGACGGGCAACCGGCGCACCCCCCGGATCAGGAGCCCGGGGATCCAGTCGAACTCGCTCGCGTCCGCGTCCAGCACGAGGCCGGGGCACCGTTCCAGCAGGGTGCGGATCGCGATCCGGCCCTCCATCCGGGCCAGTGGGGCACCCATGCAGAAGTGGCTGCCGTGCCCGAAGGCCAGGTGCCCCTGGGCGTCGCGGCGGATGTCGAAGGTGTCCGCCCGCGCGTAGCGGCCGTGGTCGTGGTCGGCGCCCGCCAGGGAGACGAGGACCGGCTCGCCCGCCGGAACGACCCGGTCACCGATCTCGATCTGTTCGCGCGGGTAGCGGAACGTGGCGGTCTCCACCGGGCCCTCGTAGCGCAGCATCTCCTCGACCGCGCCGTCGATCAGGCCGGAGTCGGCGCGGAGGGCGGCCAGTTGGTCCGGGTGGTCGAGCAGTGCGCGTACCCCGTTGCTGATCAGGTTGACCGTGGTCTCGTGGCCGGCGACGAGCAGCAGGAACGCCATGCCCACGAGCTCGTCGGGGGAGAGCCCGTCCCCCTCCTCGTCGCGGGTCCGGACCAGCGCGCTCATCAGGTCGTCACCGGGTGAGCATCGCTTGTCCTCGATGAGTTCGGCGAGATACTCCCCCATGGCGGCCACCGTCTCGGCCGCCTCCTGCGGTGTGGCCGGATAGATGACGCCGTTCGACAGCCGGCGGAACACCTCGCGGTCCAGGTCCGGCACGCCGATCAGTTCACAGATGACGGTCATGGGCAGGGGGAAGGCGAGCGCGTCGACGAGATCGGCGTGCCCCGACGGCACCATCGCGTCGAGGAGTTCGTCGGTGATCTGCTGGACGCGCGGGCGCAGGGCCTCGACCCGGCGGGCGGTGAACTCCCTGGCGACGAGTTTGCGCAGCCGGGTGTGGTGGGGTGCGTCGAGCTCCAGCATGTTGGCGAAGATCGGGGCGTTCTGGTCGGGTGCGCCGGGCAGCCCCCGCCGGTCCTTGCCGAGCCGCTGATCGGCGAGGGCCGCACGGGCCTCGTCGTACCCCACCACGAGCCAGAACCGCTCGATGTCGTCGGTACGGACGGTGTGCACGGGACCCGCGGCGCGCAGCTTCGCGTAGTACGGATACGGATTCGCGGTGAAGTCCTCGGCCCCGCGCAGATCGACATCGACACGGCCACTGGCATCGGACATGGGATCGCCCCTCCCGGTCTGAACGGCTCGATCGTCTCGGACCGACCGGTTCAGCCTATGCCGCCGGATTGCGCACCGCAGTCGTCGAGCGGGCCGCGTCATACGCCGACGGCGCTATCCGGCCACGGCTGTCGGCGGGCTGCGGCCGGGGGCCGTCGCTCTCGCCGGGGCTGCGCAGGACGCCGGTGATCTCGCGGAGGTCCTGGAGCGCGTCGTGCGCGCTGTCCCGGATGACACCGGCGGCCCGCGCCACTTCGGCCGGGGGCGCGGCGGGGCGGAATTCGAGGGCGCCGGCATGGACGCTGAGGGGGGTCAGCCGGTGGGCGAGGACATCGTGCATCTCCCGGGCGATGGCCTGGCGGGCCAGCCGCTGCGCCTGCTCGGCGCGGAGTCCGGCCCGGCCTCGGCCCGCCGGGCCCGCTCGCGGAGCGTGACGACGAGCTGGCGCCTGGACCGTACGACCATGCCCCAGCTGAGCACCAGCAGGGGCAGCAGCACCCCGATGGCCGCCACCGGGCGGAACGGCCGGTACACGGCGACGCTGAACAGGGCCACGAGCAGGGCCCCCGCGGCAACCGGCTCGACGGTGGAGAGCAGGATCAGGCCGACCGCGAGCTGTCCGGCATTGCGCCGGACCGGGCAGTGGCCGGTCCTCTCATCAGCGTCTCCGACGGCACCTCCCGGGCCCGGTGACACCACCCCCCAGGTCATCCGTTCGACAGGGGGACACAGTCATGCCGGGCCCGGAGCCCAGCGGCCCTCTTGCAGGACCGCGAAGAACATAACGGGGGCCCGCAGCGCCGACGTACCCGTCACCGCGGGCCGCGCGGGGCGAGTTCCGTCATCCGGGACCAACCCTCGCCCGGCACCTCGACGTTGATGATCTCCGGAGTCTCGGCGACGAGATCCGCCATCCGGTCCATCGCCGCCGCGAAGTGCTCCGACCTCACATGGGCCTCGCCCGCCTCCGGGGAGGCGAAGGCCTCCAGCAGGACGAACTGGTACGGGTTCTCGACGCTGTACGACCACTCGAAGAAGAGATTGCCGGGCTCGTTCCGGGTAGCGACGGTGAAGTCCTCGACGGCCGGGAGCCAGTTGTCGCGTTCGGCGCTGTGGACGGTGAATTTGACGGCGATGAAGATCATGACGACAGGATCCCATATGCCATGAACACGGACAGACAAGGCACACCCGGAAAGCGCGGGACGGGCGCTAACCGCCGAGTTCCCGGTGGCGCGCGGCCAACCGGGCGGCGCCCTCCTCGGTCGGTGACCCGAACAGCCGCAGCCGGGAAATGCCGCCGTCCGGGAAGATGTCGATCCGCACGTGCGTGGCCCGCACCGCGTCCGGCAGGACGAAGCGGTGGTTCGTATCGGGCTGCAGCCGGGTCCGGGGCAGCACCTCGGTCCAGTCGCCGTTCTCCCCGTCACGGGCGGAAAGGCCCGCCCAGCCCGCCGAATTGCCCTTCAGATACGCGGTGTCGATCTCCACGGCGCGGATCTCCGCCTGCTCGACGAGGCGGTAGCGGATCCAGTCGTTGCCCTTGTCGCGCCGGCGCCGGGTCTCCCAGCCGTCGTCCATCTTGCGGGACCTGCCCGGCTGGATGGTGTTGGTGGCCGGCGATTGAAGTGCTCTCCCGGCTGAAGCCGGGAGATTCCTGCTTACCTTGCGGCAGCGGGCTTGACGCGCTTCGCACGTCTGACGACTGCCCTCCCGGCAGCCGGGATGAGCGCGAGGCCCATCCGGTACAGGTGCAAGACGTTCCGGGCTGCGTTGTGGTCGGCATTGCCCGACCAGCCGCAGTCGGGGTTCTTGCACACGAACACGGCCTGGCTCTCCCGGTTGCCGGGCGTGGTGAAGCCGCACGCTGAGCAGCGTTGGGAGGTGCCGGGGGCGGGGACCTTGTGCAGGGTGCCGCCGAGCCGGGCGGTCTTGTACGTCAGCATGGTGACCGTGCGGCCCCATGCCTCCTTGCTGATGGAGCGGTTCAGCCCGGACTTCTGGGCGACGTTCTTCCCTGGCTCCTCGATGGTTCCCCTGGCGGACTTGACCATGTTCGTGATGGTGAGTGCTTCGACCACGACGGTGCCGTATGTGCGGGCGATGGCGGTGGTCGTCTGGTGCTGCCAGTCCAGGGCCCTGCGCTTGGCTTTCGCGCGGAGTCCTGCGATCTGGTCGTAGGTGCGGTGCAGCCGGCGGCTGGTGCGCTCGCCGGGCTTGCGGTGCCGCTTGCGCTGCGCGGCGCGCCGCTCCAGGTGCAGAAGCCTGGCCTTCTCCTTCTCCGTCAGCCATTCGCCGTGCTCGTACGTCTCGCCGTCCGAGAGGGCGATGGGCACGGTGACGCCCACGTCGATGCCGACTTCCGGCCCCTGGTGGGGCTCGGGCTTGACCTCCAAGGTCTGGACGCGGAAGGCGATGTGCCAGCCAATGGGGCCTCCCCTGCTCGAGCGAAGCCGAGAGCTTGGGGAAGCGTCCTTGACCAGCCGTGCCCCGGTGATCCGGTTCTCCGCGCCTGCACGCTTGCCGACCGGAAGGTCTTTGGTCCACCGGAAGCGGACCCGGCCCACCTTGGGAATGTTGGCCATGCCCCAGCGGCGGTGCACGCGCACGATGTTCAGGTCCCGGCCCTGAGGGACGTCCACGGACATCACCGTGCGGAACCGGCCCTTGAAGTTCGGGGCGTCGGCGCGGCCCTCCCAGCAGTTCTTCCACGCCTGGAAGTACGTCTTGAGTACCGCTTGCGCGGCCTGCGCGGGAAGGACAGCAAGGAAGTCGATGTCCTTGCGGGCCTGTCGTACGGCGGCATCCGCGTGTCCGAGAGTCCGCTTTTCCTTCGGCATCATCTGCCACCAGGCGTGCAGCAGGTTCCACATGGTGCGGGCCGCGTGCGCCTGGCTATCAGTCCTCAACGCCTCGGCAGGCGACAGCGCAAGCCGGGCACGATGCCCGAACTGCCGCTTGACCATGGTGTCTTGACTCACGATCGAGACCATAGCATTGGTTTATGTCACCGCGCTGGAACCCTCATCCCGATGTCAGAACCGGTCGCCATGTTGTCTACAACCTGCATGTTCATTTGGTTTTTGTCACGAAGTACCGGCGTGAAGCGTTCACCGACGCCATGCTGACCCGCACCGAAGAGATCATGCGGGAGGTCTGCGCCGACTTCGAGGCCGAGCTGAAACAGTTCAACGGCGAACAGGACCACGTCCACCTGCTCGTGCACTACCCGCCGAAGGTGCAGCTCTCCAAACTGGTCAACTCCCTCAAGGGCGTCAGTTCCCGCAGGCTCCGCCAGGAGTACAACGCGCATGTCCGCCGGTACCTGTGGGGCGGACACTTCTGGTCCGGCTCCTACTTCGCAGGGTCCTGCGGCGGCGCACCCCTGACCGTCGTCAAGCAGTACATCGAAAACCAACAGCGTCCCGTCTGACCCTCACCCCAAGGCGCAGAGCACTCCGGCGCTCTGCGCCTCCGGGCCAAGGATGGCCTTCACCCCCGCCCTGAAGGACTCTGCTGAGGAATGCGTGATTCGGGTGGTCAGGCCGCGAGCATCAGAGCTTCGAGGCGGGAGGTGCGGGTGCCGCCGAGTGGGGTGCCGGTCAGCCATCGGTCGATGCGGATGAGGTTGAGTGCGGTGGAGGCGAAGACGTGGCCGAGGCGGGTCGCGGGTAGATCGCGGTAGCGGGTACGGCGCAGGCCGGTGACACGGACGGCCCGGGAGATCGTGCCTTCGACCCCGGCCCGGATCGCGTAACGGTTCTTCCAATTGTCGGTCTCCTGGGCCTGGCGGACGGCTTCGAGGGCCTCGTGCCGTTCGCGGGGCAGGAAGGTGATGCCCCTGCCCCGGCGGCCGGACGGGGGCTTGGTGCATGCCGTCTGCTTCGGGCAGGGGCGGCAGTGCTCGGCGGAGAAGAACACCTTGAGGACCGGAGTGCCGTTGCGGTGGTGTTTCTGTTCCCACCACTCGAAACTTCGGTGCCCGCCGGGACAGATGGCGCTCTCGTTGTCCCAGTCGATGGTGAAGTCGGCGCGGGAGAAGCCCTGATCCTCTTGGGACTGGCGGCTGCTGTCGTGCGGGGCCGGGCCGAGCAGTTCCATACCCCGCTCGGTCGCGGACAGGAACAGGGCGGCAGTGGTGTAGCCGGCATCCACGACATGCACGTGCGGCAGCAACTCCCGTTCCGCGAGCGCCTGGTGGACCGGTTCGGTCATCTCCGTGTCGGCCACCACGGCATCGGTGGTGGCCACCTGCGTGATCACGTGCGGCGCATCCGGCTCGCAGGTCTCGGTCAGATGCGCCTTGTAGCCGGTCCAGCCCGAGCCGCGCTTGATCCCGTAACGGGCATCGGTGTCATAGGGCGAGCACAACCGGTGATGAACCGGCGGGAGATCCTTGCCCTCCCGCCAGCGCACCCCCTCTCGTCGCGGTGGTACTGCTGGACCCAGGAGACCCGCAGGACCTGCACCGCCTCGATCTCGCGCAGCCAGTCCGGAGCCGCGGGGGCGTAGACCGCCTCCAGCAGGACGAACCCGTCCCGTCCGACCTGCTCAGACCACTGTTCACGGACCTCTTCGCCCTTGGGGAAGCGGTAATCGTCCACGCGCGGCCCGTAGCGCTCGGCCCACTCGGCCGTGACCAGGCCGGACAGCCATGCCGGGGCGGCGACCGCCAGCGCCTCCAGCGCCGCCCGCAGCGTCTCGCCGACGAACTCCATCCTGTTCAGCGTCCGCACCGCCGCCAGCACATGCGTGGAATCGGTCCGCTGCCGGCCACCGGCCTTCAGCAGGCCCAGCCCGCGCAGGCGTTCCAGCACCAGCTCCAGCGTCGTCTGTTCCAGTCCGTGCTCAATGAGACGGGAACGGAACAGGCTCAGCACGGAGGCATCGAACCCGGGATCGTCCAGCTCCAGGCCGAGCAGAAACTTCCAGTCCATCCGGGCCCGCACCTGGTCAGCGGCCTGCCGATCGGTCAGCCCCTCCGCGTACTGCAACACCGACACCAAAGCCAACGCCCCCGGCGAGACAGCCGGGCGTCCCCGGACGGCAAACGCCCCTGCGAACGCCTCGTCCTCAAACAGCGGGCCCAACGCCTCCCGGATCCGCACCGCCATCGTCCCCTTCGGGAACGCTGCCCGCACCACCCGGGCCGTCAGCTCCGGCACCCCATGACCAGCCCGTGGCTCCAGTGACATCTCCCGGCCCTCCCGCTCACGCCATAACAATCGTGGAGGACCAACGACCCAGCCCTGCTCGAATCACGCATTCCTCAGCAGAGTCCTTCAAGGGCGGAGCACTGGCCAAGATCAGAGGTAGAAGCGGTCGGAGGCGTCCTCGACCAGGCCGCCGTTCTCGAGGGCGACCAGGTCGATGGTGCCGAGGGCGGCCAGCCAGTCCGGGTCGGGGGTGACCTCGCCGTACACCCGGAGCCGGGCTATCCCGCCGTCGGGGTGCTGATTGACCCGCAGATGGGTGACGCGCTGCTCGGCCGCGACGACGAACCCATTGGCCGCGTGTCCGCCGACGGCCGTGCGCGGTACGAGCGTTGTCCACTTCACTCCGGGCGCGAGGAGTTCCTCGGGCGACGGGGAGCCGGGGACGCAGGCCGCCTCGACGGAGACCGCCTGCGGGTGGTTGCCGCGGAAGTGGGCAGTGTCGACGACGATGCCGCGTACGACTCCGGGCGCGCCGAGCCGTACCAGCGCCCAGTCGTGGTCCTCGTCCGTGGGGTGCGGCCGGTCGGCGCCCGCGCCGCGCCGACGGCGGGTCTCCCAGCCGTCCATGATCTTGCCCTTGTGGCCGAAGCGCTCGGGGTCGAACTCGGCGGGCTCCGGCTTCAGGAGGTTCTCGCGCTCGGCGAAGAACTCGTCGTTGGCGGCGATCACCCCGGCGCCGAGCCGCCGGTCGGCGAGGTCGACGAGGCCGGTGAAGGGGAGGTCGGCGGTGCGGTAGTCGGCGTACGGGTCGCCGCCGCCGTACGGGTTCGCGTCACCGGTGAAGCGGGCTGTCGCCGTCATGGTCACTGATTCCTTTCGAGAAGGCGGCCGGTGGGTTCGCCGACGGTGCCGTCCGCCGCGATCCGCCGTCCGCGCAGCCACGTCGATCTCACGACGCCGTGCAGGGTCTTGCCGGCGTAGGCGGTGACCTGGTTGCGGTGGAAGAGCTCGGCGGGGTCGACGGTGAAGGTCGCGTCGGGGGCGAGGACCGCGAAGTCGGCGTCGCGGCCGGCCTCGATGGCGCCCTTGCGGGGCAGCCCGGCCAGTTCGGCGGGGGCGGCGGACATCCAGCGGACGACGTCGTCGAGCGAGTGGCCGCGCTTGCGGGCCTCGGTCCAGATGGCGGGAAGGCCCAGCTGGAGGGAGGAGATGCCGCCCCACGCGGAGGCGAAGTCCGGCGTCTTGAGGTCGGCGGTACACGGCGAGTGGTCCGAGACGATGCAGTCGATCGTCCCGTCGGCCAGCCCCTCCCACAGCGCGTCCTGGTTGGCGGCCTCGCGGATCGGCGGGCAGCACTTGAACTCGGTCGCGCCGTCCGGGACTTCCTCGGCGGTGAGGGTGAGGAAGTGCGGGCAGGACTCGACGGTGACCCGTACGCCCTCGCGCTTGGCGGCGGCGATCAACGGCAGCGCGTCACTGGAGGACAGGTGCAGCACATGGACCCGGGCGTTCATCCGCCTGGCGTGCGCGATGAGTCCCTCGATCGCGGTGTTCTCGGCGTCCCGGGGCCGGGAGGCGAGGAAGTCGGCGTACGCGGGCCCGCTGCGCTGCGGGGCGGAGGCCAGCTGGCGTGGGTCCTCGGCGTGCACGATCAGCAGCCCGCCGAAGCCGGAGATCTCGGCCATGGACCGGGCCAGCTGCTCCTGGTCGAGCTCGGGGAACTCGTCGACGCCGGAGGGCGAGAGGAAGCACTTGAAACCGAAGACCCCGGCCTCGTGCAGCGGACGCAGGTCCTTGACGTTGGACGGGATCGCCCCGCCCCAGAATCCCGTGTCGATGTGCGCCTTGGGGGCTGCCACCTGCTGCTTGGTGCGCAGATGCGGGACGGTGGTGGTCGGCGGGAGGGAGTTGAGCGGCATGTCGAGCAGGGTCGTGATGCCGCCCGCCGCCGCGGCGCGGGTGGCGGTGTGGAAGCCCTCCCAGGCGGTGCGACCGGGGTCGTTCACATGGACATGGGTGTCGACGAGTCCGGGCAGCAGGGCGTCGTCGCCGAAGTCCTCCAGCCGGGCACCGGCCGGCACCTCGGTGTCGTACGGCAGGACTGCGTCGATTCTCCCCTCGGCGACGGCGACCACTGCGGGGCGCGTCCCGTCCGGGGTGACGACACGCGTCGAGCGCAGTACCAGTTTCACGTCCGCACCGGACACCCGTGCTCCTCACTTCGGACTTTCGACCGCTGGCAAATTCAACGAACTGTTGAAGGAGTCTTCACTCGGGATTCGGGCCCGTCAAGACCCCACTTTCCTCGTCCGGCGGCAGGTGGACCACCCGTAACCGCTCCTGGAGGTTTCCACAAAGCAAAAGAGCAATTCCGGAAAGCGGAACGTAACATGGGACCAGTGCGGCACCGCAGAATGGCCCCGCTAACTGCAGACACCGGGACGAACGGGCTCTGACCGGCAAGGACGCCGCACCCGGAGCAGTGCGCCGATCGGGAACCGACCGGTAGTCTGCTGGGTGCCTCGCCCGGCGAGGCACCCGCTCTTCCGCCTCGAAAGGACCGTTGACGTGCCGTCGTCCCACGCCAGCACATCCGACTCCAAGCCCGCCGCTTCCAGCGGCGGCGTGCAGTCCCTTGAGCGCGCCTTCGATCTGCTGGAGCGGATGGCGGATGCCGGGGGCGAGGTCGGGCTGAGCGAACTCTCCGCGAGCAGCGGGCTTCCGCTGCCGACCATCCACCGCCTGATGCGCACGCTCGTGGTGTGCGGATACGTGCGCCAGCAGCCGAACCGGCGCTATGCGCTCGGCCCGCGTCTGATCCGGCTCGGCGAATCCGCCTCCCGGCTGCTCGGCACCTGGGCCCGCCCGTACCTCGCGCGCCTGGTCGAGGAGACCGGCGAGACCGCGAACATGGCGCTGCTCGACGGCGACGAGATCGTGTACGTGGCGCAGGTGCCGTCCAAGCACTCGATGCGCATGTTCACCGAGGTGGGCCGCCGGGTGCTCCCCCACTCCACGGGCGTCGGCAAGGCGCTGCTGGCGCACACGCCCCCGGAGGAGGTACGGGCCCTGCTCGCCCGCACCGGAATGCCGGCCGCCACCGAGAAGACGATCACCACCCCGGACGACTTCCTCGACGCGCTGGAGCAGGTACGCAGGGTCGGCTACGCGGTCGACGACAACGAGCAGGAGATCGGGGTGCGCTGCCTGGCGGTCTCCGTACCCAACTCCCCCACGTCGGCCGCGATTTCGATCTCGGGCCCGGCGGGCCGGGTGACGGAGGCCGCGACGGAGCGGATCGTGCCGATCCTGCAGCAGGCCGCGAAGGAGCTGTCCGACGCGCTCGCCAGTAACGGTTCCACCGGCTGAGTCACGCCGCCGCGACCGGTTCCCGGCCGTCGCGCGCCAGGAGCGCGGCGGCCGTAAGGAGCACGACGGCGGGCGGGGCGCGGCGGCCGTCAGGAGCGCGGCGGCTCGCCGAAGAGGTCGACGGCGACGCGTAGGTCCCTGAGCGCGGCGGCCAGTGCGCTGACCGAGCCGATCGCCCCCGCGATCAGCAGCAGCGAACGACGCAGGCGGGGAATCTCGGGCGCGCCGCTGATCGCCATCGCGTCCAACGCGGCCAGCTCGTCCTCGGCGATCCCGCGGTCCGGGAACTCCGCGGGATGCCCCGCCAGCTCGCGGCGGAGCCGGGAGACCGCCGTACGCAGCTCCGCCACCCTCGGATCCTCATCACTGCTGGTCACCGGCGTCTGCCCCACGCTTCGCAACAAAGCACTCCCCCTCGCACATCCTTGTGCCAGTGTTTCGACCGGACTCCGGACCGTGGTCAAGTGTCCGGAGATGCCCGCAAGTTAACGCCATGGCAGGTGTCGAGCGCCACTCCGCGGACGGAATTCAGGGGCTCCCGTATGGGTGATACACACGTCGCTCCATGGAAGGCTCGGCGTACGCCGCCGAGCCCGCTCCCTGTACTCCTCACCGCTCCCGCCGCTTCCCGGTTGCGCGGGCGGGGCATCTCCCGGGTATGCCAGTCCCCATGACTCGAACAACACAGGACCCGGCCGTCACCGGACGGCCCCGGACCCCGGTGGTCGCCGGGCTGCTGCTCGCCGCGGGCGGCGGGCGGCGGCTCGGCGGGCGGCCCAAGGCACTGCTCGACCACCGCGGCCGGCCGCTGGTGGAGCACGCGGTACGCGTCCTGCGGGAGGGCGGCTGCGACCGCGTCCAGGTGGTCCTGGGCGCCGCGGCCGACGAGGTACGCGCACGCGCCGACCTCACCGGCTGCCCCGTGACCGTCAACCCCGAGTGGGCCGAGGGCATGGGCTCATCGCTGCGGGCGGGGCTCGGGGAGCTGGCCGGTACGGGGGCGGACGCGGCGCTCGTGCTCCTGGTGGACCAGCCGGGCATCGGCGCGGACGCGGTGGCGCGGGTGCGATCGGCGTACCGCACCCGAAGGAGCCTCGCGGCCGCCTCGTACGACGGGGAGCGCGGCCATCCGGTGCTGTTCGGGGCCGACCGGTGGGCGGACGTCGCGGCCGCAGCGGTGGGCGATCAGGGCGCCCGGGCGTACCTGCGGGCCCACCGCGATGCGATCACGCTCGTCGAGTGTTCCGATGTGGCTCAGACGTACGACATCGACACGGTGGAGGACCTGAAACACCTTGAGTGAGTGGACTGGCACGCCGCGCCAGCAACGCGCCACTTGTGTCGACCCGGAGAATCTCGACATCAACAAATCATTGAACTTCCACCATGAGGAAACTAGTATCCACTGGTCAGAAGCCCTCTGTATGCCAGACGGCGACCACGGCCATACCTCGGAGCCTTGGCACGCCGTGCCCGTTCCAGGCGACCCGGCGGCCGTGAGACGCCGCCCGCACCGCCCGCTGAAGGAGTGACAGCTCATGTCCGCACCAGCGCCGTCCCCGCTGGCCATCGTCGATGCCGAGCCCCTGCCCCGGCAGGATGAGGTCCTCAGCCACGCGGCTCTCGCGTTCGTGGCCGAGCTGCACCGGCAGTTCACACCCCGCCGCGACGAACTGCTCGCCCGCCGGGGTGAGCGTCGCGCCGAGATCGCCCGTACCTCCACGCTGGACTTTCTGCCCGAGACGGCAGCGATCCGCGCGGACGACTCCTGGAAAGTCGCGCCGGCCCCGGCCGCGCTGAACGACCGCCGGGTGGAGATCACCGGTCCGACCGACCGCAAGATGACCATCAACGCCCTGAACTCGGGCGCCAGGGTCTGGCTCGCCGACTTCGAGGACGCGTCCGCCCCCACGTGGGAGAACGTCGTCCTCGGCCAGCTCAATCTGATCGATGCCTACACCCGTAACATCGACTTCACGGACCCCAGGTCCGGCAAGTCGTACTCCCTCAAGCCCGCCGACGAGCTCGCCACGGTCGTCACCCGCCCCCGCGGCTGGCACCTGGACGAGCGTCACCTCCAGCTCGACGGCACCCCGGTGCCGGGCGCGCTGGTCGACTTCGGCCTCTACTTCTTCCACAACGCCCAGCGCCTCATCGACCTCGGCAAGGGCCCGTACTTCTACCTCCCGAAGACGGAGTCGCACCTGGAGGCCCGCCTCTGGAACGACATCTTCGTCTTCGCCCAGGACTACCTCGGCATCCCGCAGGGCACGGTCCGCGCGACCGTCCTCATCGAGACGATCACCGCCGCGTACGAGATGGAGGAGATCCTGTACGAGCTCCGCGACCACGCCTCCGGGCTGAACGCGGGCCGTTGGGACTACCTCTTCTCCATCGTCAAGAACTTCCGTGACGGCGGCGCCAAGTTCGTCCTCCCGGACCGCAACGCGGTGACGATGACCGCCCCGTTCATGCGCGCCTACACCGAACTCCTCGTCCGCACCTGCCACAAGCGCGGCGCGCACGCCATCGGCGGCATGGCGGCCTTCATCCCGTCCCGCCGCGACGCCGAGGTCAACAAGGTCGCCTTCGAGAAGGTCAAGGCCGACAAGGACCGCGAGGCCCACGACGGCTTCGACGGCTCCTGGGTCGCCCACCCCGACCTGGTCCCGATCGCCATGGCCTCCTTCGACGCGGTCCTCGGCGAGAAGCCGAACCAGAAGGAACGCCTGCGCGAGGACGTCTCGGTGACGGCGGGCGACCTGATCGCCATCGACACCCTGGACGCCAAGCCCACGTACGAGGGACTGCGCAACGCCGTCGCGGTCGGCATCCGCTACATCGAGGCCTGGCTGCGCGGCATGGGCGCGGTCGCCATCTTCAACCTGATGGAGGACGCGGCCACCGCGGAGATCTCGCGCTCGCAGATCTGGCAGTGGATCAACGCGGACGTCGTCTTCGAGAACGGCGAACACGCCACCGCGGACCTGGCCCGCAAGGTCGCAGCCGAGGAACTCGCCGCGATCCGCGCCGAGACCGGCGACGAGGCCTTCGCGTCCGGCAAGTGGCAGCAGGCCCACGACCTCCTGCTCCAGGTCTCCCTGGACCAGGACTACACGGACTTCCTGACCCTGCCGGCGTACGAGCAGTTGGACTGACACCGCTCGCATGCAATTCTGACCGCCCTCGGTGCCGCACGGCGCCGGGGGCGCTTCCATGGCCGGACGAGCGCGACGTCAGGAAGGGGTCAGGAAGACAAATCCGACCGTCTCTTTCAGGACGGCCCGTGCACCCTCAAGGCCGGCGAACCCCGTGCGGGGCCGTACACGCCACAGAGCGTGACCGGCCAGGCTCGGAGAGGGCCGCGTCGGCCGCCCCGGGGACGGTATGGATCCGGAGCGTTCCAAAGCGCCGCGCGAGCACGTAGGCGTGGGACTGCGGCCTCGCCTACCTGCATCGGCACCCTTCGGCCAGCACCGTCGGGGCGAGTTCCCGCATGGCCGCCTGCTCGGCCTCCGAGATGCACGGCAGCTGACGTGCGAGTACGTCGAAGTGCTGGTGTCCACGCCATGCGTCGTGGTCACCCACGACGAACAGCCGTCGACGGGCCCGGCTCACCGCGACGTTCAGCAGGTTCGGTGTCGATGCCGCCCAGGCTCGCGGACCTGCCTTGTCGCCCCCCGCCCCGAGGACCAGCAGCACGACATCGGCCTCCTTCCCCTGGGTCGTATGCACGGTTCCCACCCTGTCGCGCGGGACAACGTGGCACAGGCTGCGACGGAGTCCGGCCACGACATCCCGGAACGGGCTGATGACGAAGAGCTCACGATCGGGGTCAAGGCCCTGATCGACGAGCCGGTGCACGATGACGTTCGCGCAATCCCCCTCGTCCGGCGACCACTTGCCCTGCGATGCCCGCCCTCCGCTCACCGGCCACCACACGCCGCGCCGGGCCACCGCGTAATCGTCGTCCCGGTGCACCCTGTGCACCATGAGCCCGTCGTAGGCGATCTCGTTGCTGATCGTGAACATCGGGTCGTCGCAACGCCGGTGGACACGCAGAGGCGACCCCACCCAGACCCGGTCGTCCTCGGAACCCTGGGGTGCCGGAAGCCATGTGCCGGAGCTGTTCAGCCGGTCCGCGACGCGCTGCGCCGAGCTCCGGGACGGTTCCCACTCCTCAGCCACACCGAAGGTACGGCGAAGTGCCTGCTGCCCCGTATGAGGCAGCGTGACCACCGGCTCCAGTTGCAGCGGATCGCCCACGATGACGCCTCTGCGCGCCCGCCACAGCGCACCCACCGGCATCTGGGCGGTCGCCTGGCCGGCCTCGTCGATCAGCATCCAACCGAGTGACCGGGGCCCCGTTCGTCGGTCAGGACGTGAGCCGGGTCAGGCAGTCTTTCCATCTGCCCGGGGGCGGGTCCGTGAGAGGACAACACCCCCTGCATGGCTTGGATTGTGTCATCGCCGGCGGGTGGAGTTGCCGGGGACGAGTGAGGTGCTGCCCCGCCCCCGCATGCACCTCCCTGAGCTTACGGGCTCGCACGTCCGGGGGAACCGCTGGATTCATCCGGAAAACACTCTGGGCCCGTGGCTACCGTGACCGGGAGGGATACGCCGACGGCTTCGCGTTGTACGCGTCAGCACGCGAGCTGTACGCGGCACCGGGCGTAACCGGCCCCGGTGGGCCGCGTTGGCCGATTCATGGGTGGAGACGGTTCGGGGCAAGCAGGGCTACGCGGGACGGTACCGGAGGCACGGGGCATGGACGATCAAGGACAGCAGCCGCAGCACGAATACGAAGTCGGGTCGGGCATCCTGCACGTGTTCGGTCAGCACTTGAAGCTGTTCCGGGTACGGGCCGGGCTGGAGCGGGCGGAGTTCGGCGCGATGACGGGGTACTCGGCGTCGTCCATCGCGTCGTTCGAGCAGGGCCGCCGGATCCCGCAGCCGAAGTTTATCGAGCAGGCGGACGAACTGCTGGACGCGGGCGGGGTGCTGAAGGCCAGCAAAGAAGAGGTCGCTCGGGCTCAAGACCCGGCATTTTTCCGGGATGCGGCGCGGTTGGAGGCGGAGGCGGTTGAGCTGCACGTGTACGCCAACCACGGCGTGCCTGGGTTGCTGCAAACGGAAGAGTACGCGCGGGCGGTGTTCGAGATGTGGCGACCGGTGCTGGAGGAGGAGATCGTGGATCAACGGGTGACAGCACGCCTGGCCAGGCACGAGATCTATTCCCGTCGCCCCAGGCCGATCATCAGCTTCGTGATCGAGGAGTGCATGCTGCGCCGCCCCCTGGGCGGGGACGGAGTGCTGCGTGGTCAGTTGGAGCAGATTCTCTTGATCGGCCAATACCGCAACGTCGAGATCCAGGTGATGCCGACCCGCCGCGAGGATCACGCGGGAATGGCTGGCGCCTTCACCTTGATCGAGACCAAGGAAGAGCGGAGGATCGCGTACGTTGAGGCGCACAAGGACAGCCGTCTCTACACGGAGCGAAGGCCGGTCCGGGAGTTCGAGGAGCAGTACGGCGTCCTCCGGGCCCAGGCACTCACTCCGCGCGAATCGCTGGCCCTCATCGAGAAATCTCTGGGAGAGACATGAACGCCGAAGCGCTTGTGGGGACGCCTGAGTCCGCGTGGTTCAAGAGCAGCTACAGCAGCGGAGCCGGCGGCGAGTGCGTCGAGGTAGCGACCCGCACGAGCACCGTCCACGTTCGCGACTCGAAGGACAGGACCGGGCCCATCCTGTCTGTCGCCTCTGGCGGCTGGGCGGCCTTCGTGGAATTCGCCGCGCAGAGCTGACCCCGGAGGAACGACGGCGCCCCGCCACCGAACTCCGGTAGCGGGGCGCCCTCTTGTACGAGCCTTACGCGAGGTTCAGTCGGCCTTCTTCGCCCGCCCGCGGGCCTTCTTCTCCGGCCGCCAGGCCATGAGGTCTGCCGCGGAGAGCCCATGCTTGGCGCGCTGCTCGTCCACGTATGCGAGGTACTCCTCGGCGGGGGTGCCGTCCCACTGTTCGCTTCGTACTCACTATGAACCTCGATGTCGGGATGCGGGCGATCTCCACTTCGTGACCGGGGCCGCGGCGCAGCACTTCGAGGCGCGGATCCTGTTCGGCGCCGCGCTGCCGACGACGCGGGACCACCACCGCAGAGACCGCCCGACCTGCTCGCGAAGCCCGCCGGAGCTCCGCGAGCAGGTATCCGTTCTCCCGGGCCGGCTACTTCAGTCCGGTGTCAAGAGCGTTGAGCAGTGTGCCCTGCGAGGTGTCACCGGACATCTCCCAGACCATCACCCCCAACAGGCCCTTGTCCTTCACGTAGGCCGTCTTCTTGCCGATGGACCAGGTGTCGTCGAAGGACCACCACTGGCTGCCTGTGTAGCCGTACGTGGACACCGACTGTTCGTCGTGATGGATCGTCATCGTCGGGTACGCGCCGATGAGGTTGGAGTAGCCGCGGTTGCCCGCCTCCTCCGCGAACTGGCCGGGGGCGGCGCCTCCCGCGGGCTGCCATTCGCCCGCGACGCCGCCGTCGGTGACGTTCTGCCAGCCGCGGCCGTAGAAGGGGATGCCGAGCGTCAGCTTGCGGGGTTCGACGCCCGCGTCCGTGTAGGCCTTGATGGCGGTGTCGGCGCTGAAGTGGACGTCGTACGGGTCCTGGTCGTCCGTGTAGAGGTTGGCCTGGTGGCCGGTGCGATCGGGTTCCCAGGAGTTGTCGCTGCCGGAGCCGTGGAAGTCGTAGCCCTGGACGTTCGCCACGTCGAGGGAGTCGAAGACCTTGCTCAGGTCCCAGCCGTCGCCGATCTTCTGCGGGTCGGCGGGGGTGAAGGCGGTGAGGAGGCGGTGGCCGCCGCCGAGGGCGTCCATCTGCTTGCGGAACTCGGCGAGAAGCAGGGTCAGGTTGTCCTTGTCGTTCGGTGAGTAGTGGTTGCCGGGGTGTCCGGTGCCGGTGCCCGGCCATTCCCAGTCGACGTCGAAGCCGTCGAAGATTCCGGCCGCGGTGCCGGGACCGCCCGCGCCGTTGTACTCGGGCAGGTTGCCCTTGATGTACATGTCGATGCAGGAGGAGACGAACTTCTTGCGGGAGGCGTCGGTGGCGGCCACGTCGGAGAAGTACTTCGAGTATGTCCAGCCGCCGAGCGAGACCACGATCTTCAGGTTCGGGTGGAGCTTCTTGAGCTTCTTCAACTGATTGAAGTTTCCGCGCAGTGTGCCCCAGCCGTCGTCCGCGACGCCGTCGACGGACTGGGCGGCGCTGAACGGCCGGGCGTAGTCGGCGTCCGCGTCACCGGCGCCGGTGCCCTGCTCAGGGTCCTCGGGGTCGGCAGTGGTGCCCTTGGTGACGCCGTTGAGGCAGGTGAGGTTGTTGGGGTCGATGTTGGCGAAGGCGTAGTTGACGATGTCGAGTTTGCCCGCGGCCCCGGAGTCCTGGAGGTTCTTGACGAAGTACTGGCGGCCGTAGATGCCCCACTGGACGAAGTAGCCGACCTTGGCGTAGTTGCCCGCGCCGACGATGCCGTCGGTCTTCACCGTGAGCGCGTTGCCGGCCGGAGAGACGTTGTCCGCCGCGTCACGGGCCTTGACGGTGAAGGTGTACGAGGTCGAGGGCGAGAGTCCGCCGATGGTCGCGGTGGTCGTCGTACCGGAGACCGTGGTGGCGAGCTGTCCGTCCCGGTAGATGTCGTAGGCGGCGACCCGCTGGTTGTCCGTCGCG
This sequence comes from Streptomyces sp. NBC_01241, assembly GCF_041435435.1. Taxonomy (NCBI): domain Bacteria; kingdom Bacillati; phylum Actinomycetota; class Actinomycetes; order Kitasatosporales; family Streptomycetaceae; genus Streptomyces; species Streptomyces sp. NBC_01241. The sequence continues at coordinate 7,083,306 of NZ_CP108494.1, read as the reverse complement.
GCGGTCCAGGCGAGGGTGACGGACGAGGAGTCCGCCCCCGTGGAGCGCAGCGAGCCCGGTGCGGTGGGCGGGGAGGTGTCGGTGGCCGGGTCGACGGTGGTGACCGTCAGCGGCGCGCTCTCGGCGGAGGTGTTGCCCCGGGTGTCCTTGGCCCGGACGGTGAAGGAGTAGGCGGTGGCCGGGGTCAGGCCGGTGACGGTGGCGGTGGTTGCCGCGGTGGCGGTGCCGAGCACCTTGCCGCCGGCCAGGATGTCGTACGACGCCACGGGGAAGTCGCCCGCCGTGGCCGCCGTCCAGGACAGCGACGCGGTGCGGGCGGTGACATCGGTCTGCTTCAGTCCGCCGGGCGCGCCCGGCGGCACGTCCGGCGGGCGCGCCCGGCGGCACGTCCGCGGATCCGTCGCATTTGTCGCCGTTGATGCGGCAGCCTGTCGGTGCCGTGATCCGTCCGGTGGCCACGAACCAGAAGCTGTACGGCTCGGTGGTGCTGTGAGCGGCGACGGTACCGTTGTAGTGGGCGTTGACCGCGGTGATGTGGTTGCCCCGGGTGGTGACGGTGCCGTTGTAGGAGGTGTCGATCGCGACCCCGGCAGGCAGGTCGAATTCGAGACTCCAACCGGTGACGGCGGTGTCGGTGTCGTTGTGCAGGACGTAGGTGCCCTTCCACCACGACCCGTTGTCGGCCGAGGTGAAGGTCGCCGTCAGCTTGCCCACCGCGTGTGCGGGTGCGGCCTGTATCGACAGCAGCGCGAGGAGGAGTCCGAGAACGGCGACGAGGACGGCCGCTGTTCTCCTTCTGGAACTCATGTGCTCGAACATGGTTCTCCCTTGGGGCAGGGACCGGTGAGGCGGTCCTGAGGGGGAGTGGAGACTTTCCTGGTGCCATGGAGCACGGGAAAACTAAATGGTCTGGACCAAATCGTCAAGAGGTTCAGACCAATCACTCGCCAAGTCGGTCGCCGAGGACGACCGTGCGCTGGGCGGAGAAGTCCCCCCACTTCCCGTCCGGCAGTTTGGCGCGGATCTTCATCGAGTAGCGGGTGCCGCGTGGGTCGCTGACGGTGAGCCGGTAACTCGCCCGGCCCGCGGGCGGGGTGGCGCCCCACACGATGGTGGTGGTCAGCCGGCCGTCCATGAAGAGCTGGTACGCCGGGATCTCGCCGCCCGTGTCGGGCTGCTTCCAGTCCAGGTCGACGGCGTACTCCTTGCCCTGGACGCGGTTGCTGATCCGCAGGTCCGTGGGGGCGGTACTCGCGGGTGCGCCCGGCGCGGAAGCGGTGGTCAGGTCGAGGGCATTGCTGTCCGGCGAGGAGGTGTCGGCGGCGTCGCGGGCGCGGACGGTGAACGTGTAGACGGTGCCGGGGCGCAGTCCGGTCACATGCGCGGTCGTTCGCGTGCCGGGCACGCTGTGGATCCGGGAGTCCTCCTGGTAGATGTCGTACGACGTGACGCCGACATCGTCCGTCGAGCCGCCCCAGGAGAGGTTCACGGCCCGGCTGCCGTCCGCGGCGCCGCGCAGCTTCACCGGGCGGGTCGGCGGCTCGTGGTCGGCAGGGGTCGGGGCGGGTGTGGTGACGGCTGCGGCGGCGCTCGGCGCGGAGAGGTTCCCGGCGGCGTCGCGGGCGCGAACGGTGAAGGTGTACGCGGTCGAGGCGGTCAGCCCGCCGATGTCGGTCATCACCTTGGTCGCCGGGACGGTTTTGACCTTCTCGCCCTGGCGGTAGACCTCGTAACCGGTGACCGCCTCGTTGTCGGCGGCCTGCTCCCACATGATGTGCGCGGAGGTGGCGCTACTGGCCTGCGCTGTCACATGGTCCGGGGTCGTGGGCTTCTGGATGTCGGCCTCGGGGGCGGAATCACAGGCGGTGAGCGTAACGAGGAGCAGGGCGGCGGCGGAGCAGGCCAACGCAGCGGTTACGTGGGGGCGTTGCACGGTCGTGCCTTCCATCCGGCAGCAATGGTCCAGACCTGTATCGCATGGCGCGAAGGTCGCCGACAAGAGGGTGGAGAGGAACGTTCCGCAATGTGCCGGTGTGGGTCGTGCTCTTTGGGCCGGAAGGTGGGGGGTGACGTACGGTCGGCTGATGCTGTGCGTACGTGGGGTTGTGCTGCCTGAACGCGAGGAGCGCGAGTTCTGGATCGACGGCGAGGTGCTCCGTGCCGGCAGGCCGCCGGGAGGGCTCGCGGGCCGGGCCGCGGAGACGGTCGTCGACGGCGGCTGGCTGCTGCCCGGGCTCGTCGATGTGCACACGCATCCCGGGGCGCTTGAGCCGGGCGCGCCCTTCGGCGAGGAGCTGCTGCGCAAGCAGTTGGGCGAGCACCGGGACGCCGGGGTACTCGCGGTGCGCACCCCCGGCACTTCGCAGCGGATGCCCGCCTGGGTGGAGAAGGACCCCGGACTCCCGCGCGTGACCTCGGCGGGGCGCTGGCTGGCCACACCCGGCCGGTTCTTCCCCGGCTTCGGACGGGATGTGAGCGAGGCGGAGCTGGTGCGGGCGGCCGTGGAGGAGGCGGCGGCTTCGTCCGGGTGGTGCAAGGTCGTCGGTGACTGGGGCTCTCGATGAACCCGCCGTACCGCTCGCGCTGTTGACCTCGGTGGTGGAGGCGGTGCACGCGGCGGGCGGCAAGGTGGCGGTGCACTGCCAGACCGCCGAGGGCACCCGCAATGCCGTACTGGCGGGCGCCGACAGCCTGGAGCACGGCATGCATCTGGACCCGGCGCTCCTGGACCGGATGGCCGCCCAGGGCACGGCGTTCGTGCCCACACTGAGCGTCTTCGGCGCGAAGGCGGACGCGATGCGGGCACGGGAGCCGAGCGTGCGCCGTGATCTGTGGCTGGCCGGCTGGGACACCATGCTCAGCAATGTCCGGGCGGCCCACGAAGCGGAGGTGACGGTGCTGGCCGGGACGGATTCCTTCCCGTGCGGGACCGTCGCGGGCGAGATGGACTGGCTGGTACGCGCCGGCCTGCCGGCCCACGCGGCGCTCGGCGCGGCGTCCTGGACAGCACGTGCCTGGCTCGGTCTGCCAGGCCTGGCGGACGGCGCGCCCGCCGACCTCGTCGCGTACGCCACCGATCCGACCCTGGACCCGGCCGCGCTGGATCATCCGAGCCGGATCGTGCTCCGGGGACGCGTGGTGCGCTGAGCGATGAGTTCCGGGCGCCGGAGCGGTCTGCATTTTATGAATACACACACGGAGACCGCACCCACGATCGATCTGGAGCCCGCGGCCCGCCAGATCGCCGGCCTGCTCGACGGGATCGGCGAACAGCAGCTGGCGGGCCCGACGCCCTGCCCCGGCTACACGGTCCGGGAGCTCCTCGCCCACGTGGCCGGGCTGAGCACGGCCTTTCGCGACGCGGCGCGGAAAAACTTCGGCCCGACGACCGACACCGCCCCGGACGTCGCGCTTCCGGTCCTCGCCGACGACTGGCGCGAATCACTGCCGCCACTGCTGGACGAGCTGGTGACGGCCTGGCGCGATCCTGCCGCCCGGCAAGGCATGACCAGGGCGGGCGGTGTCGACATGCCGGGCGAGGTGGCCGCGGTGGTCGTGCTGGACGAGCTGGTGATCCACGGCTGGGACCTGGCCCGTTCGACCGGCCAGAAGTACGAGGCGGACGAGGCGAGCCTGCGTGTCTCGCTGGCCATGCTGACGCCGAACGACACCGTCCCCCGGTCCGAGACCATCTTCGGCCCGCCCGTTCCGGTCCCGGCCGACGCACCACTCGTCGACCGGGCCGTCGCCATGAGCGGCCGCCACCCGGACTGGCAGCCGGGCACGTCGGCCGCGCTTCCGCCGGACGTCGCCCGCGCTCCCGCAGGACAGTGAGCGGCTGCCGGGCGGGCGGGGTTGCCGGTGCGGGCGCGGGCCGAAGGCCGTACCGACGGCCCTTCAGCTGGTGAAGAACTCCGTGATCTGCTGGGCGACCAGGTCGGGGTGGACCTCGTGCACCCGGTGGCCGCCCCCGATGGTGATCAGCCGGCAGTCCGGGATCAGCGAGGCCATGTCCTGCAGGCGCCCCTGGGGCATGGTGGACTCCGGGCCGCCGGCGATCATCAGCGTCGGCGCGACGATCTCACCGAGGCCCACCGCCCACTCGGGGTCGGGGTCCGACACCTGGACCCCGATGGGAGAGACCGCGGCCCAGTCGTAGTCCACCGGTCCCGTCGGCTCGGCGGCCGGCTTCGGTTCGCTCGGAAACGGTGGCGGGGTCTCCACCAGTACCAGCCGCTCCACCCGGTCCGCGTGCTCCTGCGCGAGCAGCTCGGCGACGACGCCGCCCATCGAGTGGCCGACGAGGCCGACCCGGTCGAGTTCGCACGCGTCGAGGAAGCCGAGGACGTCGTCCCGCATCAGCTCGAAGGAGTACTCGTACGGCCAATCGCTCTCGCCGTGCCCCCGCAGGTCGAGGGCGTACACCCGCCACTCCTCGCCGAGCAGGCTCCCCGCCGCCTCCCAGCTCGCGGCGGAGCCGCCGAGGCCGTGCAGCAGGACCACCGGCGAGCCGAAGGGGTCGCCCCAGGTCCGGTACGCCAGCCGTACGTCGCCGACATCCACAACAGACTGATCTTCCATACCCCTGACGCTACAGCCGAATGGGCGCAGACCACTCCTCGCGACGTGACAGGGTGAAGGGGTGAAGATCGTTTCTCGTCGCCTGTCCACCGCCGTCGCGGCGGCCGTCATGGCCGTCTCCATGCTCTCCGGATGCACGGGATCCGGGTCGGGACCGGGTGCCGGATCGGCGCCCCGGTCCGCCGGGGAAGCACCGGAATCCGGGCTCGACGATCCGGCGAAGAAGGAGATCGCCATGCAACTGGTCTCCAGCGCGGAGAACTCCTCACTCGACTGGAAGGCGCAGTACGAGTACATCGAGGACATCGACGACGGCCGCGGCTACACGGCGGGCATCATCGGCTTCTGTTCCGGCACCGGCGACATGCTGAAGGTCGTCGAGCGGTACACGGCGGCGCGTCCGAGCAATCCCCTGCAACGGTTCCTCCCCGCGCTGCGAGCCGTGCTGGGCAGCGACGCGCACGACGGACTCGGCGGCCCGTTCACCGAAGCATGGGCCGCGGCGGCCACCGACCCGGCCTTCCGGGCGGCGCAGGACGCCGAGCGCGACCGGTCGTACTTCGACCCCGCGGTCACCCGGGCCGAGGCGGACGGACTCGGCGCCCTGGGGCAGTTCATCTACTACGACGCCTATGTGATGCACGGGTACGACGACTCCGACGGCACGGTCGGATTCCGGACGATCCGGCGCGAGGCGATCGACTCGGTCCCGCCCCCGGCGCGCGGCGGCGACGAGGCGGCCTACCTGAACGCCTTTCTCGACGCCCGCGTCGCGGCGATGCGGAAGGAGCGCTCGCACTCCGACACCAGCCGGGTCGAGACGGCCCAGCGGGTGTTCGTGCACGAGGGCAGGTTCGGGCTGGAGACACCGCTGCGGTGGCGGGTGTACGGCGACAGCTACCGGATGGACGCCCCGCCGAATCCGTGATCGACAGGCGCGGGAAGCATCCGCGCCACCGACCGCGCACGCTGGCGCACATACCGTATGGCCTGCACTTTCACTCCCGGATGAAGGTGATCCGGACCCGTGACGCGGTGATCGTCGGCTCCGTTGATTCCGACGAACGGCACACCCGGATGTGAGCCGGAAAACGGAGGAGAAGCCGCATGGTGAAGAAGATGATGCTGGCCGCGACGGTGCTGACCGCCGGTCTCGGCCTGGCCCTGAGCCCCGCCGCCCAGGCCGCGCAGAGCCCCGCCGCCGCACGGGTGGCGAAGGCGCCGGCCGCGGTCTGCACCGTCAACGACAACGGGGTGAATTTCCGCGGCGGACCCGGCAACGAGTACCCGGTCCTGGGCCAGGTGAACCGGGGCCAGAACCTCAACCGCCGTGGCCAGCAGGGCAACTGGGTCATGGGTGACCTGTGGGGCGGCCCCACGGGTGTCTGGATCCACGTCGCGTATCTGAACTGCTGAAGCCCGCGCGCCTCGGCCCCGCTCCGAAGCAGCCTTCACCCACCTCTGCGGAGCCACTCCCGTCCCCGTCGGCTCGGGCCGCGCCCGCCGCCACCGCCTCGACCACGGCGGCGGTGGGGCAGCCGGGACGGGACGCATCATCCGTCTTCGTCGAGGATCGGCTGCGGCAGCAGCCGGAATCCCTTGGTGACGGCACCGAGATAAATGCCGCCGAGCGTGAGCCAGCCGAGCCCGAGCAACTTGGCGGAGGTGTCGATATTGACCCACAGGACGACGTTCACCGCGATGCCGATCGCCGGCATGACGAGGAAGCGCACAGCATCCGTCCCTGTGCGGCGCCGTTCGCGGAAGTAGTAGTGGTTGATGACCGAGAAGTTGACGAGCAGGAACCCGGTGATCGCGCCGAAGCTTGTCAGCGAGGCCGCACCGAGCAGGTTGTCGGAGAAGAACACGGCCGTGAGAGCGATGGCCGAGGTGAACACGATGTTGTTCACCGGCGTCCCGAAGCGCGGGGAGAGGTGCCCGAAGAAGCGGACGGGGAGCAGACGGTCACGCCCCATGCCGTACAGGACGCGTGACACCGCGGCGATCGCGGCCATGGCACACAAGATGCTCGCGGTCTGGTCGGTGACGAGGAACGCTGTCGACAAGCCTTCGCCGCCGATGCGGGGAAGGAGCTCGAAAATGCCGACGTCGGGATCCTTCATCGCCGATGGCGCACTCGGCCAGGCGATCTGCAGGAAGTACGAGATGACGGCGAAGCCCACGCCGGCGCCGACGCAGACGATCAGGATGCCGCGCGGCACGGTCTTTCGGGCGTCCTTCGTCTCCTCCGCGAGTGTGGACACCGCGTCGAAGCCGAGGAACGACACCGAAAGGATCGAAGCGGCCCACAGAATATTGCCCGGGTCGAGCCGTGCGACGTCCACGAGAGCCTGCGGGACGAGCAGGCTGCCGCTGCCGTCGCCGCCGAGCACGTAGGCGGTGATCAGACCGATCAGGCTCAGGCAGAAGAGGATCTGGGCCGAGACCAGGACCACGTTGAGCCGCCCCGACACCTTCACGCCCAGGACGTTGACCAGCGCGCCCAGGAACGCACCCGCGATCACCCAGGCCGCCACCGGGACCGACGGCACGTACTCGTTCATGTAGATGCCGAAAAGCAGGTAGCAGACCATTGGCAGCAGCAGGTAGTCGAGCAGCATGACCCAGCCGGTGCCGAAGCCGAGCCAGGGGTTCACCGCCTTGCGCACATAGCTGTAGGCCGAGCCGGAGACGGGGAAGGCCCGCACCATCTGAGCGTACGAGTAGGCCGTGAAGAACATCGCGACGAGCGTCACCACATAAGCGAGCGCCATCATGCCGTCGGTGAGGTCGGTGATGATGCCGTAGTAGTTGAAGACGACTGTGGGCGCGAGGTAGGCCAGCCCGAAGGCGACCAGATGCCTGAGCGTCAGGACGCGGCGGAAGCCGGCCGTGGATTTCCCTTCGCTGTTCGCCGCAGTCCCGACACCTTCGATGTTCGCCGCAGTCCCGAACTCCTTGCCTTCGGTGCTCGCCGCAGTCCCGAACTCCTTGCCTTCGGTGCTCGCCGCAGTCCCGAACTCCTTGCCTTCGGTGGTCACCACTCGAACTTCCCGTCCTTCACGGTCAGCCTGCCGTCGCAGAAGATCAGATGGATGTTGGACGCGTCGGCGAGGACGTCGGCGGAGGTGGTGGGGTCTGCTCGGACAACGAGGAGGTCGGCCTGCTTGCCGACCTCGACAGTGCCGATCACATGGGACATCCCGACCGCCTCGGAGCTGATGACGGTCGCGGCGGTGATCGCCTGGCGTACGGTCATGCCTGCCTCGACAAGGGCCCGGAACTCCAGCGCACTGTACTCGCCGAAGGGGGTGAGCGGCTCGTAGACGGTGTCGGAGCCGAGGGCGATCTTCACTCCCGACTCGAGCGCCAGCTGGAAGCTACGGACCGCGGAGCCGGAGTAGTCGTCCGCGAAGGAGTCGTCCCGCCCCTCGTACAGGTCGCGGTACAGGAAGGCGTCCGGCCGCAGCGGCGGCCGGCGGTCGCCGTCCAGGGGCATGAAGTCGCGGTGCCAGTTGGCGATGAGCTGCAGAGTCGGGACGAGGATCGTGCCGGCGTCGGCCATCGTCTTCGCCAGGTCGGCGTCGAGATCCTCGCCGTGCTCGATGGTGTCGACCCCGGCCTCCACCGCCATCGCGATGGCTTCGCGACTCTCCGCATGGCACATCACGATCGTGCCGGTCTGCCGGTGCGCCTCTTCTACGGCGGCGGCGAGTTCGCGAGCCGAGTACTGGATGTCGCCATTGCGGTCGTGCGGCCAGTTGTCACCGCCGGACAGGAAGATCTTGATCGCGTCGGCCCCCTCACGCAGCAGGTAGCGGACGGCTTTGACGATCTCCTGCTCACCGTCGGCCACCAGGCCGAAGACGCCGTTCTCACGCACGTAGTCGGGCGTGAACTGGAAGAGGTCGCCGTGGCCGCCGGTGCGAGTGAGACCCGGCCCGCAGGCGATCACCTTCGGCCCGGGGAGCTTCTGCTCGAAGAAGACGCGCTTGAGGTACAGGCCGTTCCACGAGACATCACGGACCGTGGTGAAGCCGTGCTTGAGCAGCGTCTGCGCCTCGCAGACGGCGCGGATGGCGCGCACGGTGCGGTTCTCGGCGATGACCCCGAGCTCCTGGTCGTCGATGCCGGCGCGACCACCCGCCAAGTGGACGTGCGCGTCGATCAGACCAGGCGTGACCCACATGCCCTGAAGCTGAAGCTCCTCGGTACCGGGCCTGGTCGTGTAGTGCGTGCGGGCGAGTATCTCGGCGATCCGCCCGTCCTCGATGACGAGCACGGCATCCCTGACCGGCTCCCCGCCGCGGGCGTCGAGCACGTTCACCCCGATCAAAGCGGTGCGTTCCGGTCGGTGGGTGGAGTAGAGCATCGCTGGCCTCCTAGTCACGCCACAGTTGTTTGTCTTTCTGACAAACAACTGGGGGTTGGCAGTATGACAAACTTGGTACGGATCCGCACCAGGAGGTTTTTCATGCGCCCGAGCCTCGCCAGTCAGCGCAGTGCCGAGATGCTCGACGCCCTGGCCGACTGCGTCGCCGAGTACGGGGTGCAGGGCGTCACCGTCGACAAGATCGCCGCGCGCGCAGGCTGGACCCGCGGGCTCGTGCGGCATTACCTGGGCAACAAGGACGAGCAACTGCGGGCTCTGATCAGCGTGCTGTCGACGCGGTACGCCACCGAACTCATCGACGCCATCGCCGCGGCTCCGGTCGGGCAGCGGCGCCGCGTCGTCATCGACGTCCTGTTCGGGGCCCGTTGGCAGCAGCGCGACCGCGATGACATCGTGCTCGACCAGCTCATCGCCTACGAGGCGCTGAAGCCCGCCAATGAGTCGTCCCTGCTGGTGATGTACCGCAGCGTCGCCGACACCATCGCGTCGGCGACGCTGTCGGAACGGCCGGACCTCGATGCGCAGGCCGCCGCCGAGCTGGGCTTCACCATTGTGTCTCTCGCCTACGGCTCGGCGACCATGCTGGGGATCGGCTGGCCGGAGCAGACGCGCACGGCAGCGGCAGTGGCGCAGGAGCTGCTGTTCGCAGGAGAGGGCGAGGCCGGGCGGGCGTAGCTGCCCCGGCGGTTCCTCCGGTCGGGTACACGTCTGCGGCGACGTGGGTGTCAGGGAGGCGGTGCACGTGGGGCCTTGGCGCAGGCAGGGGGCAGGACGTGCAGCTGGTGCGGCAGCTCGGGTCGCCGGTGCGGGGGCACGTACGCGGACGTACGCGCCCCCGCACCGGTTGCCGCGGACCTCGTTCGGTCCTCGGCGGTCGGCCGAGGGCCGTCCCCCTCGGCCGACCGGTATCGGGGGTGCCCCGGAGTGTCAGGCTCCGGCGGCGATCCGTGCGAGGCGGCGGGCCTCGTCGCGGGTGGCGCGGGCGATGGCGTCCTCGTCCGCGGTGATCAGGTGGTTGCCCTCGACGACCGGCTTGCCGTTGACGAGGGAGAGGGTGACGGGGGCCGCGGCGCCGAAGACGAGCGCGGTCACCGGGTCGGCGATGGAGGCATGGGCGAGGGTGTCCAGCTTCCAGAGCACCAGGTCGGCGAGCTTGCCGGGTTCCAGGGAGCCGATCTGGCCGGCGCGGCCGAGGACCTGGGCGCCACCGTACGTTCCCAGGCGCAGGGCCTGACGGGCATTCAGGGCCCTTTCGCGGTGGGCGCCGAGGCGGTTGATGAGGACCGCGTTGCGCAGCTCGGTGTGGAGTTCGCCGGCCTCGTTGGACGCGGTGCCGTCGACGCCGAGGCCGACGGGAACGCCCGCGGCGAGCATGTCGGGCACCCGGGCGATGCCGGCGGCGAGGCGGGCGTTGGACGAGGGGCAGTGCGCGACGCCCGTTCCGGTGCGGGCGAAGGCGGCGATGTCGGAGTCGTTCATATGGACGCAGTGCGCCATCCACACGTCGTCGCCGAGCCAGCCGGTCGACTCGAAGTAGTCGGTCGGGCCCATCCCGAACAGCTCGTGGCAGAACCGCTCCTCCTCCACCGTCTCCGAACCGTGGGTGTGCATGCGCACTCCCTTGCGGCGGGCCAACTCGGCTCCCTGTCGCAGCAGTTCCGTGGAGATGGAGAACGGGGAGCAAGGTGCGGCGGCGACCTGGGTCATCGAGTCGAAGGAGTCGTCGTGGTGCGCGTCGATGGTCGCCTCGGTGCCGGCGAGCGCACCGTCGAGCGTCTCGACGGCGAAGTCCGGCGGCAGTCCGCCGTCCTTCACGCTGCGGTCCATGGAACCCCGGGCGAGGGTGAACCGTACGCCCATGTCACGGGCGGCCCCGATGATGGCTCCGGAAAGATCCCCGGAGCCCTGCGGGTAGACGTAGTGGTGGTCCATGGCGGTGGTGACACCGCCGCGGGCCATCATGGCGAGCGAGCCCTGCGCGGCGGCGCGGACCATCGGCTCGTCGATGCGCGCCCAGGTCGGATACAGCGCGACCAGCCAGTCGAACAGGTTGTGGTCGGTGGCGAGGCCGCGAGTGATCCACTGGTAGAAGTGGTGATGCGTGTTGATCAGGCCCGGGGTGACCAGATGTCCGGTGCCGTCGATGCGGCGCACGACGTTCTCCAGGCCTTCGCGTGCCCGGCCGGCGCCGACGGACTCGATGCGGTTGCCCGCGACGACGACATGGCCCGACGCGTACTCGGTGTCGTCGGCGTCGACGGTCGCGATCGAACAGTTCTCGATGACGATGCGTTCCACGTGCTCAGGAGCTGCCGGTGCTGCCATGGTGCTTCCTTCTCTTTCCAGCGGTGTGGGCACGGCAGGGCCCCAGGACGATTTGAGTGCCGCGGCCGGGCGGCCGTGGGTGCCGAAAGGGTGGAAGAACAGGTGGAGCAGGACCGCGACAGGCGCTCCGGCGCCGATGCCGGAGCCCAGCCTCCGGTCCGGCCCGGTCCCCGCGCTGCTGTGTGCGGACGGGGACCGGCTCGGCGCCACGTCAGAGGTTGGTCATGTCGACCGGGATCTGCGGCTCCGTCCCGTCCCGCAGCACGGTAGCTTCGATCAGGCCGTACGGGCGGTCCGCCGCGAAGTAGACAGCGCCGTCTTCGGTATCGTTCTTGAGCCCGAACGGTTCGAGGTCCACCAGGAAGTGGTGGTTGTTCGGGAGCGAGAAGCGGATCTCGTCGATCTCGCTCCGGCTGTTGATGACCCGCGAACCCATCTGGTACAGGGTCTGCTGCAGCGAGAGGGAGTACGTTTCGGCGAAGGCCTGCAGAATGTGCTTCTTGGCCTGCGCGTACGACTTCTCCCAGTTGGGCATCCGGTCGGCGTCGCTGGTCCAGTTGTAGCGCCAGGCGGTGGAGACGTCGGTGCACAGGATGCGGTCGTACGTTTCCTTGAGTGTCGTGTACTTGTCCTTGACGTAGCCCCAGAACTCCGAGCTGGTGGAGTTCATGACCGTGAGGTCCTTGAGGCCGGAGATGACCTGCCACTTCTCACCGTCGAAGGTGATCTGCGCAGTGCGCAGCTCCTGGCCCTTGCGGGCGAAGGAGTGGTTGACCTCGTCCGATCCGATGAACCGGGAGTTGTTGTCCGAGGTCGCGATGCGTTCCCAGGAGTACTCCTGGATCCGGATGCGCGCGACCTTGATCGGCTCCTGCGACGTCACGAAGTGGCGCGCGAGGTGGATGCCGAACTGCTCGGCGGACTCGATGCCGTGCTCCTTGGCGAAGGCGAACACCGTGTTCTTGGTGGTGTCCGTGGGCAGGACGTTCGCGTTGGAGCCGGAGTAGTGCACGTCCTCCATGTCGCCGGAGAGGGCGACCGAGACGTTCAGGTCCTTGATGTGATGGGTGTCGCCGTCCCGCGTGATCCTGACAACGCGGTTCTCTGCTTTGCCGTACTGGTTCTGGCCGAGGACCACAGGGCGGGGATGGTGGGAATTGACTGTCATGTCTGCTAGCTCCCTCGGTAAACGGAGTAGCCGAACGGGTTGAGCAGCAGCGGTACGTGATAGTGCTCGCCCGGTACGACGGCGAAGGTGATCGCCACTTCCGGGAAGAACGCACCGCTGTCCCTTACGCGGGGGGCGTCCTGCTGCGCCTCGGCTTGCTTGTTGAAGAAGTACGCCTCGGTCTCGAAGTCGAGACGTACATGGGTGGTGCCCTCCGGCAACGCCGGCAGGTCCTTGCATCGCCCGTCCGCGTCGGTCGCGGAGCCGCCGAGCGTCACCCACGGCGCGTCGCTGCCACTGCGGGCGGCGAGCGTGACGGCGACGGCCGCGGCGGGGCGGCCGATGCTGGTGTCCAGGATGTGCGTGGACACCGATGCGGTGGTGTCGGTGCTCAAGACCGTCACTCTCCTTCGGTTACGAGACGGGTCAGCCGGATGCGATTGATCTTGCCCAGTTCGGTGCGCACGATCCCGCGCTCCTGCTCGGGCGAGTTCCCGATCCGGGACTTCACCGCGTCGCGCATCTGCTCACCGGTGGCTCCGGTGGCGCAGATCAGGAAGACGTGTCCGAACCGTTCCTGGTAGGCCAGGTTCAGTTCGAGCATCTCGGCCTTGAGTTCCCCGGAGGCGCCGGCCATGCCCCGCTGTTCGCGGGAGGAGGTCGGGTCTCCGGGCTTCGGGCGGCCGATCGGCGGGTGACCGGCCATCGCGTCGGCCAGATCCTCCGTGGTCAGCGCTGCCGTGGCGGCATCACTGGCGGAGAGAAGGGCTTTTGCGGTGGTGTACGGGCGTCGGGAGAGGATCGCTCTTCCCCAGGCCGCACTGGCGCACACGTCGTGCAACGCGGTGGTGGCCTCGTCGTCCGTCAGGGTGTTGAACCGGGCCAGGCCCGGCGTGGAGTTCGAAGTCACGGGAACCTCCGTGGCTGATTTCGCTGTGCGTCGCTCGGCGTCGCGTCGGTCGGGCTGCGGATAGCTAACGCCCTCCACAACACCACGTCAACACTTTGTTGAAATTACGCGCATGCAAAAGGCCGACGCCCGGCGCTCCGGACGACGGCCTGGCGCGGCCTTCCACGGCCTTCGCTCACCTACGGGCTCAACTACTGACCTTTGGCGGCATTTTCCCTGTTGAGGTAGTTGCAGACGGAGAACTACGCCCGCTACCCCCGCCCCCGGGCCCGCTTCTCCTCCTGGGCATTGATGTAGTTGTAAACGGTGAAGCGGCTGACCCCCAGCGCGCCCGCCACCGTCTCCACGCCGTGCCGTACGGAAAAGGCGCCACGTGCCTCCAGGGCCCGTACGACCGACTGCTTGGTCCTGCGGTCCAGCTCCGCGAGCGGCATGCCGTACCGGCGCTCCATGGCGGCCAGGATGTGGTCGAGCGAGTCCGAGAGCTGGGGCAGCCGGACCGCTATGACGTCTTCGCCCTCCCAGGCCAGCACGACGTCGTCGGGTTGCGCCTGCTCGGGTCCGAGCAGCTCGGCGCCCATGGCGTCGACGAGCGGCTTGACCGCGGTGACGAGGGGGTGATCCACCGGTTCGGTCACTTCGAGCCCTCCCCGATCACGTTGACCTGGAGCGATACGCGCGTGGCACCGGATGCCAGGGCGCGGCGCAGCAAGGAGTCCACCGCGGTGAGCACCTCGTCCGCGCCGCCCTCCGCGGTGTTGCCGAAGGGGCCGACGTCCACGGCGTCCAGATCGGCGTTCTGGATGACCTCGCGGGCGACGACCGCGTGGGCGGGCGCCTCGTCGAGATCGAAGGGTTCGGTGGTGAACTCCACCCTCAAGCGCACTGTGCCTCCCTGGTGCGTTCGCCGCGTCCCTGTGCGCCCGCGGCCCAGGGCCCGACCCTAACGGACAGGCGCCGGGGCCGTCGGGCGGCGGCTCGCCCTCAATACCGGGACGGCCCCGGCGCCAGGTACGGGAGCACGCAGACGGCCACCGGGGCGGGGAAGGCGTCGCCGGTACGGGTGAGTCCGCCGCTCTTCGCATCGACCCGGAAGACCGTCACCGTGCTCGACTTCTGGTTGGCGGCGAAGAGCAGCTTCCCGTCCGGCGAGAAGGCGATCTGGCGGGGGAAGTCGCCGCCGACCGGCACGGTGTCGAGCAGCCGCAGCGCGGCCCCGTCGTCCTCGACGGCGTAGCGCGTCAGGCTGTTGTGCCCCCGGTTGGCCAGGTAGGCGAAGCGCCCGTCGCCGGTGACCAGGAACTGCGCGGGGTAGTTGGTGCCGGCGCCGGTCCCGGTGGACTGCGGGGCGCCCGGGGAGAGGGTGCCGGTGGCCGGGTCGTAGCCGCAGACGACGGCGGTGTTGTCGACCTCGCAGGCCAGGTAGGCGAAGCGGCCACCCGGGTGAAATGTGATGTGCCGCGGTCCGGCTCCGGGTCGCAGGGCCGCGTAGGAGACCTGTGCGAGGGTGCCGCGTTCCTCGTCGAGCCGGTACGTGTACACGGCGTCGTTGCCGAGGTCCACGGCGAGGACGTGTCCGCCGTCCGGGGTGGTGATGACCTGGTGGGCGTGCGGCCCGTCCTGGCCGGGGCCGGGCGGCGGCGCGGTGTGCGTGACCAGGTCCGTGCGCTCCCCCAGCGAGCCGTCGCCCCGGATGGGATGCACCGCGACGCTTCCGGAGGTGTAGTTCGCGGTGAGCAGCCACCTTCCCGTGGGATGGACGGAGAGGTGGGTGGGTCCCGCCCCGCCCGTGCCGCGGGTTCCGAGCACCCGGGGGGCTCCGTCCGGTGGGAGCGCGACGGCCGTCACCCCGCCCCGCTCCTGCTCGTCGACCGCGTAGACGGTGGCGCCCGAGGGATGCATGGCCAGGTACGAGGGGTTGTCGACGCCGGTGATCACGGGGCCGGCGGAGATCGCCCCGGTGGCGGCGTACGAGGCCATGCCGATGCCCTTGCCGCCACCCTCGGCCGAGGTGTACGTGCCGATCAGCAGCTGCCCGGTGGCGCGCGGGCGCGAACCCACCGTGGGCGCGGGGTCCGGCGCGGCCTCCGGGGACCGGAGCGAGCCGGGCGGCGCGGGGGCCACGGACAGGGCGACACCGGCGAACAGGGCTCCGAGAACGGTGCGCCGGCTGGTGGCGTGGGTCATGCGAGGCACCTCGTGTGGGGTCGAGTGCGGGGGCGTACGGGCGGCGAGTGCCGGCGGGCGGCCTTGGGCGTCGCGTACGGGCTTCGGATGCGGGGCCGGGCGGCAGCTTCGGGACGGCTGCGCCGGGTGCACCAGCCACCCTGTCCCGGCCCGGGCCCCTTCGGCAACCGGCGCATTCCCGGCTTCCCCCCGCGCAACCGGCACGAAGGCGCCCGGCACGAATTCCCGGCACCCCCTTGACAGCCCTCCCAGCCCCGGGCAATCTTCCGTTACGTAGAAACTAACTTCCGCAATACGGAAGGAGCGCCGAACCCTCATGGGCTACCCGGACCAGCGCTTCGATGTGAACCTTTCGATCCTCTTCACGGAACTCCCGCTCCTGGAGCGTCCCGCGGCCGCCGCCGCGGCCGGCTTCACGGCGGTCGAGCTGTGGTGGCCCTGGACCGGGACCCCCACTCCGCCGCGGGCCGAGCTCGACGCCCTCAAGAAGGCGCTCGACGAAGCAGGCACGCAGTTGGTGGGGCTGAACTTCTACGCCGGACAGCTGCCCGGCCCGGACCGCGGCGCGCTCTCCGTGCCCGGCGCGGAGTCGGACCGCTTCCGCGCCAATGTCGAGGTGGCGGCCGACTTCGCCGCTTCGGTCGGCTGCAAGGCGCTCAACGCGCTCTACGGCAATCGCGTCGACGGCGTGGACCCGGCCGTGCAGGACGAACTCGCCCTGGAAAACCTGGCCGTCGCCGCCCGTGCGGCCGACCGGGTCGGAGCGGTCCTGCTGATCGAGACCCTCAACCAGCCGGAATCGCCGCGCTACCCCCTGGTGAGCGCACCGTCCGGCATCGAGGTCGTCGACAAGGTCAACGCGGCGACAGGGCTCGGGAACGCGAAGTTCCTGCTGGACCTGTACCACCTGTCGATGAACGGCGAGGACCTCGGTCAGGCCATCACGGCGTACGCCGCGAAGACCGGCCACGTCCAGATCGCCGACAACCCGGGGCGCGGCGCACCCGGCACCGGCTCGCTCCCCCTGGAGCAGCTCCTCGACGAGCTGACGAAGGCCGGTTACGACGGCTGGGTCGGCCTGGAGTACAAGCCGGGCGGCCGCCCGAGCGCCGAGGCCTTCGAGTGGCTCCCGGCCACCGCGCGGTCCGCCCGCTGAGGGCGGACAACTCCCCCTCGCACACACGCTTACCGGAAGGCACCCTCATGAGCAACAACCTCCCCAAGGTTGCGTGGATCGGTCTCGGCATCATGGGCTCCCCCATGTCCGAGAACCTGATCGAGGCCGGGTACGACGTCACCGGTCACACCCTGGAGCAGGACAAGATCGACCGGCTGGTCGCGGCCGGAGGCACGGGCGCGGGCTCGATCGCCGAGGCGGTCCGGGACGCCGATGTCGTCATCATGATGGTGCCCGCCTCCCCGCAGGTCGAGGCCATCGCGTACGGCCCCGACGGCATCCTGGAGAACGCGAAGCGCGGCGCGCTGCTGATCGACATGTCGTCGATCACCCCGCAGACCTCCGTGGACCTCGCGAAGAACGCCGTGGAGAAGGGCATCCGGGTATTGGACGCCCCGGTGTCCGGTGGCGAGGCCGGTGCGGTCGAGGCGGTGCTGTCCATCATGGTCGGCGGCGAGCAGGCCGACTTCGACGCCGCGCAGCCGATCCTCCAGGCCCTCGGCAGGACCATCGTGCTGTGCGGTCCACACGGCTCCGGTCAGACGGTGAAGGCCGCGAACCAGCTGATCGTCGCGGTCAACATCCAGGCGTGCGCCGAGGCGGTCGTCTTCCTGGAGAAGTCCGGCGTCGACCTCGCCGCCGCACTGGACGTCCTGGGCGGCGGACTGGCCGGCTCGACGGTCCTGACCCGTAAGAAGGACAACTTCCTGAAGCGGGACTTCGCGCCGGGCTTCCGGATCGACCTGCACCACAAGGACATGGGTATCGTCGCGGACGCCGCCCGCAATGTCGGTGCCGCGCTGCCCGTCGGCGCCGTGGTCGCCCAGCTCGTCGCCTCGCTGCGCGCCCAGGGCGACGGCGGCCTGGACCACTCGGCACTGCTGCGCTCGGTCGAGCGGCTGTCGGGTCAGCCGGTCCATGCCTGACCCGCGGGGCCCCGCCGGGCCCGGCAACCAGAGACTTCCGGATGGTGTCGGCACTGACACCTGTCCTGTCGCGCCCAGGCGTCGGCGCCATCCGGAATACCAGACTCCTAATTTCAACAAACTGTTGACGCCTGGTTCGGGGCGTACTTACGCTCCTGGAGCCCCGAGCCGTCACAGTTCAGCAGCTCAGCAGCTCCCGTACGGAAGGTCGCCCCGACACCATGACGCAGCGTGTGCTTACGACCGAGTCAGGCGCCCCGGTCGCCGACAACCAGAATTCCGCCACCGCCGGCGTCGGTGGCCCGATCCTCCTCCAGGACCAGCACCTGCTGGAGAAGCTGGCCCGCTTCAACCGGGAGCGCATACCGGAGCGCGTGGTCCACGCCCGCGGCTCCGGCGCGTACGGCTACTTCGAAGTGACCGATGACATCACGGCGTTCACCCGCGCGGACTTCCTCTCCGAGGTCGGCAAGCGCACCGGGACGTTCATCCGCTTCTCGACCGTCGCCGACTCCCTGGGCGGCGCGGACGCCGTGCGCGACCCGCGCGGCTTCGCCCTCAAGTTCTATACGGACGAGGGCAATTACGACCTCGTCGGCAACAACACCCCGGTGTTCTTCATCAAGGACCCGATCAAGTTCCCCGACTTCATCCACTCGCAGAAGCGCGACCCGTTCACGGGCCGTCAGGAGCCGGACAACGTCTGGGACTTCTGGGCCCACGCGCCCGAGGCGACCCACCAAGTCACCTGGCTGATGGGCGACCGCGGCATCCCCGCCTCGTACCGTCACATGAACGGCTACGGCTCGCACACGTACCAGTGGACGAACGCCGAGGGCGAGGCCTTCTTCGTCAAATACCACTTCAAGACGAACCAGGGCGTGCGCTCCCTCTCCAGCGAGCAGGCCGCCGAACTCGCGGGCAAGGACGGCAGCTCGCACCAGACGGACCTGCTCCAGGCCATCGAGCGCGGTGTGAACCCGTCCTGGACGCTGCACGTACAGGTCATGCCGGCCGCCGAGGCCGCGGACTACCGCTTCAACCCGTTCGACCTGACCAAGGTGTGGCCGCACGCGGACTACCCGCTGCAGCGGGTGGGCCGGCTGGTCCTGGACCGCAACCCGGACAACGTCTTCGCCGAGGTCGAGCAGGCCGCGTTCTCCCCGAACAACTTCGTGCCCGGCATCGGCCCGTCCCCGGACAAGATGCTCCAGGGCCGGCTCTTCGCCTACGCGGACGCGCACCGCTACCGGCTGGGTGTCAACCACACCCAGCTCCCGGTGAACGCGCCGCGCACCGCGGTCGTCGACAATTACGGCCGTGACGGGCTGCACGCCACGCGCAACGGCGCGCGCCACGACAAGAACTACGAGCCCAACTCGTACGCAGGCCCCGCCCAGACCGACGCGGCGCTCTCCGCCCCGCTCGCGATCCACGGCCGGACCGGCACCCACGCGGCGCCCGCCACACCAGGGACGACGACTTCTTCCAGGCGGGCGAGCTGTACCGGCTGATGTCCGAGGACGAGAAGGGCCGCCTGGTCGCCAACATCGCCGGGGGCCTCTCCCAGGTGACCCGCGACGACGTGATCGAGAAGAACCTCGCCCACTTCCACGCCGCCGACGCCGACTACGGCAAGCGCGTGGAGGAGGCCGTCCGCACCCTGCGCGAGGACTGAGCCTCACAGCGAGGGAGGCCGTCCGCCCGTGCGCGCGGACCGAGCCTCACACCGAGCCCTGCTCGCGTCGCACATCCGGATGAGGGATGTCATGCGGCGCGGGCAGGACGAGGTCGCGGCGGTTGTGCGATGCCAGTGCGGTGGTGGGGGCAGGTGGGTCTGCTCGCCTCCTGACCTGAAGGGGACGAGGGCTTCCGGCCCGATCGCCGCCGCCGCGACCCCTGTCCCCTTTCTTTCCCCGTGCCAGGGCGCGGAGTACGGATACGGTCCCGTACTCCGCGCCCTTCCTCGCGTGCCGGGCCGCTCCCAGGGTGCCGGCCGCCCCGTCGTCGGGGTTCCGTCCTCGGCCACCGGACGCGCCGGCCCCCTGACCGTGGCCCCCCGCCCCCGGGACTCGGGGACGGGAGGCCACGGCCGGACCGGCAGGCCGTCAGGATGCCGTCAACCGGCGGATCGCGGTCGGGGCGTGGGACGGGTCGGTCGCGATGTCCTCGAACTCGTTGACGGACGCGATGTCCGTACCGCTCATCGCGATGTTCGTCACGCGCTCCACAATGGCCTCGACGACCACCGGGACCCGGAACTCCGCAGCCAGCTTCTTCGCCTCCTCGAAGGCCGGCAGCAGCTGGTCCGGCTCGATGACGCGGATCGCCTTGCAGCCCAGGCCCTCGACGACCTTGACATGGTCGACGCCGTAGACGCCGAGCTCCGGCGAGTTGAGGTTCTCGAACTCCAGGTTGACCTGGAAGTCGATGTCGAAGGTGCGCTGCGCCTGGCGGATCAGCCCCAGGTAGGAGTTGTTCACCAGGACGTGGACGTACGGGATACGGTGCTGCGCGCCGACCGCCAGCTCCTCCAGCATGAACTGGAAGTCGTAGTCGCCGGAGAGGGCGACGACGGAGCCGTCCGGGTCGGCGGTGGCGACGCCCAGCGCGGCCGGGATGGTCCAGCCGAGCGGGCCCGCCTGGCCGCAGTTGATCCAGTGGCGCGGCCGGTGGACGTGCAGCATCTGCGCACCGGCGATCTGGGAGAGGCCGATCGTGGTGACGTACCGGGTCTCGGGGCCGAAGGCCCGGTTCATCTCCTCGTACACCCGCTGCGGCTTCAGCGGCACGTTGTCGAAGTGCGTACGGCGCTGCAGCGCGGCCCGGCGCTCCTGGGTGGACGCGGCCCACTCCGAGCGGTCCTTGAGCTTCCCCGCGGCCTTCAGCTCGCGCGCCACCTCGACGAACAGCTCCAGCGCCGCCTCGGCGTCGGAGGCGATGCCGAGGTCGGGGGCGAAGATCTTGCCGAGCTGGGTGGGCTCGATGTCCACGTGGACGAAGGTGCGGCCCCGGATGTAGACGTCCAGCTTGCCGGTGTGGCGGTTGGCCCAGCGGTTGCCGATGCCGAGGACGAAGTCGGACTCCAGGAAGTTCGCGTTGCCGTAGCGGTGCGAGGTCTGCAGGCCAACCATGCCCGCGTTCAGCTCGTGGTCGTCGGCGATGACGCCCCAGCCCATCAGGGTGGGGACGACCGGGACGCCGGTCAACTCGGCGAATGCGACAAGGAGTTGGCACGCGTCGGCGTTGATGACGCCGCCGCCCGCGACGAGCAGCGGGCGCTCGGAGGCGTTCAGCAGCTCCAGGGCGCGCTCGATCTGCTTGCGGGTCGCGGCGGGCTTGTGCACCGGCAGCGGCTCGTACAGATCGGGGTCGAACTCGATCTCGGTGAGCTGGACGTCGATGGGCAGGTCGATGAGGACCGGGCCGGGGCGGCCGGTTCTCATCAGGTGGAAGGCCTGCTGGAAGACGCCCGGGACCTGGGCGGCTTCGAGGACGGTCGTGGCGGCCTTGGTGACGGGCGCCGCGATCGAGGCGATGTCGACCGCCTGGAAGTCCTCCTTGTGGAGCACGGCGGTCGGCGCCTGGCCGGTGATGCAGAGGATCGGGATCGAGTCGGCGATCGCGGAGTAGAGGCCGGTGATCATGTCGGTGCCGGCCGGACCCGACGTGCCGATGCAGACGCCGATGTTGCCCGGACGCGCCCGGGTGTACCCCTCCGCCATGTGGGAGGCGCCCTCGACATGGCGGGCGAGCGTGTGACGAACCCCGCCGGAGGCCTCGAGGGCCGCGTAGAAGGGGTTGATCGCCGCGCCCGGCACACCGAACGCGTTGCTGACGCCTTCGCGCTTGAGGATCTCAACTGCCGCTCGGGCAGCGGTCATTCGAGGCATTGAGTGCTCCTGCTCGGGCCTGGTGGATTCGGGCTCTGTCGCGCCACCTGAGAGCACCAATTCCGCATTGATTCCGCCTAGATTCGAATTCCGTATTGCGGAAAATTGATTCTGTTATGCGGAAGTTAATCTAAAGCGCGGCCGGGCGGCCGTCAAGAGAGTCCGCACCCGGCGGACCGATGCGCGCGCCCGGTCCGCGAAGTACGCCAAGTCGCCCCCCGGGACCTCGCTTCTGGTGGACCATGAGGGATACGGAGCGGAGCCGGCCCGCGTCAGTCGGCTCCGGCGCGTCGGGGCGCGCCGAGGCTGCCCGTCACCGGGGCGCACGCCCGGGGCCGGAGGGAGAGCATGGTGGAGTCGGTGCCGGTACGCTGTCCGGCCTGCCGCCGCGACCACGCGTACAGCACGCCGGTCTATCCGTGTCCGTGCGGGGCGCCGACCAGCCCTAGCGTGCTGCGCGGCGCCCCGGTCGTACCGATCACGCACCGCACCTGGAACGACGACTGGGTGACGGTGCGCTGTCGTGGCTGCGGGCGTCTCGACCAGTGGCCGCAGCCGGAGCTGTGCTGCCCGTGCGGGACGGTGCTGCGCATACCGGTCCGTCCGGTGACGGCGCACGACGCCACCGGCGCCCCCACCGAAGTCACCCGGCCCGCCCGGCCGTCCCACATCTCGCTGCCGCGCACCGCGCCGCCGCCCCGGCCGGCGTTCCGGCCGCGGCCGGTCCGTACCGCGCGCGACGCGGTCACCGTCGCCGCCCTGTACTTGACGTGGCTCGGCTACCACGACGTCGTACAGCCCGCGGAACGCTCCCCCGCGCGGATCGACCTGCGGGCCACCGGGCTGATCGCCCGGGTCGACGCCACCACCCGCCCGACCGCGCTGCGCGACGTCGAGTGCCTCTGGCTGCACGCACTGACCGCGTCCGCCAGGAGCGTGCTCTTCTCACTCGCGGGCTACGCCGAGGACGCCGAGGCGCGCGCGGACGGGCTCGGCATCCCGCTCTTCACGACGGACCTCATGGGAACGCCGCAGCCGGTCAACGCCCCTGCGGACGAACTGATCGGCACCGGCGCCTGAGACCGGCCGTCCTGCGCGGGCGCCATACTGGCCGCATGCGTATCCGTACCGCCCGCCGCTCCGATCTTCCGCTGCTGCAGGACATCGAGCGCGCCGCCGGCGAACCGTTCCGCACGCTCGGCATGATCGCCGTCGCGGACGACGATCCGCCGCCCCTCGACCTGCTGGACGGCTACCGCCGGGCCGGCCGCGCCTGGGTCGCCGTCGACGGCGACGACCGCCCGGCCGGCTATCTGATCGCCGACCCGGTCGACGGCGCGGCCCACATCGAGCAGGTCTCCGTCCATCCGACCGTCGCGCGGCGCGGGCTGGGCAGCACCCTCATCGACCATCTCGCCGGGTGGGCGGCCGACGCCCGGCTGGACGCGCTCACGCTGACGACCTTCTCCCACGTCCCGTGGAACGCCCCGTACTACACCCGCCTCGGCTTCCGTGCGCTCGTGGAATCCGAACTCACCGACGGGCTGCGGAAGATCAGGGCGGAAGAGGCGGAACACGGCCTGGACCGCTGGCCGAGAGTCTGCATGCGCCGCGAGGTCCCGCGCGCCGGGCACGACCCGCACCGCAGTGGAACCGGCCGGCAACGGTGAGTGCAATCCGTCACGTTCGAGCCAGGGGCCACAAATGTTCGGACCGTTGTCAGTGGCGGGCCTTAAGGTAGGGCCATGCTTTTAACTCCACGGCAGATCCCGCCCACCGACCCGCCGCGCACGACCCGCCCGACGCACCCGTCCGCCGCCGAGGCGAACGAGGCGATACGGGCGTTGGTCGACGCGCGAGCCGGCCAGGACTGGTCGTCCGTGGAATCCGCCGCCTACGAGGTGCTGCTGATCGAATGGGCGGCCGCGACCCGGGGCATGGCCGGCGACATCATCGAGGCCGCCTGACCACGCCCGGGGCAATCCGCTCCTACCGGCCGTAGCGCTCCCGCAGTTCGATCTTGCGGACCTTCCCGCTGACCGTCATCGGGAAGGCTTCCAGGATCTGCAGCCGCCGCGGGATCTTGTAGTGCGCCAACTGGTCGCGGCAGTAGCCCGAAACCTCGTCCAGGGTCGGCGGGTCCGCCGGGTCCCTCGGGATGACGCAGGCCAGGATCTCCTCGCCGTACATCTCGTCCGGTACGCCCACCACCTGCACGTCAGCGATCTTCGGGTGACCGTGGAGGAACTCCTCGACCTCCCGCGGATAGACGTTCTCGCCGCCGCGGATGATCACATCCTTGATCCGGCCGACGATCTGTACGTAGCCGTCCTCGCGCATCACCGCGAGGTCCCCGGTGTGCATCCAGCGGCCCGCGTCTATCGCCTCCGCGGTGCGCTCGGGCTGGTCCCAGTAACCGAGCATCACGCTGTAGCCCCGGGTGCGGAGTTCGCCCGCCGCGCCGCGCTCCAGGGTCACGCCGGTCACCGGGTCGACGACCTTGACCTCGATGTGCGGCATGACGCGGCCGACCGTGCCGGTGCGGCGCTCCAGGTCGTCGTCGCGGCGGGTCTGGGTGGACACCGGCGAGGTCTCCGTCATGCCGTAGCAGATGGACACCTCGTCCATGTGCATCTCGGCGACGACCCGCTTCATCACCTCGACCGGGCAGGGCGATCCGGCCATGATGCCGGTGCGCAGCGAGGAGAGGTCGTACGAGGCGAAGTCGGGGAGGTTCAGCTCGGAGATGAACATGGTGGGAACGCCGTAGAGCGAGGTGCAGCGCTCCTGTTGCACGGCGGCCAGCACCGCGGCGGGCTCGAAGGAGGGCGTCGGGATCACGATGCAGGCGCCGTGCGAGGTGGCGCCGAGGTTACCCATCACCATGCCGAAGCAGTGGTAGAAGGGGACGGGCAGACAGATCCGGTCCTGTTCGGTGTAGGCGACCAGCTCCCCCACGAAATAGCCGTTGTTGAGGATGTTGTGGTGGGAGAGGGTGGCCCCCTTGGGAAAGCCGGTGGTGCCGGAGGTGTACTGGATGTTGATCGGGTCGTCGCAGGACAACTCGGTCGCGCGGTCGGTGAGTTGCTTCTCCGTCACGGATGGCGCGGCGGCCAGCAGCTCGTCCCAGGACGGGTCGCCGATGTAGTGCACGGCACGCAGTGCGGGACAGTCGCCGCGGACCTGGTCGACCAGGCCGCGGTAGTCGCCGGTGCGGTGCGCGAGCGAGGCGACCAGGAGCGAGATCCCGGCCTGCTTCAGTACGAACTCCAGCTCGTGCGCCCGGTAGGCCGGGTTGATGTTGACCATGATGGCGCCGATGCGGGCGGTGGCGTACTGCACGAGGACCCACTCGGGGCAGTTGACCGCCCAGATGCCGACCCGGTCGCCCTTGGCCACCCCCGACGCCATCAGCGCACGGGCCAGCTCGTCGACCGACGCGCCGAATTCGGCGTACGTCCAGCGTCGTCCCGACGCGACGTCGACGAGCGCCTCGCGTTCGCCGAAGGCCGCGACCGCGCGGCCGAGATTGCCTCCGATGGTGTCGCCGAGCAGCGCCGTGGTACCGGTGCCGTGCGCGTAGGACAGCTCCTGGGCCCGAGCGTCCTCACCCGCCCCGACGACAGCACCGGCACCGGCACCGCCGGCCCCGACTCCGGCCGCTTGCGTGTGGGAGAGCTCGCTCATCGCAGATCCCCCTCGTTGTACTCGGTGCCGGTGCCCCGCGCCGTGCGCTCGCGCAGCTCGATGCGGCGGATCTTGCCGGAGACCGTCTTGGGCAGGTCGGCGAACTCCAGCCGGCGGACCCGCTTGTACGGGGCGAGGACCGCCCGGGAGTGCTCGAACAGGACCTTCGCCGTGTCCGGTCCGGGCTCCCAGCCCTCCGCGAGCACGACGTACGCCTTCGGCACGGCGAGCCGTACCGGGTCGGGGGCCGGGACGACGGCCGCCTCGGCGACCGCCTCGTGCTCCAGCAGCGCGCTCTCCAGCTCGAACGGCGAGATCTTGTAGTCGGATGCCTTGAAGACGTCGTCGGCGCGGCCGACGTAGGTGATGTAGCCGTCCTCGTCGCGGGAACCGATGTCACCGGTGCGGTAGTAGCCGCCGGCCATGGCCGCGGCGGTCCGGTCCGGATCGCCGTGGTAGCCGGTCATCAGGCCCACCGGGCGGTACGACAGATCGAGGGAGATCTCTCCCTCGACCGCGCCGGGCTCACCGGTGACCGGGTCGAGGAGCTCGACCTTGAAACCGGGGCTGGGCCGTCCCATCGAACCGGCCTTCAGCAGCTGCCCCGGGGTGTTGGCGACCTGGACGGCGGTCTCCGTCTGGCCGAAGCCGTCCCGGATGGTGACGCCCCAAGTACGCCGCACCGTCTCGATGACCTCCGGGTTCAGCGGCTCACCGGCCGCGACCACCTCGCGCGGCGGGGTCTTCAGCTGCGAGAGGTCGGCCTGGATCAGCATCCGCCAGACGGTGGGCGGCGCGCAGAAGCTGGTGACGCCCGAGCGGTCCATCTCGGCCATCAGCCGGCCCGCGTCGAAGCGGGTGTAGTTGAAGATGAAGACGGTCGCCTCGGCGCTCCAGGGTGCGAAGAGGTTCGACCAGGCGTGCTTGGCCCAGCCGGGCGAGGAGATGTTGAGGTGGACGTCCCCCGGCTTGAGACCGATCCAGTACATCGTCGACAAGTGGCCCACGGGGTAGGAGACATGGGTGTGCTCGACAAGCTTGGGGCTGGCGGTCGTCCCCGAGGTGAAGTAGAGCATCAGCGGTTCGTCGGCGTCGGTCTCCCGGTCCGCCTCGAAGGTGTCGGACTGCTCGTCGGCGCCGGTGTACGACAGCCAGCCGGGCACGTCCGCGCCGACCGAGATCCGGGTGTAGTCGCCGGGCACCTCGTCGAACTTGGCGGTGTCGGAATCCCGCACCAGGGCGTGCCGGACCCGGCCGCGCTCCACCCGGTCGCGCAGATCGACCGGGCCCAGGAGCGGAGTGGCGGGGATGACGACGGCGCGCAGCTTCATCGCGGCGAGGGCCGTCTCCCACAGCTCGACCTGGTTGCCGAGCATGACGAGGATGCGGTCCCCGGCCCGTACCCCCTGCGAGCGCAGCCAGTTCGCGGCCTGGTTGGAACGGGCGGACATCCGGGCGAAGGACACCTCGGTGCGGCCGCCGTCCTCCTCCACGATGTGCAGTGCGGTGCGGTCGTTGTTCTCCGCGATGGCGTCGAACCAGTCGAGCGCCCAGTTGAAATGGTCGGTCCGGGGCCAGCGGAAACCCTCGTAGGCCGCGTGGTAGTCCTCGCGGTGCTGCAGCAGAAAGTCCCGGGCGGCCCGGAACGTCTCCGTCGCGCTGGTTGCCGACATATGCCCTCCTCATTGCGGACCGGACCGGTCGTTTAACATCATGTAAACAGTGACCCAGGTCTCACCACCCCCGAACGGGGGTGGTGCGGCGCGCGGGGGGGCCTGGAGCCTGGCGGGGTCGGGCAGGACCGGGCAGAGAGGCGGCAGCGTGCCGGAATCCGTCGACGCGGTGGAAATGCAGGCGGCGCTGCTGCGGCTGCGCCGGACCAGTGGGCTGCCCGTGGCCTTCGGGGGGCTGCTCTCGGATTCCCGTCACGCCCGGATAGCCGAGCTGAACGGCACACAGACCACCGCGCTGCGCGGGCTCGTCATCTCGGCGGGCAGCGGGCTCGGCGGCAAGTCGATCGCCCTGTCCCGGCCGTGCGCGGTGACCGACTACCGCTCCTCGCGCCACATCAGCCACGAGTACGACCTGGCGGTCGCGGCGGAGGGCCTGCGCTCGGTGGTCGCGGTGCCCGTCGTCGTACGGCGCAAGGTCCGTGGCGTGCTGTACGGGGCGCTGCGTGAGCCCGTCACGCTCGGGGACCGGACGTTCGACGCGGCGATGGCCGCGGCCCGCGATGTGGAGCAGGCCCTGGTCGTGCGGGACGAGGTGCAGCAGCTCCTGGCCGTGACCCGGGAACAGGTCACGGACCCGAGAGCGGCGCCGGAGGCCTGGGAGGACGTCCGCGAGGCCCATCGCGAACTGCGTGCCCTGGTCCCGAAGGTCGTCGACCCGGCGCTGCGCGACGATCTGCTCGCGGTGTGCGGGCTGCTCGCCTCCGCGGCCGGGGCCCGCGCGCCGGAGCCCTGCGGGGTCCACCTGGCGCCGCGCGAGGTGGACGTGCTGGCCTGTGTGGCGGCGGGGACGACGAACGCAGTGGCGGCAGAGCGGCTGGGGCTGCGGCCGGAGACGGTGAAGGCGTATCTGCGTTCGGCGATGCGCAAGCTGGGGGCACACACCCGGCTGGAGGCGGTGGTGGCGGCGCGGCGCGCCGGGTTGCTGCCGTGATCCCGGCGCTGCCGGACGCGTGACGGCCTCACCCGCGAGAGAGAGCGGGTGAGGCCGTCACGCGAAGTCGCTCGTCACTCGAAGTCGATGAACGTGGCGAACCGGATGTCGTACGCCAACGCGTCGTCGGCCACTGTCGTCATGGTGGAGAGCATCCGTACGGCCTCATCCGTGACGGCGTCGCGATCCGCCGGGCTCAGCCTGCCGAGCGGCTGCACGGTGAGGACCGCCTTCTCGGCTCCGGTGCCGAGCCGCCAGATCGCCGCGAGGAATCCGTCGACGAGCGCCGTTCCGTACGCCTGGTTGCCGTTCCCGTTGCGCCCCCGGTACTGCGGCGGGATGACGCGCGTACGGTCCGCGTGGCCGAGCAGCACGTTGTCGAACTCGGGCAGGAATCGCGGCGGGGCGGGGGTGTCCTCGTCGGGGCGCGGGGCGTCGGGCAGGTCGAAGAGCTCGGTGCCGTTCTCGTCCTGGAAGGTGATGAGCCGCGGCCGCAGCCGTTCGAATACCTCCCGCAGCCGGGTCAGCCCGGCCCATGCCTGCATGTCCTGCACGGAGGCGGGCCCGAAGGCCCCGAGGTAGCGCAGCACGGTGGCATCGGGTGCGGGAACCGGCTCCGACGGTCTGCCGAGCCAGTGTTCGGCGGTGGTCAGCGCGACCTGACCGCTCCTCCCCCATACCCCGCGCGGGGTGACCTGGACCAGCGGCAGCAGACAGCGGGCGGCCACGCCCAGCGACTGCGGGTCGGCGTCGGGCCATTCCACGAGCAGCGCCTCACGGATCTCCTTGGGGGTACGCGGCCGCTCCTCGACGAGCTCCCTCGCGAGCGCCCCGAGTCGGTCCGGCTCCACCCCGACGAGCCCCTTGCGGAAGATCCGCAGCTCCCGGTCGCGGGCCGCCTGGACGAGCGGGCGCAGGGTGAGCGCGTCGGTGGCGGTGTGCAGGTGGATGGTGGAGCGCATGGTGACGATACGGACCACCTCACGGGACTCCATCAGTTCCGCGAGCTCGGCGGGGGCGAAGCCGTCGAGGCGGGCGAAGAGCTGGTAGTACGGCGGCTTGGTGTTCTGCGCCTGGAGACCGACCAGATGCTCGACGGCGTCCTTCGCGGACATCGCGGTCCGCCGCAGCAGCAACTGCCGCTCCAGCGTGGCGCGGCCCAGTGCGCGCGCAGAGAGTACGACCGGTGCGACGGGGTTCTTCCTCGGAGTGGGCTTCGTCTTTACGGCGGTGCTCTTCTTCGGGGCCATGCACGGCACGTTACGCGTGCTTGCGGACAGGTTCCGTCCTCATCGGCTGACTCGCTCCACTCCGTACGCCCGCTCCGTACGCCTCGCCATGCCGCCACGCCGCCGCACCCGGGATCGTGGGCCCTGCGCCCGCATCATGGGTCGGTGATCAGCGTCCTGTTCGCCATCCTGACCGCGCTCAGCAACGGCGCGGCCTCCGTGCTCCAGCGCCGCGCCGCGCGCACCGCCCCCGACACCGAGGCGATGCATCTGTCGCTGATCGCTCATCTGCTGCGCCAGCGCTTGTGGCTCGCCGGTATCGGCCTGGTGATCGTCGCAGCCGTCTGCCAGGCCGTGGCGCTGGCCACCGGGCCGATCGCCGTGGTCCAGCCGATCTTTGTGATCGAACTGCCGGGCGCGCTGCTCATGGCCGGATTCGTCATGCGGGTCCGGCTGCCCCGGTCGACCTGGTACGCGGTGGCGGCCGTGACCGTGGGCCTGGCCCTGGGCATGGCCTCCGCGGCCCCGGGCGGCGGCAGCGCGTCCGTGCACGGAGCGGCCTGGGTGCCGACGCTGATCCTGACCGGCGTCTTCGAGGCCACACTGATCGGCGCGGCCCTGAGCAACCGCGGCAACCCCCGGGGCACGCTGCTCGGCCTCGCCGCCGCATGTGGATACGCGCTCACGGCCGCGCTCATGAAGGACGCCATGGCACAGCTCGAAGCGGACGGCGGCGGAGCCGTGGCGCTCCTGACGTCCTGGCAGCTGTACGCCACCGCCGCGGCCGGAGTGGGCGCGCTGTTCCTCCTCCAGAACGCGCTCCAGGCGGGCACGCTGGTCGCCGTCCAGCCACCGCTCACCCTCGGTGACGCGCTGATCAGCGTCCTGTACGGGGTGACATTGTTCGGCGAGCATCTGCGCACCGGCTGGTGGGTGCTGCCCGAGCTGATCGCACTCGCCCTGATCGCCGTGGGCTGCGTCGAGCTGGCCCGCTCCCCCCTGGCGTCCGGTACCGCGCCGCCGGCCCGCAGGGTCAGGTGACCCGGTCCGGCGATTCCCCGGATCGGGTCGCGCCGCCCGGACGCACAGGGCTATTCTCCGGTCGAGCCATGTGTGGCGACGGGCAAGGGGCCCGGTCATTTCTTGGGGGTCGGTGTGGTTTCTGGTCGCGTGGTGCGGTTCGACGGCGCACGGGGATACGGTTTCATCGCGCCCGATCACGGCGGTGAGGATGTTTTCCTCCACGTGAACGACATGTTGATCCCGGAGTCCTACGTACACACGGGTACGGCGGTCGAGTTCGAGATCGAGGACGGTGACCGGGGGCTGAAGGCGTCGTCCGTCCGGCTCGCCGAGGGGCCCGACGGGAAGCCGCTGACGCCTCCGAGGCCCGTCGCGGTCCATGGTTCCGGATCGGCGGACGACGACACCCTGTGCGATGTGCTCAGCGCGTCCGAGTACACCAAGGAGGTGACCGACCTCCTGCTGGAGTCGGCACCGACGCTGACGGGGGCTCAGATCCTGCAGATCCGGAGCGGGTTGCTGCAGTTCGCCAAGAACCACGGCTGGACCGAGGGCTGACGGCCCCGCGCCCGGCCGTCCCGTTCCCGACGATGCCGTGAACGCCCCGGTGGCCGGCCCGGCCACGATCCGCCGGACCGGCCCCGGAACAGGCCCGCGGGCGGTTCAGACCCTCGTTTCACGCACCACCAGTGGGGTGCCGAGCACCTGGTGTCCGCCGGTGGCCAGCATGCGCACCTCTCCGCGGTCGCTGATCTCCGCACGCACGATTCCGGTCTCGTCCTCGTAGATCGGGTACCCGCCCGCGCCCGACTGCGCCGTACGCCGAACCGTCACCGTGTCGTCCTCCACGGCCGACGCCTGAAATACCAGCTCGTAGCTCTCCGGGTAGTCCATGGTGATTCTCCCGATACAGATGGGGCAGGGCATGGTGCCACCTGCCACTTCCATCGTCCCCCGGACCGGCCCCCGGCGCCCGGTCCGGCGGCCCACGGCTGCGGTCTCATGCCCAGGCAATCTATCCTGAAGCCATACGGGCGGTTCGACGGCATCAGGGCGCATACCGCACACATACCGCATGTACGCCCCCTTTCCCCCGAGTCGCGTGTGCGCCATGCACGACCGGGATCCCCAAGACCGGGAAGGGACTGACCATGAAGGATGGCGACATGGGAGACGATGTCTACCAGCCCCAGGAACCGGAGGCCTCCGATCCCACTGAGCAGCTCGACATCGAGGACACCCTGGACAACCGGGGGCTGACCGACCTCCTCGACGAGGGCTACTCCCCGCCCGAGCGACCGTGGGCGGTGGAGGACCAGGGCACCACGGCCGCCGAACAGCACAGTGGCGAGCCGCTGGAGAGCCGTCTGGCCCGGGAACTGCCGGAGGTCAACGAAGCCGCGGGGGACGACGTGGGGGACCTGTCCGACGGTGACGGCGAGCTCTGGGACGCGGAGGTCGGTACGGTACGCGCCGGCCGTCTCACCCGGCAGCTGGACATCAACGAGCCGGACACACTGACGGCCGAGGACGTCGGGATCGACGGAGCGGCGGCATCGGCCGAGGAGGCCGCCATGCATGTCGTCCGGGACAGCCAGATCTGAGGAGGCGCCTGCTTCTTCCTCCTGCACCGATTCCCTGATGCGCCGGCTTTCCGCTGCGCCGAGTTCCCGTGGCACCGAATTCGTCCTGTACCGAATGTGTCCTGCCCCGAATTCCTCATGCGCCGATACCAGGCAGCCCGTTCCTCTGCCCCGCCGCATGACCTCGGAGGTAATCGACGCCTTCCGCACCGTCGGACATCGTGTTCCTCACCAGCACACGGAGCCCGGTCCAGGGACCGGGACGCGAGGAGAGGACAGCACGATGACCGCATACGAGGACGCCGTTCAGCGCTACTTCGTCGCCTGGAACGCGGCCACCCCCGAGGATCTGGAGAAGGCTGTGGCGGCGGCCTTCACCGAGACCGCCACCTACACCGATCCGCTGGCCGATGTGCGCGGCCACGAGGAGCTCACGGCCACGATCAACGGGGCCCGTGAACAGTTTCCCGGGTTCGAGTTCCGGCCGACCGGCACCCCGGACGGGCATCACGCCATCGTGCGCTTCAGCTGGGAACTGGTCTCCACCACCGACGGCTCGGCACCCGTCGCCGGGTCGGACGTGCTCGAACTCGCCGACGACGGGCGCATCGCTTCGGTCAGCGGCTTCCTCGACCGGGTGCCCGGAGCCTGATCCGGAGGCCCGGAGCCTGATCCGGACCCGGAACCGAGCCCGACCCCTCTGGCGTCCGGGTGGCCGAACCGGCCAATGCAGTTGCTTTTGAGCTGGCTGGTCCGTTGACCTGCTCGTGGAGGGGTGGGGGCCGGGGTGCCGGTCGCGCATGGGGATCTCGCCCAAGGTGTTCACGCCGGAGCTCGTGGACGCGGCCGTCGCCAAGCACGGGGGCGGGGTGAGCTGCGGCGCCGACTGCTCCCGGCCCGGCTGGTCGTGTACTTCGTGCTCGCGCTGTGCCTGTTCGCCCGGGAGTCGTACGAGGAGGTGATACGCATGCTGACCAGTGGCGTACCCGGCAGCCGGGTTCTGGCCCGGGTCAACCGCTCGTCGCTGTGCCGGGCGCGAGTCCGGCTCGGTGAAGAGGTGCCCGAGACGGTGTTCCGGCAGGTGGCCGGCCCGCTGGCGCTCCCGGAGACGCCGGGCGCGTGGTGGCCCGGTCTGCGGATGCCGGCGCTGGACGGCACGCAGTTCGACGTGCCGGACTCGGTGAGTAACGGTGACACCTTCGGCGGCCCCTCCACTGGTGGCACGCCATTCGGCTTCCCTCAGGTGCGAGCTGCCGTGCTCGCGGAGATCGGCACCCACGCCATCCTCGACGCCGGCCTGGGCGGCTACCGGGACGGCGAACGGCGCCTGGCCTACCCGCTCTGGCCAGCTCGACGCGGCCCCGGTGACCTCGTCATCGCCGACCGCGGGTTCTGGTCGGTCGAATTCGTCCACGCCCCGGCGGACCGCTCCGCTCGCGCACTCCTGAAGCCGTGCGGCAGGAGCTGGGGGCCCTGCTCGCGGTCCACCAGGCCGTCCGCCGGTTCGCGCACGCCGCCGGAGCGAGTGGGCCGGTCCTGGATGCCGACCGGCTCTCCTACCTCCGCTGCATCCGGATCGCCCGGCGCAGCGTGCCGTCTCAGCACGACACCTCCAGACGCTCGCTGACCAACGCCTGGAAGGAGGCCGCCCAGGAAGCGCGGTCCCGTCTGCTGCCGCCCCGGTCCGGCCGGGACCGGCCCCGAGCGATCAAGAAGCCGATGCGATGGCCGATCCTGAGGACTCGGAGCGGCCGCAGCAAGGTCGAGCCGGGGCGATGGGCGCGCAACCAGACCACCAAACAGCGCAAACACCGGGGCGCCGGCAGACCCGTACCTCGCGCTCAACCGCCTTGACCGCCTTACAACTGGTCCCCCGTGCTGGGTGGTTCCGGAGGATGCGGCCCGCCACCGTCCTTGATGTCCGTCTCGCAGGTTCGTCCAACGTAGGACTGGTCATTGGGGATCAATAGCACTCCGGCAACCTGCTCAGGATGCTCGACGGCGAGCCAGTCGTCGCCCGTGAGGGCACCATCCGGCCCGAACGCCCGGGACGAATAGACCGTCTGACACCCCAACGCCATACGCTCCTTGTCGACCGCGCAGGCGTCCACTGCAGGGCCGGATCTCTCGTCGGCGCCGTCGAAGCGGTAGTGGAAGTGGACCCGGTCACCTTCGGAGGGTACTTGCGGGTGGGGCTCAAGGCGCCAGTCGACGATCTCGGCGGTGACGCCGAGAGGCTGCCCAGACGTGTCCTCGACCTGCACCCTGACACCGGCCTCACCGCGCTCCGCCGTCGTGTCGGTGCAGCTCCAGAGGGAAGAGCAGCCGGACAGAGCGAGAATCACCAGAGCCAACGGGACACCGGCAAGTACCCGTGCAGGGAACACCAAGATGACCTCCGGTCGGGGTGCGGCGGAGCAGTGTATCCCGGGGCCGTGCAGTTGCGGGTGATGGCGGCGAGCGCCTGCGGCGGTGAAGCCGAAGCGCAGAGGAGCCCTGTGAACTGGGCGGGCATGGACAGCATCACGACGCAGCCGGCCCAATGAGTGATCGTCTACGCATCTCCGGTCTTCCAGTCGCGGTCGCTGTCTCCGCGGCGAATACCCGTGACAGTCTCGCGCTCCAGCCCCTCGTCACGTCGATACCGCCGATCCGCAGCCGCCGCGGTACCCGCCGCAGACGGCCCGACAAGCCTCACGGCGACAAGGGATACGACCTCGTCGTCACGCGGCTCCGCGGTCCTGCCGGTCGAGGAACTTCCCGCCCTCCAGAAGGGTCTTGAGCGACGAGAGGATCATGATCCAGCCGCCGCTGACACCCTCCAGCATCTTGCTGTCCGGGCTGTCGAACCCGTCGTGGGTGATCGTCAGCTTGACGCCCATCTCCGCAACCTCGGCGGGCTCGATGTCGAAGGTGACCTTCGACCGTTCCCGGACGGCCTTCTCCCACGCCTCGTCCGAGGCGAAGTCGAACATCTCGCGGTGCATGGGCTGCAGGGTGTGCCAGGTGTACGAGAGCCGCTTGCCCGGCTCCGCCACCAGGACGCGCTGGCCGACCTCCTCGAACTCACCGTCCGGGGACATCTTCCAGCGGACCGGTGCACCGACCTCCCACGTCGAATCGGGGCCGTGACCACCCATGTAGACCTCGATGAACTCGGGGTCGGTCAGTGCCTGGTAGAGCTTTTCTGCGGTGGTCCGGATGTAGATGACGTAGACGAACTCGGGCTTGTCCATGGCCGTTCCTTCCTGCGTCTGCCTGAAGTGGGACAGTGCGCCCAGGCGGTGGCGCTCATACCGGCCGATCCAGCGATCGGCGACCTCCTGGACGGGCACCGGGTCGAGGTAGTGCAGCTTCTCCCGGCCCCGGCGCACCGCGGTGACCAGCAGCGCCGCTTCGAGTACCGCGAGATGTTTGCTCACCGCCTGCCGGCTCATGCCCAGGCCCTCGCCCAACTCCCGCAGAGTCTGGCCACCCCGCGCGTCGAGCCGGTCGAGGAGCTTACGGCGGCTCGGATCGGCAAGCGCCTTGAATATCGCGTCCATCGTCATCGTGCCCATCGTCGCCATCGCGTCACCGTCATCTGCTGTCCCGAACTCTCACCATAGGCAACCCACCGGTTGCATGTCGAGCCGGGCGCGCCGCCCAGCGCCTCCGGGGCGCCGGAGCGATTCCTGGAATTAACTTCTGATGTCTTGTCACGACCGGGTCTACGCGCATAGCTTTTGCCCTCACCACACTTCGGGAGCAGCCCACCGTGCGCATATCCAGACCTCGTTCCGTTCTGCTGTCCGGCGCCGTCGCCGTGACGCTGTCGGCCACCGCTCTGCCTGCCGCCTTCGCGACTCCGTCCTCGACCGCCGTCATCTCCGAGGTGTACGGCGGCGGGGGCAATTCGGGTGCGACGCTCACCCGCGACTTCATCGAGCTGGCCAACGCCGGCACCGCCGCGTACGACCTGTCCGGTTTCAGCGTGCAGTACCTGCCGGCCGCCCCGTCGGCCGGCTCTCTGTGGCAGGCCTCCGCCCTGACCGGGTCCGTCGCCCCCGGCGGCCATTATCTCGTCGCCGAGGCCGCGGGCACCGGCGGCACGGTAGCCCTGCCGACGCCGGACGCCACCGGCACGGTCGCGATGGCGGCCGGCGGCGGAACCGTCGCGCTCGTCTCCGGCACGACCCCGCTGACCTGCAAGACGGCCGCCGACTGTGCGGCCGACTCACGGATCGTGGACCTCGTCGGCTACGGCACCGCGGTCGTACGGGAGGGCAGCGGCCCCGCCACGGGAGCGTCGAACACCTTCTCGGTGGCGCGCGGCACGTCCCTCGCCGACACCGACGACAACGCCGCCGACTTCACCGCGGGCGCCCCGACGCCGGTCAACTCGGCCGGTGAGACCCCCGGTGGCTCCGACCCGGGCGACCCCGGCGGCCCGACCGAGCCCGGCACCGTCCGGATCCACGACATCCAGGGCACCACCCGGGTGTCGCCGCTGAACGGCCGGCAGGTGACCGGGGTCCCCGGCATCGTCACCGGCGTACGGACCACCGGTTCGCGCGGCTTCTGGATCCAGGACACCGAGCCGGACGCGGACGCCCGGACCAGCGAGGGCGTGTTCGTCTTCACCGGCTCCACCGCCCCGGAGGTCACCGTGGGCGACTCGGTGCTGGTCAGCGGCAAGGTGGACGAGTACTACCCGTCGACGACCACCCAGTCGATCACCGAGATCAGCGCCCCGAAGACGACGGTCCTGTCCTCGGGCAACGCGCTGCCGGCCCCGGTCGTGCTCGACGCGGCCTCGGTGCCGGACGCGTACGCTCCGTCGGCGGACGGCGGTTCGATCGACTCGCTGGCCCTCGACCCGTCGGCGTACGCCCTCGACCTCTACGAATCGCTCGAAGGCACCCGGGTCGCGATCTCCGACACCCGGGTGACGGGTGCGACGACCGCGTACGACGAGGTCTGGGTGACCGTCAAGCCGGACGAGAACCGGACCGGGCGGGGCGGCACGCTGTACTCCTCGTACAGCGACCAGAACACCGGCCGTATCAAGGTGATGTCGCTCGACCCGGCCAAGCCGGTCCCCGTCGCCGACGTCGGCGATGTGCTGTCCGGCACGACCACCGGTGTCATGGACTACGCGTCGTTCGGCGGCTACAACCTCCAGGCCACCGAACTCGGCACGCTCACCGACAACCACCTGCGGCGCGAGGTCACCCGGAAGCAGAAGGGCAACGAGCTCGCGGTCGCCACGTACAACGTGGAGAACCTGGACGCGCTGGACGAGCAGGCCAAGTTCGACACCCTCGCCAAGGGCGTCGCGGTCAACCTCTCCTCCCCGGACATCGTGTCGCTGGAGGAGATCCAGGACGACAACGGTGCGGTGAACGACGGCACGGTCGGCTCCGAGGCGACGCTGAAGCGGTTCACCGACGCCATCGTGGCCGCGGGCGGTCCGCGATACGCGTGGCGGTACATCGCCCCCGAGAACAACAAGGACGGCGGCGAACCCGGCGGCAACATCCGTAACGTCTTCCTCTTCAATCCGAAGAGGGTCGACTTCGTGGACCGCGCGGGCGGCGACGCGACGACCGCCGTGACCGCGGTGAAGACGAAGAAGGGGGTGACGCTCTCGGCGTCGCCCGGCCGGATCACCCCGACCGACGCGGCGTGGGCCGACAGCCGCAAGCCGCTCGTCGGCGAGTTCAGCTTCCACGGGAAGCCGGTCTTCGTCATCGGCAACCACTTCACGTCCAAGGGCGGAGACCAGCCCCTGCACGGCCGCTACCAGGAGCCGAAGCGCAGCTCGGAGACCAAGCGGGTGAAACAGGCGGCGGAGGTCAACACCTTCGTCAAGTCATTGCTGGCCGCGGATGATTCGGCCCGGGTCATCACGCTCGGCGACCTCAACGATTTCGCGTTCTCACCGACGATGGACGCGCTGATCAACGGCGAGGTGCTCAAGCCACTGATCACCACCCTGCCCGCGAGCGAGCAGTACAGCTATGTGTACGAGGGCAACTCGCAGACGCTGGACCACATCCTGACCAGTCCCGGCATCCGCCGCTTCGACTACGACGTGGTGCACATCAACGCGGAGTTCGCCGACCAGGCGAGCGACCACGACCCGCAGGTCGTGCGCGTGGACGTCAACGCGAAGGGCAACGGCGGGCACTGACCGCCGGGCCCGCGAAAGCCGCGGGCCGTGCGGTGTGGGTGGGGCCGGACCTCACCCACACCGGGCTCCGGCCCGCGGCCCGAGCCGCCCCTCACGCCCCCGGCACCGGGCTCGCGCCCGCCGACTGGCGCGGGGGACGGCCGGCCCGGGCGCCGGTTCCAGCGGGCGGTCGGTGAAGAAGCGGGCCACGAGGTCCGCGACGTCGTCCGGGCGCTCCAGGACGACCCAGTGGTCGCACTCCCCGATCATCAGGAACCTGCTGCCCTCGATCGTGGCGGCGAACGCGCGCTGCCGTTCCGGTGAGGTCACCGTGTCGTGCTCGCCGGCGAAGACGAGGGCCGGCACACCGGTCAGTCCGCCGGAGAAGTCCGGCCGTTGTCCCAGTGCCCGGTAGCGCAGCCCGTGCACCGACAGGGTCACGGTGATCTCCTCGGCAGCGCGGATCGGGGCGCCGAGGGGAGCGGGTCGCACGGGCCGGACCCGTACGACCGTCCACCACACCTCCCCTGGTGGGGGTTTCACCCGTTGGACCGACCGGCAATCGGGGCGGTCTAAACTCCGCGATCATGACGACAGATATACCGATGGACGCACTGCGGGCCGACGAACCGTCGCTCTTCCCGACGATGTCCACGATGCGCGCCATGCGCCGCCTCAAGCCGGATCCGGTGCCCGCCGAGACGCTGGAGCGGCTCGTACAGGCCGCCGTGTGGGGCCCCAGCGGCGGCAACATGCAGTGTTACGAGTACGTGGTGGTGACCGACCGTGAGGTGATGGCGCGCCTCGCGCCGCTGTGGAAGCGGTGTGTCGACGCCTATCTGGCGACGACCGGGAAGTACGCGCCGAAGGGCATGGACGACGCGGCGTACGGCCGGATGGTCGCCGCGATCGAGTACCAGCGGGACCACTTCGCCGA
Source organism: Streptomyces sp. NBC_01241 (assembly GCF_041435435.1). Lineage (NCBI taxonomy): Bacteria > Bacillati > Actinomycetota > Actinomycetes > Kitasatosporales > Streptomycetaceae > Streptomyces > Streptomyces sp. NBC_01241. The sequence continues at coordinate 7,044,469 of NZ_CP108494.1, read as the reverse complement.
TACGCCCGCGCTGATCATCCCCTGCTACCGGTTCCCGGAGCCGCAGCTGGACGAGGAGGGGCTGCTGGCCTCCGCGCAGGCGCTCGGCCCGGCCGGGACCGAGCACATGATGAACATCCAGACGCGCTTCCAGGCACTCGCCGAGGGCTCCTGCGTCTACCCGGGGGTGCAGAACATCCTGCTCGCCGCACGGGCGCTGGGGCTCGCGGCGAACATCACCATCTGGCACCTGATGCTGGAGCAGGAGTGGAAGGCGGCCCTCGGCATCCCCGAGGACATGCACACCTTCGCAGCCATTCCGGTCGGGTGGCCGCAGGGCAACTTCGGTCCGGTCCGGCGCCGCCCGGTGGCGGACGTCATCCACCACGACCGCTGGTAGGACGGCGCCCCGGCCCGGCCCCGGCGTTCGGCGGGGCCGGGGCGGTCCCGGCGGAGTGGGCCGGTGAGCGGTACGGCGTACCGGCGCACGAGGTCCTGCGGCGGGTGGGCGACGCGGGGTACGCCGGCGGCCAGGAGGACGTGATCACCGATGTGGCGCTGCGGCTCGTCGCCGAGCGGGAGCGGGGCGCGGTGCGCGTCCGAGCCGGTGAATCGGCCCAGGGCCCTGCCCGGTGACCGCCTTCACGGTCGCCGGGCAGGGCCCTGGCCTGCGCCTCAACCGCGTTGGAGTGAAAGGGAGTTCGACACACCGGCTGATGATTGTCATGCCCGAAACAGATCGATACTCTGAGCGGGCTTCGCGGCCCTCGGCCCACCCCACTCGGACCCGGGGGCCGTTCTTTCTCCCCCACCGAGCAGGAGCAGGTATGCCCAGACGCGCCGCCCTCCGAACCAAGGCCCGCGCATCCGTCCTCGCGGCCCTCACCGCCACCGTCCTGGCCGCGACCGGCACCCCGGCCCTCGCCACCCCGGACGACGGACACCCGATGAACCGGGCGTTCGCACGGGCGGCCGAGAGGTTCGACGTACCGCGTGATCTGCTCGCCGCCGTCGGATACGGCGAGACCCGGCTCGACGGCCACTCCGGGCGCCCCAGCCAGGCGAACGGCTATGGCGTGATGCATCTGGTGAGCAACCCCGTGAACCGGACACTCGAGCAGGCCGCCGCCCTCACCGGTAAGCCCGTGGCCGACCTCCGCAGCGACACCGCGGCCAACATCCTGGGCGGCGCGGCGGTGCTGCGCAGCTACGCGGACAAACTGGGCCTCGATGCCCGGGACCGCGACGACATCGACGCCTGGTACCCGGCCGTCGCACGGTACAGCGGCACGGACGGGCCGACTGCCGCCTTCTACGCCGACACCGTCTACACCTTCCTGGCCGACGGCCTCGACGCCGTCACCCCCGGCGGTGAGCGGATCTCGGTGACGGGACGTCCGGTCTCGCCCGACAAGGGCTCGCTCACCGCGACCGACGTGCGCACCCAGAGTCCCGACTACCCGTACGCGCTGTGGGTTCCGGCCGCCGCGAACAACTTCGCCGTCGGCCGCTCGGCGAAGATCGACAAGGTGATCGTGCATGTCACGCAGGGCTCGTACGCGGGCTCGATCAGCTGGTTCCAGAACCCGACGGCGGAGGTGAGCGCACATTACGTGGTGCGCTCCTCCGACGGCCAGATCACCCAGATGGTGCGTGACAGCGACACCGCGTACCACGCCCGGAGCGCCAACGCCTCGGCTCTCGGCATCGAGCACGAGGGGTTCATCGACGACCCGTCGTGGTTCACGGACGCGATGTACCGGTCATCGGCGGCCCTGACCAAATACCTGTGCGACCGGTACGGGATTCCGAAGGACCGGGCACACATCATCGGGCACAGCGAGGCGCCCGGCAACGACCACACCGACCCCGGGCCGTACTGGGACTGGACGCGCTACATGCAGCTGGTCGGCGGGGACACCGGCGGCGGCAAGAGCGGCGACGGGCTGAGCTTCACCGCGTACGCGACCCAGCGGAGGGGCTCGACCGGCGCCCAGGTCACGGCCGTTCAGCAGCTGCTGGGCGAGCACGGCTATCCGGCGGGCGCGGTGGACGGCAGCTTCGGCCCCGCCACGCAGGGCGCGGTGACGGCGTTCCAAGCGGTCCGTGGGCTGGACGCGGACGGCGTCGTGGGAGCCAGGACCTGGACAGCGCTGCTGTCGGCCGGCGCGACGGCGATGCTCAAGGAGGGCGACTCGGGCGACGGGGTGAAGCGGCTCCAGCGCTCGCTGACCGCGGCGCTCGGTTCGACGGTCGGCGTCGACGGGAGCTTCGGCCCGGCGACGGCGACGGCGGTACGCAGCTACCAGACGAGCCGGGGGCTGACGGCCGACGGCATCGTGGGACCGGGAACCTGGGCAGCGCTCCAGGCAGGGCGCTGACGAGCCCTGAGGAAAGAGAGACCGTGGCGCCGTCCTGCGTGACGTGGACGGCGCCGCATACCCCGGGCCCCGGTGCGCGCACCGGGGCCCGTTGAACCACCGGGGCCCGTTGAACCACCGGGTGTCAGGCCCGCTTGGCCCTGCGGCGGGCCGCCACGACGAGGCCCGCACCTGCGGCGAGCACCGCGGCGCTGCCGATGACCAGCGGGACCGTGCCGCTGCTGCCCGTCGAGGCCAGGTTCCCACCGCCGGTCCCGGGCGTCGCGCTCTTTGACGGGCTCGACGTGGGCGGCGCGACGGCCTGGGACGCGTCACCGGACGGCGTGCCGCTCTCCGAGGGCGGCGTCACTGACGCGGACGGCGTGCTGTCCACCGGCGGTGTGGTCCCGGGCGTGCCACTCGGCGTCGGCGTGGCGGACGGGGTCTTCCCGGTCTCCGGGAGGCAGCCGGTGAAGGGGAAGTGGTGCGTCTCCGCTCCGCCCGAGCCGTGCAACGAGGCAACCCACACCGAGCCGTTGACCGGTGCGCCGGTACCGAGCTCCAGGTGGGCCTCGGGGGCGAGCACGCTGCCGGGCCAGGCCGCCCGGCTGTTCTTGGTGACCGTACGGGCCTCGGGGAAGTTCCACAGCAGCCGGGCGCGGACCTTGCCGTCGGAGGCGCTCTGGAGCTTGTCGTCCAGCACGTAGTCCTGACCGCCGGACAGGAAGAAGCCGGTGGTGCCGGCGTCGGCCATGTCGTAGTTCTCGCCGCTGACGTTGACGATCGCGGTCGCGCCGGCCGGAACCTTGAGGTAGATGTCCTTGGCCCGCTCCAGCTGACCGGTCGTCACCTTGAAGACGTTACGGGTGGTGTCGCTGCCCTCCAGGGTGAGCTTCGTGCCGTTCAGCGTCGCGGCGGCACCAGCGGTCACGGGTTCCTCGGCGAGCGCGGTGGAGTAGGCCCGGAGCTTTGCGAACTCGGCGTCGAAGTCGATCAGCCGGGCGTTCCGGCCGAACGTGCCGGAGTGCAGCTCGACGGCGCGGTCGCGGACTTCGCCGCCGACGACCGCGTTGCCCTTCATGACCACGGTGGCCGACCCGTTGTTGACCAGGTCGCCGCGGACGACGAGCGACGCCCGGCCGGGCAGGGCGTCGACCTCTGCCGCCGACAGTTCGTTGGCGACGCTGAATCCGCCGCGGAAGTCGGCGTTGCCACCGACGGCCACAGCGCCTTCGGCGTCGGGCGAGTGGGCGTCGTCACCGAGGACGAACTCACCGTATTTAACGGCGATCCCGAAGGCATCGGTGGCACAGTCGGCCGAATCGACGGGCGCGGCCTGTGCGGCCGGGACGGCCGTGAGGCCGAGGACGAGGGCTCCGCCGAGCACTGCGGATGCGGCTGCGGCGGTCGCGGTTATGCGCATGGGACTTGGTTCTCCCGCGGGGGTAATTGTAGAGATTTCATGGCGGCCTTGCTCATAGATTTCACACACTTCAGCCATTGGTCAAGACCAATGGCTGAAGTGCTGACACACCGCCAAGAAAAAGATTTTTGCCCGCCATTGATGCTCGTGCGGGGAATCTTCAACGGTTCCGGCCACCGGGCCGGTCACATCTCGCGGCTGATCAGCCGCGGTCCCGGTGGCGTCTCGACGCTGTACCTGGGCGCTTCGGAGATCACCTGGCCGAAGGCCACCGGGAAGACGACGGCCCGGCGGTACTACGAGCCCGGCGGGGCGAGCACCGTACGCCAGGACAACGGCTCGCTCTCGTTCGTCGTCGGAGACCATCACGGCACCGGCGAACTCGCCATCGATGCCACGACCCAGGCCATGGTGCAGCGCCGCAACACGCCCTTCGGTGAGGCGCGCGGCACGGTGCCGCCGGCCGGAAGCCGGCCGGGCACCGAGGGCTTCGTCGGCGGTACGCAGGACCCTACCGGCCTCACCTTGAGGCCGTCGAAGAAGTTCCGGTACGCGGTGTCCAGGTCCCGCAAGGACTGCTGGAGTACCACGGCCGGCACTTTCAGGATCGTCATCCCACGGCTCAAGGTCCCACTCATCGCCAGGAGTTGAACGCATGAGCCACAACCTGGCCAGGGGCGGGCCCGTGGAGACGACGAAAGATCCCGCCTCTACGATGGACCGATGACGTCTATCAAGCAGATCCAAGTCACCTTCGACTGCGCAAATCCTGAGCGCGTCGCTCGTTTCTGGTGCGAGGTGTTGGGGTACGTCGTACCGCCGCCACCGGAGGGGTTTGCCACTTGGGACGATTTCGATCGCTCGCTGCCGCCTGAGCGTCAGGGTTCGGCATTCGCCTGCGTCGATCCCTCAGGCGTGGGCCCGCGACTGTTCTTCCAGCGCGTTCCCGAAGGCAAGGCCGTCAAGAATCGACTGCATCTTGACGTGCGGGTCGGCACCGGGCTCGTGGGTGAAGAGCGCCTGGCCGCACTCGAGGCCGAATGCGCACGACTGGTCGCGCTCGGCGCGGTACGCGGGCGACTGCTGCTTGCCGATGGCTACAACGAGTCGTGCCTCGGGATGCAGGACATCGAGGGCAACGAGTTCTGTCTCGACTGAGTGAGCGCGAACGCGGCACCTTCGCGAGTCGACCGGTGCAGTTCGCCCTCACGCGGCTCGTCGTCCCGCGGCGCGCCAACGGTCCTGGTCCAGAACCACCCTTCGGTGTCCACGAGCAGGGACCGGTACGGGGTGGGCGCCGGCCGCGTCTACCGCCACCAGTGGTTCGTACGTCCCCGCCGGTGCGAGGACGCCCCCATCCTGGGCAGGGAGCGGGTCGTCAGCGACCTGCGCCGCTGACGACCCGTCGCCGGGCCTCACTCCTCGTCGGTGGCGTCCGGATCACGCAGCGGACGCAGCCCCCCGGGCAGGTCGGGGAGGAGACGGGCTGCTCCTACGGCGGTGTGCACCGCCTGCTTCACGACGCCGCGTCACCTTCCGCTCACGGGGCGGAGCCATGGAGCACCGAACCGCCCACCGCGTCTCGGCCCTGGGAGGCCAGGACCGAGGCGGTTGAGGAGCCGATCAAATCGTGTCCGCGACCTTGATGTAACCCCGCTGGATGACCCACTTCTGGTTTGTGTGGTTGACACACTGCCAGATGCGGACGTGATCACCGTTGTTGCGGGTGTTGCCGGCATCCAGGCACATCTCCTGACGCTTGCCCATCGTGTCGGCGAGCACAATCTGCGCGTTGCGGACGATCCACTTCTGGTTGGTGTGGTTGACGCACTGCCAGATGCGTGAGCGGTCACCGTTGTTGCGGGTGTTACCGGCGTCCAGGCACATCTCCTGACGCTTGCCCATCGTGTCTTCAACCTTGATCTGTCCATTGGTGATCACGTACCGCTGGTTTGTGTGGTTGACGCACCGCCAGATGCGTACGTGATCACCGTTGTTGCGGTTGTTGCCGGCGTCCAAGCACATCTCATTGGCAGCCCGGGACGCAGGAGCCGCCACAGAGGACGGCACCCCCGCGCCGAGGGCGAGCATGAGCGCCGCGCCAGTGAGGGAGCCAAGGCAGCGAGGAGAAAGGAGCGAAGCCATGAGCACAATCCCAATCGTTGGAGGGGAACCGAGAGCACCGCACGAGACCAGCAGTCGGTGCCCCCGCATCCTGGATGCCGCTGCCGGTCGCCAGTAGCGGATTTCTGCAGGCACCCCCCGTTAGAGCGAAGCAAGATCACCCATCCGCAGGAGCCATAGGCAGATCACGGTGACGCCTCCGGCAGAGCTGTGCGGGACGTGATGCCTCGGCCGCGGAGCCATTGGCGCAGGCGACGGTTGTCGTACGCCTGGTCTGCCTGCAGCTTGGCGGGCCTGCGGCGGCGCGGTCCGCGGCAGGGCCGGATCGGCGGGATGCCGCGCACGAGCGGTTCGAGACCTTAGCTGTCGTGCATGTCGGCACCCGAGAGGGTCGACTCCGGTTCCGTGTCGATGTATGGGCCCATGGCCACCTTCATCAGCGAGATGTTCGGTACCCGGGCCCGCTGCACCGGCGCTTCGCTCGGCTACCAGCCGGCCACCACGCTCGGGGCCGGACTGGCCCCGCTGATCGCCACCAGTCTGCTCGCCGCGGCCGGCGGCGGGACGAACACACCGGCGCCGGCTCCCTCTTCCTCGCCGGTGTCTGCGTGGTCGGCGCCGTGGCCATCTCACTGACCCGGGAGAGTCACCGGGACGACCTGTCCGCCCTGGATCCAGCCACGGCGGCGACGACAGCGGCCGCGACGGCCGCGAAGCGGGCGCCTTCCGCGGCCTGACGGGGTACGTGCACCGCCCAGGGGGGCCGTCGGATGCCACCGGGGCAGTACACGTAGCATCAAGTCCCACGTCACGTTTGAGTAACCTGCCGGAAACCCTTGACGTTTCTTCTGACTCGTTCTTAACCTCACTCCGTAGATCGCATTCCTTGCAGTTCACGTGCTGCGGCGCTTTCCGCAGTGTTTTGACAGGCATAGACATAGACCACCTGTCGGTGGTTTCGTCATGCCTGTTTTTTTGTGCTCCCCGTGCCGCCGATGGGTCTTCCTCGAAGGCGGATTCATGGCACAACGTCCGAGCGTCAAGGGCGTCGCCGACGTCGTTGCGCTCATCGATGGGCTGGGAAAGATCACCGGCCGGGCGCAAGTCATCTGGTTTTTCGTGTTCGGCGGGCTGTTTCTCGACGCCTATTCGAACGCCGCGCTGAGCGCCGGTCTGGGACCGATGACGTCCCAGATGGAGCTCACCAGCACCCAGGTCTCGATCCTCACGGCCACCGCTCCGGCCCTGGCGATCATCTTCAACCCGGTCGGCGGCTGGCTCGCCACCCGGATCGGCCGCGTTCCCCCGCTGCTCATCGCCAAGGTGTTCGCCATCGCGGGCGCCCTGCTGGCCGCGTTCGCCGGGGACTTCACCGTCGTCTGGTTCGGCCGGGTCCTGGTGGGTGTCGCGTACGGCATCGACTTCGCCGTCGCCATGGCGCTGCTCGCCGAGTACACGCCCGCGAAGCTGGGTGGCCGGCTGAACCTGTGGCAGGCGGTCTGGTACGTCGCCACCACCAGCAACCTCGCGCTCGCCCTGCTCTTCTTCAACCTGGACGTCGGCGCGGACATCTGGCGCTGGTCGGTCGGCTCGGCCGCGGTCTTCGCCGTCGCCCTGCTGCTGGGCCAGTGGCTGATGCTCAAGGAGAGCCCCACCTGGCTGGCGAGCAAGGGCCGGCTGGACGAGGCCGTCGTCAACCTGGACAAGATCTACCAAATCAAGGCCGTCGCCGGTAAGCCCGACGAGGCGACCCGCGCGGCCACCGAGGCGCCCGCCATCGGGTTCCGTCAGGCCGGACTGCTCTTCAAGGGCGAGTACCTGCCCCGAACGGTCCTCTCCTCGGTCATCTCGCTCGGGCAGTCGATGCAGTACTTCGCGGTCGGCTGGTACCTCCCGCTGATCAGCCTGACCATCTTCGGCGAAAGCTTCGAGAAGGCCACCATGGGCTCGATGGTCTTCAACGCCTTCGGTATCGCGGGCGGCCTCCTCTCGGCGTACTTCGGCCGGCGGCTCGGGCTGCGGCTCAGCTCCGCGGCCGGTTTCGCCGGGGTCTTCGTCGCACTGCTCGCGATGGGCCTGACCTTCGAGAAGGTCCCCACCGCCGTGGCGTTCCTGCTGCCGGTGCTGTTCATCCTCTGCCACTCCGCGGGTCCCGGCGCCAACGGCAAGTCCATCGCCGCACTCTCGTACAGCAGTGATGTCCGCGCGCTCGGCACCGGTGTCACCGGGATGGTCGGCAGCTTCGGCAGTGTCGCCGGGCTGTACGTCTTCCCGCAGATCAAGGACTCGCTGGGGCTCGCCGACACCTTCCTGGTGCTCTCCGTCGTGCCGCTGCTCGGCCTGATCACCTGCCTGGCGATCAAGTGGGACCCGATGAAGGCCGCGTCCCCCGACGAGGCCGCCGGCCAGGACCGGGGCGCCGTCGGCGCCCCGGCCGGCTCACCGGAAGACGCGCGGTCCGCGACCGCGCGCTGACCCGGCCCCGGACCTGCCGCACCACACGATGGTCCCCTCCCCTCTCGTATCCCTCCGCACAGCTCGCGATGAAAGGGCTGCAATGACGCAGACGTTCCCCGGCGCCGCCGCACGGCGCGGTGTGCTGTCCATCGACGAGGGCACCACGGGCACCAGGGCCGGAGTCGTCCTCGACTCCGGCGCGGCCCACGAGGTGTTCTACCGCTCGATCAAGGTCAGCCATCCGGACGACCTCTCGGTCGAGCAGGACCCGATGGAGATTTGGAGCGCCACCGTCGAGGTGGCGCGCCGGGCCGTCGGCCGGGCCCGCGAGGAGGGCATCGAGATCACCGCAGTGGCGCTCTCCACCCAGCGGGCCACCGCGATGCTGTGGGACCGGGTCACCGGGCGGCCGCTGCTGCCCGCGGTGGTATGGCAGGACCGGCGTTACGCGCACGAACTCACCGCGTACGAGGCGGAGTGGGACGCCGCTCTGCTGGCCCGCCAGGGCCGGCCGGTCGGCGCCCGCGCCCCGTTCCTCTGGGCCGCGCGGCAGATCGCCGCGCACCCGGAGGTGGCCGCCGCGCACCGCGAGGGCCGGCTGCTCTTCGGCACGGTCGACACCTGGCTGATCTGGCGCCTCACCGGTGGTGCCGTACACGCCACCACCCCGACCAACGCCGCGTCCAGCGGTGGCTATCTGCTGGAGCGGCATGCGTGGGACGAGGAGTGGATCAGCCACCTCGGCTTCCCCCTCGACCTGCTTCCGGAACTCCGCTCCGACGACGCCGGATTCGGTACGACCGACCCGGCCGCCCTCGGGATCGCCGTCCCGCTGGCCGCCTCCATGGGCGACCAGCACGCCGCACTGATCGCGCTCGGCGGCCTCGCCGCCGGGCAGGGCATGTGCGTGTACGGGACCGGCGCCTTCGTCGACGCGGCGACCGGCACCACGCCCGCCCTGCCCCGGCCGGACATCTCCGGGGTGCTCGCCCAGCCCGGCCGGCGGCAGGGCGACACCAGCCACTACAGCCTGGAGGCGTACACCTCCACGGCGGGTTCGGCGCTGCGCTGGCTCTGCGACGACCTGGGGCTGTTCGCATCGCCGAAGGAGCTCGGTGAGGAGGCGGGCCGGGTCCCCACCCGGCCGGGCCGCACCCCGCGTTTCGTCCCGGCACTCGCCGGGGTCCGTACGCCGGTCTGGCACCCGGAGGCCACCGCCTCCCTCACCGGGCTCACCCTCGCCACCACCCGCGCCGACCTCGCCCGCGCGGTGCTCGACGGGATCGCGCACTCGGTGTGCGACCTGATCGACGGGGTCGCCGACACCATGGGCACACCGTTCACCCGGCTCCGGGTCGGCGGCGGGGTCTCCGGCAGCGATCCGCTCATGCGGATCCAGGCCGACCTGACCGGCCTCCCGCTGGAGCGGGTCTTCGACTCCGCCACCGCCAGCCTGCGCGGCACCGCCTACCTGGCCGGTGTCGCCCAGGGCCTGTGGTCCTCGCTCGAAGAGGTCGTCGAGGCCCAGCCGCACGGCCAGGTCTTCGAGCCGTCGATCACGGCGGCCGAGCGCGCCGAGCAGCGGGCCGCCTGGCGCGACCTGCTGATCACCCACCTGAACGACCCCGCGCTGCTTCCCCTGACCAGCCCCGAACCCCGAACCCCCCACTGACGGCCCCCGACCGTCGCACTGGCGGCCCGTACCCGACCAAGCGGCCGCCGCACCGAAACACCAGGAGTTGATGTTGTGATCACTATGCCCGCCCGGAAACCGCGGCGCAGCGCCGCGGCGACCCGCCGAACGCCCCTGCTGCTCGACCGGGCAGCCCTCAAGCGCCGGCTGGCCGACGACACGTACGACGTCCTCGTCATCGGCGGCGGCATCACCGGGGCGTACGCCGTGCTGGACGCGGCCTCGCGCGGGCTGCGCGCGGCGCTGGTCGAGAAGGACGACTTCGCCTCCGGTACGTCGTCGAAGTCCTCGAAGATGGTGCACGGCGGCCTGCGGTACATCGAGCAGGGCAACGTCAACCTGGTCCGCCACTCGCTCCTGGAGCGTCACCGCTTCCGCAAGAACGCCCCGCATCTGGTGCACCGGCTGCCGTTCCTCTTCCCGATCCTGGAGAAGGAGGGCATCTTCGACGCCCGCCTCGCCAAGGGCTTCGAGGGTCTGCTGTGGACGTACGACCTGGTCGGCGGCTGGCGGATCGGCAAGCTCCACCAGCGGCTCACCGTTCCCGAGGTCCTCGCGCAGGCGCCGACGCTGCGCGCGGAGAACCTCAAGGGCGGGCTGATGTACTTCGACGCCCGCACCGATGACGCCCGGCTCGTCCTGACCATCGTCCGGACCGCCGCCGCGCTCGGTGCGACGATCCTCAACGGTGCCAAGGCCGAGGGTCTGCTGATGCAGATGGGCAAGGTGGCCGGTGCCCGGGTCTCGGCGGACGGCGACACGATCGACATCCGCTCCCGCGCCGTCGTCAACGCCACCGGGGTGTGGACCGACGAGCTCGACGCGAAGGCGGACGACGGTCACAAGCCGCAGGTACGGCCCGCCAAGGGCGTCCACATCGTGGTGCCGTGGGACAAGGTGCGGATCAACTGCACGGTCACCGTGCCGATCCCGGGCCGGGCCCGCCGCGCGACCTGCACCCGCTGGGGCAACAGTGTCGTGCTCGGCACCACGGACGAGGACTACCAGGGCTCCCCCGACGATGTGCACTGCACCCGCGAGGAGATGGACTTCCTGCTGGAGGGCGCCAACACCGCCTTCGAGGGGAAGCTCACCCCGGACGACGTGGTGGGCTCCATCGGGGGTCTGCGTCCGCTGGTCGGCGGCAAGGAGGGCGCCACGCTCGACATGCGCCGCGACCACCACATCACCGTCGGCCGCACCGGCATGGTGACGGTGACCGGCGGCAAGCTCACCACCAGCCGGCACATGGGCGAACTCGTCATCGACAAGGTGATGACGGTCCTCGGCCGCAGGGGGAAGAGCCGCACCACCGACCTCCCGCTGCTCGGCGGCGCCGGCTACGACGCCGAGGCCGTCGCGGCCTCCGGTGGCATCGCCGCGCACCTGGGCGAGCGCTTCGGCACCGAGGCCCGCTTCGTCGGCGACCTCATCCAGGACGATCCGACGCTGGCCGAGCCGATCGTCGCCGGACTCCCGTACACCAAGGCCGAGGTCGTGTACGCGGCCCGCGCCGAACTGGCCCGCTCGGTCGACGACGTGCTCTCCCGCCGGATGCGCGCTCGGCTGTTCGCGCGGGACTCCTCCGTCGACGCCGCCGGGGCCGTCGGCGCGATCCTCGGCCGGGAACTGAACCTCACGGAGGCCGAGGTGGACCGTTCGGTCTCCGAATACCTCGCAGCCGTCCGTCACGAAAAGTCCGTACTCCTCGAAGGGGCAGCAGCATGATCAGCCGTCAGACCATCACCCACCCGTTCAACCGGGGCAACTACACGATCGGCGCCCCCAGCTTCGCGAAGTGGGCGCAGAACACCCCGATCGGAGACGGCGAGGCCGCCCTCCAGGTGAACCCGGTCGAGGTCCCCGAGACCGTGATCGAGGCGCTGCGCGAGGCGGCGCACGCGGTGCACACCTCCCGCGACGAGGTCGTCACCCGGACCCGCGACTGGTGGGCCGGCTCGATGATCGGCGAGACCGAGGGCCGTCCGGCGACGCCGAACGCCGTGATCGTCGAGGCGGCCGACGCCGACCAGGTCGCAGCCGTGCTGCGGATCTGCCACGAGGCCGGCATCCCGGTCACCCCGTCCGCGGGCCGCTCCAACGTCACGGGCGCGGCGCTCCCCGTCTTCGGCGGCGTCGTCCTGGACGTCTGCGGGCTGAACCGGATCACCGCCTTCGACGCCGAGTCGAACGTGGTGGACGTCGAGGCCGGCATGTTCGGCGACCTCTTCGAGAAGCAGCTCCAGGAGGAGTACGGCGTCACCACCGGCCACTGGCCGTCGGCGTTCGCCGTGTCCACGGTCGGCGGCTGGATCGCCTGCCGGGGCGCCGGTCAGCTCTCCACCCGGTACGGCAAGATCGAGGACATGGTCGTCGGCGTCGACGTCGTGCACGCGGACGGTACGCGGGCCACGTACGGCGACTACACCCGTGCCGCGGTCGGTCCGGACCTGCGCCAGCTGTTCGTCGGCTCCGAAGGCACCCTCGGCGTCATCGTCTCGGCGCGGGTGCGGGTGCACCCGCTGCCGGAGTACGCGAACGCCGTGGCGTTCGGCTTCACGACCTTCGCGGAGGGCCTTGACGCCTGCCGCAAGATCATGCAGCGCGGTGCGACCCCGGCCGTCCTGCGCCTGTACGACACGCTGGAGTCGGGCACCCACTTCGGCCACCCGGAGACCAATCTCCTCCTCATCGCCGACGAGGGCGACCCGGCCATCGTCGACGCCTCCATCAAGGTGGCGACCGAGGTCTGCGAGGCGTACGGCCCCGAGCTGGACAGCAAGGCGGTCTTCGAGCGCTGGCTGGACGAGCGGATGCTGGTCGGCAAGTCCGCCGACGGCTTCAAGCCCGGTCCCGGCTTCGTCGCCGACACCCTGGAGATGGCCGCGTCCTGGACCGACCTCCCGGTGATCTACGACGAGGTGGTCGCCGCGATCCAGTCGGTGGACGGAACTCTGGCGGCCTCGGCCCACCAGTCCCACGCGTACACCGACGGCGCCTGCGTCTACTTCTCGCTGCGCGGCGATGTGGCGCCCGAGTCGCGCCGCGACTGGTACCGCTCGGTGTGGGACGCGGCCAACGCCGTGCTCATCAAGCACGCGGCGGCGCTCAGCCACCACCACGGCTGCGGTCTGCTGCGCGGTCCCTACCTGGAGGAATCACTCGGGGCGGGCTTCGCGACGTTCGTCGCGGTGAAGAAGGCCCTGGACCCGGCCGGCATTCTCAACCCTGGCAAGCTGGGCCTTCCCAGCCGATTCGGTACGTCTCCGCTGAACTGATCTCAGCAGCCACGAACCCTCCTTCTCCAGGCAGGCCCTTGCCATGACCCCTTCCCCCTCCCGGTCCGGTGCCCCACTCGACCCCCGGCTCACCGCGGCGTTCGCCGAGGTGCCGGTCGTCGCGTCGGTCGTCGGCACCCAGCCGCTGCGGCAGTTCCTGACCGCACCGGCCAAGGTGTGCATCCTCGCCTCGTTCGCGGTGGGGCAGCTGCCCCAGGTCGTGCCGGCGCTGGCCCGGGCGGGGAAGACCGTGTTCGTGAACGTGGACAGCAGCCCCGGTCTGGCTCAGGACCGGGGCGCGCTGGAGTTCATCAAGAACATGGGCGCGCACGGCGTGGTCAGCACCCGGCTCTCCCTCATAGAAAAGGGCCGCCCGCTCGGCCTGCTGACGATGATGAAGGTGTTCGTCACCGACCGGTCCAATCTGCGCCGCTCCACGGACGCGATCTCGCGCGGGGCGCCGGACCTGGTCGAGATCATGCCCGCCCCGATCATCGGCCGGATGAGCGCGCAGGCACAGCGCGCGATGTCCCCGTCGGTCGCCGCCGGCTTCGTGGAAACCGCCGCGGACGTGGCACTCGCGCTGGCCCTCGGGTCGGCCGCGGCAGCCACGTCCGACCCCCGCCTCTGGCACCTGCGCCGGGACCAGCTGCCGCCGGTCCCGCCCACCGCCTTGAAGAGGCCCCCCGCACCCCAGGAGTAAGCACCCATGACCTATGTAGTCGTCGCCCGCTACCGCACCAGGGCCGGCGAGGAGAACACCGTCCTGCCCCTGCTCGACACCATGGCAACCGCCTCCCGCCAGGAGCCGGGCAATCTCGCCTACCGGGTCCACCAGGGCACCGAGGACCCGCGGGCGATCGTGCTGTACGAGGAGTACGTCTCCGAGGCCGACTTCACCGCGCACTGCGCCACCCCGCACTTCCAGGAGATCGTGCTCGGCAAGGTCGTCCCGCTGCTGGAGAGCCGCGACGTGCTGCGCTGCGCCCCGCGTCCGGAGGTACGGGCGTGAAGACCCGTGCGGTGGTGCTGCGCGGGATATCGACGGCCCGTCCCTACTCCGGGACCCGCCCGGTCGAGGTGGAGGAGCTGGAGCTGGGCGCCCCGCGCGAGGGCGAGGTGCTGGTCCGTATCGCGGCCGCCTCGCTCTGTCACTCGGACCTCTCGGTGGTCAACGGCGACCGGGTCCGCCCGCTGCCGATGGCGCTGGGGCACGAGGCGGTGGGCGTCGTCCAGGACACCGGGCCGGGTGTCGGCCGGGTCTCCCCCGGTGACCATGTGGCGCTGGTCTTCGTGCCGAGCTGCGGTTTCTGCGCCGACTGCGCGGCGGGCCGGCCCGCCCTGTGCGCGCAGGCAGCGGCGGCGAACGGATCGGGCGCGCTGCTGCACGGCCCGTCACTGCTGACCGACGCCGCCGGCAACCGGGTCCACCACCAGCTGGGCGTTTCCGCGTTCTCCGAACACGCAGTGCTGGCCCAGGAGTCGGTGGTCCCGATCCCCAAGGACATCCCGTTCACCGTGGCGTCGATGTTCGGCTGCGCGGTCCTGACGGGCGCGGGCGCGGTCATCAACACGGCGGCTCTGCGTCCCGGCCAGTCGACGGTGGTCTACGGCCTGGGCGGCGTGGGGCTCTCGGCGGTACTGGGCGCACGGGCGGCAGGGGCGTACCCGATCATCGCGGTCGACCCGGTCCAGGAGAAGCGCGAGCTGGCTCTCCGGCTGGGTGCGACGCATGCGTACGCCCCCGATGACGCCTTGCGGCAGATCCGTGAACTCACCTCCGGTGGTGCCGAGCTGGCGGTGGAGGCGGTGGGCAGTCCGAAGGTCATGGCCGAGTGCCTGACGGCCGTGGCGCGGGGCGGCAAGGTCGTCTCGGTGGGCCTGCCCGCCCCCGACCGGGTGCTGGAGGTGCCGGCCCTGGCGTTCGCGGGCGAGGGCAAGTCCCTGCTCGGCTCGTACATGGGGGACGCGGTGCCGCGCCGCGACATCCCGAGGTTCCTGGACCTGTGGCGGGCGGGCCTGATGCCGGTGGAGCAGATGCATACGGGCACGCTGCCGCTGGCCGACATCAACGCGGCGATGGAGGAGCTGGCTTCGGGCCGGGCGATCCGTCAGGTCATCGACACGTCAGGCATGTTGGACGCCTGACGCGATCCTGTCCGTGGCCCGGTTCCGTCGGCGGCGCCCCTGCTGGTTGCGGGGGCGCCCATCGGCGTCGGCGTGCGACACCTGGCATGGGACATGTGGCATGCGACATGCCACGCGATATCAGCCACATGCGACATGTCATATGTGGCTGGGTGTCGCATGTGGCTGGGTGTTGCATGTGGTGGCGTGTCACATGTAGTGGCGTGTCGTACGACACCCGCGCACATGACATGCGACATGCGGTGCGGGCTACTCCTTCGCGGCCGGAGGCATCTGCCGCACGATGATCTTGCGACGGCTGATACGCCAGCCCTGCTCACCGCGCACGATCACGTCGTCATAGGTCACGCTTCCGCACGTACCGTCCGCCTTGACACCGATCCCCTTGGAGCGGGCGCGCACCTGATCGTCACCGGCCTCGGTGAGGACGATGTTGGTGACGTGGTGACTGACGGGCCCACGCTCCGCCATCGCCAGCGCCGCGTCCCGGAAGGCCGCCAGCCCGTGCATCTCTCCATGTTCGAGGTTCGAGGTGTCGTAGACGATGTCGTCGGTGAACAGCGCGTCGAGGCGGTCGAGTTCGCCGTCGTCCACCAGATGCCCGTGCAGGGCGATCAGTTCGGTGATGGCCAGACGGTCCTCCGGTGCGAGTGTCATCGCCGGTCCTTTCGTCGGATCTCCTGACGGTACAGCCACCTGTGGACGGTGCGGCATTTATACGGCGCGAACCGCCCGTACGGCCCGGTGGGGCAGCCGTCGCACCGCGGCGGCTCGGCGAGTTCATTCCGGTGGAGCAGCCGCGGGACGTTCGTGGCGAAGGAGTACGACCCCGTTGCCGAAGGTCCGGGTCTCGGCCAGGCGGAGCCCGGTCCGGGTATCCGACGCCGGGAACAGCGGCTTGCCTCGTCCGATGAGAACCGGATGGATGTAGATGCGGTACTCGTCGATCAGATCGTGGCGCATGAAGGACGAGGCCAGATCGGCACCGCCGACCACCAGGTCTCCGCCGGGCTGCGCCTTGAGAGCCTTGATCTCGTCGACGTCGACCTCCCGCCTGATGGTGGTGTTCCAGTCGGCCCGCTCCAGAGTCCGGGAGAACACGATCTTGGGCATGTCCCGCCAGATACCGGCAAACTCGGCCACCGGTCCGGCACTTGAGGGATCCGCGTCGGCGGTCGGCCAGAACCCGGCCATGAGTTCATAGGTCACACGGCCGTCCAGGAAGCCGCCCATGGCCCTGAGCTGCTCGTTGACGTGACGGTGCAATTCGTCGTCGACCAGGTGCCAGTCGATCTCACGGTCCGGTCCCTCGATGAAACCGTCGAGGGACACCGACATCATCAGGATGATCTTTCGCATCGCGGTCCTCTCCCGCCGAAGGCGTCGCACCACAGGGCTGCGCGACGCCGGAACAGCCGACGCCCCAGTCTCACACCCGGCCTTCCTCGACGGCGGCAATTCGGACAGGGCACCGGAAGCCGGGGCACGCGCTTCTCGCCCTGATACGTTGGCACACATGTTCCTCTTCCGTGCGTAGGACCCCGTACTGACCGCGCCTCGTCCCACCGGGTGCGGCCCTCGGTGTCCCCGCATGCCCGCAGCGCCCTCTGCCGCGCTGCCCTCACGAGGAACGTCCTCATGCCTTCGCCCTCACCCGCGCCTTCGCGCGCCCCTTCGTACGCCACCGTCCTGCGTACCCGTCACGCCGCCCGCACCTTCGGCGCCGCTCTGTTGGGGCGGCTGTCGTACGGAATGGTCTCCCTCTCCCTGATGCTGGCGGTGAAGGACGCCACCGGCTCGTACTCCGTCGCGGGCGCCGTCATGGCCCTGTTCGGGGCGGCAAGTGTCTTCCTCTCCCCCGCCCGTGCCGCGCTGATCGACCGGCACGGGCCGCGTCGGGCGCTGCCGCCGATGGCCGGGGTCTACGCGGCACTGCTCACCGCACTGGCGTGCGCGACGTGGCGGCCCGGCGCCTCCTCGCTCCTTCTGGGGGTGCTCGCCGTGGCGGCGGGCGCCTGCACACCGCCGTTGGGACCGGTGATGCGGACCCTGTGGAGCAGCCTCGTTCCGGAACGGGAGCTGTTGCGGCGCGCGTACAGCCTGGACGGCGTCGCCGAGGAACTGCTCTTCGTCACCGGACCGTTGCTGGTGGGCGTGGTGGTCACCTTCACCGTCCCCGCGGCGGGTGTCGTGATCAGTGCCGTGCTCGTGCTGGTGGGCGCCCTGGCGCTGGTGTCCTCGCCCGCGGTCCGCGGCATCGCCACGACACCGTCCGACCAGGAGGCCGACACGCCCCAGGACGCGCCGCGCGAGCGGCGGCTGCTCGGCATCGTCGGGGTGCGGCACGCCGCGATCGTGGCGGCGGCCGTGGGGCTGTGTCTGGGTGGGCTGGACCTGCTGGTGGTGGCGTTCACCGAACAGCGCCACCAGGGCGCGTCGGTGGCGTGGGTGCTGGCCGCGCTCTCGGCGGGAAGCGCGGTCGGCGGGCTCGGCTACGGCGCCGTCTCCTGGCGTGCGCCGAACCGGGTACGGCTGCCGGTGCCGGCCGCCGGCCTGGGGGTGGCCATGGCCGTGGCCGGGCTGTCGACCGATGTGTACGTGCTGGCCGCGGTGGTGGCGGCCGCCGGGGTGTTCGTCGCACCGGCCTTGACGACCGCGTATCTCGTCGCGGACGAGTCCGTGAGCGCGGGGAGTCGCACGCAGGCGGGTGCGTGGGTCAACACCGCGGTCAATGCCGGGTCCTCGGCGGGCACCGCGGCGGTGGGTCTGCTGGTGGATCGCCTGCCGCCGGCCGTGTGCTTCGCGGTCGCGGCGGTCCCCGCGCTGCTGGGTGCGGCCGCGGTGGCGCGCGGCGCGGTCGGCCGCTCCCGGATCAGCCGCTCCTGACCGTGAAAGGACGTCCCGTCCGGACATCCCTTCCGGCCCGAGGCCGTGCGGCAGGGTCGGCGGAGCTTGATCGCCCCGCCGTCGGCCATCGGCGTCCGACCGGTGAGGTACGGGGCGTCGTCGCTCGTCAGGAACGCGACGACCGGGGCGACATCCTTCTGCGGGTCGCCGAAGCGGCCCAGGGGGACCTCGGCGGCGCAGAGCGCGTACTGCTCGGGGTGCGCCTCGGCCCAGGCGGCGACGCCCGCGGTCCTCGCCATGGGCGACACGACGTCGACGCGGATCCGGTCGGTGGCCCACTCGTTGGCGACGACCCGGCTCAGCCCGCGGATCGCCTCCTTCGCGGCGGCGTACGACGCCTGGTTCGGCTGCCTGCGCACGGATTTCTGTGCACGATACATTTTGTGTGTATGCCGCGTGTCAGCCGGTGACGAGCCAGTTCTCCCAGACCGTCGCCAGTTCCGCGTCGAGCGCCGGTGTCACCGTGTCCAGCAGCCGCACCTGCGCCCCCGGCCCCGCCAGCTCCATGCGGTACGGGTGGGGCGGGCCCCCGGGCCTCGTGCCGAGAGCGGTGACCGAGCCGATGATGCGGTTCGGGCCCAGGATGCCGGGGAGTTCGCGCAGTTCCGGGTCCGTGAGGTCCAGGTCCTCGACCAGCAGCTCGTGGCCGTCGTACGTGGCACGGGTCGTCGCCCGTACGCTGCCGCCCCGCTCGCCGGAGCGCCCGAGCACCAGGGTGTCGCGCCACAGCATCCGCGCACCGGCCGCCAGCGCGATGTCCATCGATCGCTCGACGCACGCACCCGTCGAGATCACGAACGGCCGGGCGTTCCAGCGCAGTTCGCCGCCCTCCGCGATGTCGACCCTGGCCCGCCAGGTCGATGAGCCGCCGCGATGGTCGTACGCCACCAGGCCGGACGGCTCGACCAGTTCCAGCCGGGCACCCGGGCCGACCGAGATGTGCAGCCGCAGATCATCGCCCGTGAGGAGTCCCGCGCGGATGCCGACGAGGGCGATGCGGAGGCGGTCGGGGGACGGCAGCAGGGGGCGGGGGGCGAGAAAGGCGCCGGGACGCAGTTCGCGGGCGAGATGGCGGCCCGAACCGTCGCGCTCCACAGAGACGACCGTGGGGTCGGCCGGCTCGGCGGAAGCGACCGTCCGCGCTGTCACGAGTCGTCTTGGCTGTGACTGTGGGGTGCCATCGGGCCCGGGTCGGTGGGGATGTGGGTCCCGGAGCGGTGGCGTACGAGCACCGCCCGCACCCAGTCGGCGAGTTCGGCGATCGAGCCCGGGTCGTTCTTGGAGAGCGCGAGGACCGGGAGACCGCCGCGGGCGTTCTCGGCGTCGGCGACCATCGCGTCCACGTCGACCTCCACGTACGGCGCGAGGTCCGTCTTGTTGATGATCAGGAGGTCGGCGCCGGTGATGCCGGGGCCGCCCTTGCGGGCGACGTCACCGCCGCCCGCGACGTCGATGCAGAAGAGCTGCGCGTCGGCGAGGGCGGGGCTGAAGGTGGCGGTGAGGTTGTCGCCGCCGCTCTCGATGAGGACCAGGTCGAGCGGTCCGTACGCCTCCTCCAGGTCCTCGACCGCGTCGAGGTTGGCGCTGACGTCGTCGCGGATCGCGGTGTGCGGGCAGGCGCCGGTCTCGACGGCGCGGATGCGCTCGGTGGGCAGGACGCCAGCCGAGCGGAGAAAGCGGGCGTCCTCGTCGGTGTAGATGTCGTTGGTGACGACGGCCATGGAGAGTTCACCCGCAAGCTCACGGCACAGCGTCGCGAGAATCGAGCTCTTTCCGGTGCCGACCGGACCGGCGACGCCGAGGCGCATGGCACGCGGCTGGTTGAGCGGCTGATGGTAGTGCACGTTGGGGCCCTGGGCGGGCTGCCGGTCGTGCTGCTGGTCAGGCAAGGAAGAGTCTCCGTTCTCGTGGTGCGTGTTCGAGTGCCCACTGCTCGGTGAGCGGGGGTGTACGAGCGGGCAGACCGGTCGGAGTCCGTACCGCGAGGGCCTCGGCCACCGCGGTCGTGGCGTCCGGCTCCGCGGCGAGGATCCAGGCGACGGTGTCCAGGGGATCGCCGGGCAGCAGCTTGAGCGCGGCGGAGGCGATGGCCTGCAGTTCGTCGTAGACGACGCTGTGCGCCAGCTCCTCCTCCGACACCTTCATGACGGCTCCGAGGGCGCCCAGCGCGATCGGCCTCAGTGGGCGCGGGCGGATCGCCGACAGGGCGGTGACCGCGGGGTGGTCCGGGGCCAGCCGCCGTGCCAGGCGGCGCACCCCGCGGCCGAGTGTCATCGATGCCTCGCGCAGGGGTGCGGCGGGGGTCCGGGCGGCGAGGGCCTGTTGTACGGGGCCGTAGTCCACCGGGTCCTGGCCTGCGGCCCGCAGGGCGAGTACAGCGGCGGCTGCCTCGGTGACGGCGGCGGTGTGCAGCCGGGCCCGCAGCAGGGCGGGGACGTGGTCGCGGGTGAGGCCTGCCGCGACGGCCGGTTCGAGCCCCGCGCTGTAGGTGTACGCGCCGACCGGGAGCCGGCCGTCTCCGAGCAGGAGGGGTGCGAGGCCCGCCATCAGAACATGGAGTACCGCTGGGCCAGCGGCAGTTCGGTGGCGGGGGCGGGCTCGATGAGCTCCCCGTCGATGCGGATGGCGAAGGTCTCCGGGTCGACGTCGATGTCCGGGAGCGCCGTGTTGTTCGGCAGGTCCGCCTTGGTGAGGTGGCGGGTGGGTCGTACGGCGACCAACTCGCGTACCAGGCCGAGACGTTCGGCGAGTCCGTCCTCCAGGGCGGCCGGGGCCACGAAGCTGACCGAGAGGTGTGGGGCGGCTTCGGCCGCGGCGGTCGGGCGCAGCAGGACGGGCTGGGTGGTGGGGATCGCGGCGTTGGCGTCACCGAGCGGCGCGTACACCACCATGCCGCCCTTGATCACGGCGGCGGGGCGGATGCCGAAGAAGGCGGGATCCCACAGCACGAGGTCGGCGAGCTTGCCGGGTTCCACGGAGCCGACGACGTGGTCGATGCCGTGGGCGACGGCGGGGCAGATCGTGTACTTGGCGACGTAGCGGCGGGCGCGTTCGTTGTCGGCGGGGAGTTCGCTGCCGCGGTCGCCGAAGCGCTGCTTCATGACGTGGGCGACCTGCCAGGTACGGCAGATGACCTCGCCGATGCGGCCCATGGCCTGCGCGTCGGAGGAGGTGATGGAGAGGGCGCCGATGTCGTGCAGCACGTCTTCGGCGGCGATGGTGGTGGCGCGGATGCGGGACTCGGCGAAGGCGAGGTCCTCGGGGACGCGCGGGTTGAGGTGGTGACAGACCATCAGCATGTCGAGGTGCTCGGCGACGGTGTTGACGGTGTGCGGGAGCGTCGGATTGGTGGACGCGGGAAGGATGTTGGGGTGGGAGGCGACGGTGATGATGTCGGGGGCGTGACCGCCGCCCGCGCCTTCCGCGTGGAAGACATGGATGCCGCGCCCGGCGATGGCGTCGAGGGTTCCTTCGACGTAACCGGCCTCGTTGAGGCTGTCGGCGTGCAGGGCGACCTGGAGACCGTAGGCGTCGGCCGCCTTCAGCGCGGCGTCGATGGCGGCGGGGGTGGCGCCCCAGTCCTCGTGGACCTTGTAGCCGCCGGCGCCGCCGAGTGCCGCCTCGCGCAGGGCGTCCTCGCCGACGGTGGAGCCCTTGCCGAACAGCATGATGTTGAGCGGGACACGGTCCAGGGACCGGTGCATCATCGCGAGGTTCCAGGCGCCCGGGGTGACCGTGGTGGCCTTGGACCCCTCGGTGGCGCCGGTGCCGCCGCCGATGACGGTCGTGGTGCCGGTGGCGAGGGCCTCGTGGAGGGTCTCCGGCATGAGGAAGTGGACGTGGGTGTCGATGGCTCCGGCGGTGAGGATGCGGCCCTCGCCGGAGACCACGTCGGTGCCGGGACCGATCACCAGGTCGGGGTGGACGCCGTCGCTGATGTCGGGGTTGCCCGAGCGGCCGAGGGCGACGATCCGGCCCGCTCGGACGCCGATGTCGGTCTTGACGATGCCCCAGTGGTCGAGGACGACGACATTGGTGATGACGAGGTCGAGGGCGCCGTCGGCGCGCGAAGTGGTGGCCTGTCCCATGGACTCGCGGATGGACTTGCCGCCGCCGAACACGGCCTCGTCGCCGCCGAAGCAGCGGTCCTCCTCGACCTCGATCCAGAGGTCGGTGTCGGCGAGGCGGACGCGGTCGCCGGTGGTGGGGCCGTAGAGCGACGCGTAGGCGGCGCGGGTCATTTGTGCCATGTCACATGCCCTCCATGTGTGACGTGGGGGCGGATACCGGAGCGCACGTGCCCTCGGGGCCGCCGAGGGGTGCGCCGGTCGACGCGCGGACACCCGGCAGCACGAGCCCGGGCACCAGTCGACGGCCACCGAGCGCGACGAGGGTGACGTCGGCGCCGACTCCGGGCTCGAAGCGCAGCGACGTACCTGACGGAATATCAAGCCGGAATCCCTGGGCTGCGGCCCGATCGAAGGAAAGCGCCGGATTAGCGTCCGGGAAGTGCAGATGAGATCCGATCTGAATGGGCCGATCTCCGTCATTCACCACGGTGATTCGCAATGTGGCGAGATTTTCGTTGATTTTCACCACGCCGGACCCGGTCCGGACCTCGCCCGGGATCACGGGATCGGTGAGGTGATCGTGACGAGCTTGCGCCCGTCCGGGAAGGTCGCCTCGACCTGGACGTCATGGAGCATCTCGGGGATGCCTTCGAGCACGTCAGCGCGGGTCAGAACGCTCCTCCCCTCGGTCATGAGGGCGCTGACCACGGCTCCCTCGCGGGCTCGCTCCATGACCCAGCAGGACAGCAGGGCGACGGCCTCCGGATAGTTGAGGCGCACGCCCCGCTCCCGCCGGTCGCGGGCAACCATTCCGGCAACACTCAGCAACAATTTCTCCGTGTCGGACGGAGTCAGAAACATGGGAAACCTCCGTGGCGGCCTCTCGGAATTCCCGTTATCGCCTGAGCCACATTTCTCTTATAAGCCTCCCCGCCCGGTCGTGGCAACTTGCCACGCACCGCAAAAAGTCCCTTTCTAGGGTTACGACCCACTAAATACGGGCAAACTGGACCAATTTTGTTGATCGGGAAAGCATAAAAAGTGGCTCCACACCCCTGTCGGAGGGTGTGGAGCCACCTCGTTCGCAACCTCCTGCGTGCCTCCCGAGCGCCTCCCGCCCGTCTTGCGAGCAACCTCAAGAGGAACTGTCAGCAGGCCACTTCAGCCGGACAGTCACTTCAGGCCGAACGCCCGGATGATTTCCTGATCGATGCCGAGCCCGTCTTCGGTCTCGGCGTGCGCCTTGATCGAGACGAATCCGCCGGCCTGCTTGGGCGCCTTGAACCGGGCGGTCCAGGAACCGGCCGAACTCTCGCGCACTTCCACGTCGCTCCAGTTCTTGCCGTCGTCGTAGCTGACCGACAGCGAGGCCTTCTTCGCCTTCACCGCGCCGTCCATCCACTCCTGCGTACCGGAGGTGAGAGCGATCTCGGCCCACTGGCCGGCCTTGACGTCACCGGCGAGGTCGGTGTCGACCTTGTAGTCCAACTGCAGCAGCGGAAGGTCGGCCCGGTACGGGCCGTTCTCGTCCATTGCGCCCGAGACGAAGTTCCACTCGGTGTGCGTGCGGGTGGAGGTCTTCCACAGGTCGCCGTCACGTTTGGAGTCGAGCACGAAACGGTAGGGCAGCTTCTCCGGCGACAGGTTTCCGAAGTAGCCGGCCCGGCCCGCGACCTTCTTGATCAGGGTATCGCCCTGGTAGATCGCGGTGGTGGTGGTGTCGTACTCGTCCGCGTACATGTCGCCCGCGTGGCCCGCGCCCGAGTCCGTCCACGGGGTGAGGTTGAACTGCATGTCGTTGTAGGTGGTCCGGAACGGACCCCAGTAGCCGGTGCCCAGACGCGGACGGGTGATCGGCGCGAACCACTCCGCAGGGTAGGTGCGGCCCGCCGTGTAGTCCAGCTCGCCGCTGCGCATCTCCTGCGCGAAGTCCGTCTCGGTGGCGTTGAAGACCGAGTGGTTCTCGTACCAGAAGGAGGCGCCCGGAAGCGGGGTGACCCACTCCTCGCGGGTGCCGGGGAACTTCTCGTACTCCTCGAAGCCGAGACCCGGGCCGTAGTCCGGAATGTCGTAGCGGAAGCCCGCGCCGAGCACGTCCTTGTGGCCGTAGAAGGTGTTCTCCACCTTCGCCAGCTGGCGGGTCGACGGAGCGAACTCCAGCGAGCGGTCCGGGACGACGCCGTCGTGGCGGTCGACCAGGTCGTACACGTAACCGGCGAAACGGTGTTGCCCGATCGTCAGCTTCGCACCGTGCTGGGCAGACTTGATCAGGTCCTCGCCCGCCAGGCGCTGGACCGAGGCGACCGGGATGGTGCCCTTGGTCCCGTAGGGGGTGTAGCTCTCCATCAGGACGCCGTCGCCGTCGTTGACGACGAACAGTGCCCCGGCGCCCGCGGCCACCGCGCCCGCGAGCCGGTCGGCGGGAGCGACCGCGTCACTGCTGCGGATGACGACGGCCTTGCCCTTGACGTTCAGACCCTCGTAGTCGGCCACGGAGCCGTTGCCCGCGAAGACGCCGGCCAGCTTCTTCTCGCCGTTTTCGGCGATGGCCGCACCACCCTGCGGGAAGACCGGCACGTCACGGCCGCCGGCCGATACATCCAGCTGCTTCTCGCCCTGCCGCCAGCGGGTCAGGAAGGAGAAGCTGCCCTGCGTGACCTTCTTGGTGGGACTGGCCCACAGCTGGTCGTAGGTCAACGGGATCTGATACGCGTCGCGCTGGACCGTGCCGTCCGGTGCGGTACGTGCCATGTCGTAGCGCAGCTGCCGGGTCTCGGTCTCCTTCGGAGTCCGCACACTGACCTTGTGGGCCTTGGACGCGTCGAGGGTGACCGTGGTCGCCTTGTCGAGGATCGTCTCGGGGGCCGCGAGGAATGCCACGGCCCGCGAGTCGGCGCGGTCGCCGGCAATGTCGGCGGCGGTCCAGGCGTTGTAGTTGCCCGGCGGCAACCGCAGCGTGTACTCGCCCGACACCGGGACGACGCTCAGGTTCGGGTCGCCGAGCGCGCCGATGACGACCAGACCGTCCATCGGCTTGCCGTCACGGTCACGGAGCCTGAGCGTCAGGTCGTACAGCTCCTGCTCCTTGTTCAGGGCGAAGCCGGTGTGGGCGACGGTGGTTCCCGCCGCGTCCTTGGCGATGACCTGGCCGGAGAACTGTGTGTCGTTCGCGACCTTCGACGGGTCCAGCGAGAGCACGGCATCGGCGGTGGAACCGGCCGGGACGGTCAGCCGCTTCGTCGACAGGGTGTACGCGTCGGCGTCCGTGTCCGTGGCCAGGTCGAGGGTGACGTCCTTCGCACCCGTATTGCGGTAGGTGATCGTCCGCTGGGCGACCGGGTCGGACGCGGAGTGCGGCCAGTTGTAGGAGGCGACCGCGACGGAGCCGGTGGCCTCGATAGTGGTGTCGACGGCCGCCTTCACATCGAGCCGACCGGTGCCCTGCTCGTACGGGGTGTACGCGTCGAGCTTCTTCGACGAGCTCATCAGCGCGTCCTTGATCCGCTGGCCGGACCAGTCGGGGTGACGCTGCTTCAGGATGGCCGCGGCGCCCGCGACGTGCGGGGTCGCCATCGACGTACCCGACATCGACTGGTACATCCCGCTGATGCCCGGGACCGCCTGCGAGGCGGCGGCGTTGATGTTCACACCCGGTGCGGAGAGATCGGGCTTGAGGCCGTAGGACCTCACGAGCGGGCCCATCGAGGAGAAGGCCGCGCGGTTGTCCTGCTTGTCGACGGCGGCGATGGTGAGCGCCTTCTCCGCCGAGCCGGGCGAGCCGATGGTGCCCGCGCCGTAGGAGTTGCCCGCGGCAATCACGAACAGCGGGCCGCCGTCGGCGGAAAGGGCGTCGACGGCCTGGGACATCGGGTCGGAGCCGTCGTCCGGGATGCTGGAGCCGAGGCTCATGGAGACGACGTCGGCGCCTTCGGCCTTCGCCCACTCCATGGCTTCGATGATGCCGGAGTCCGCGCCGGAACCACCGTTGCTGAGCACCTTGCCGATGATCAGGTCGGCGCCGGGGGCGACGCCCTTGTTGACACCCTCCGACGCGGCGCCGGAGCCCGCGATCGTGGAGGCGACATGTGTACCGTGGCCGTTCTTGTCCACGACCTCCTCGCCCGGCACGAAGCTCTTCGTTTCGAGAATGCGGTCCTTGACGTCCGGGTGGGTCGCGTCGATTCCGGTGTCCAGGACGGCGACCTTGGAGCCCTTGCCGTCGTAGCCCTCGGCCCACGCCTGCGGGGCGTTGACCTGCGGCACGGAGTCCTTGAGCGCGGCCTCCACCCGGCCGTCGAGCCAGAGCTTCGCGATGCCGTTGTCCAGCGAACGGGCCTTAAGGGCGATGTCGTTCCAGAAGGTCCGGGCGGTGTCCTTCCCGGCCTTCAGCGCGGCGCCGTGGATGCTCGCCAGGGTAAGGGTCTTCTTCGCGCCGCGAGGAGCGGCGGGCAGTGAGCGGCCCTGGCTCGCCGGGTAGGTCGCGATCAGCGGAATGCCGCCCGACCTCCTGTCGTCGTACCCCATCTTGGCCAAAGCCGTGACATTGAACAGCCGACGGTCCAACTTGCCCGCTGCGATGAGGGAGTTGGCCTCGTCCGGCAGGACGTACAGATCGTCACCGGCCTGCTGGACATGCACGCCGCCGACCGCTCCGTCGGGGCGGTCCACGGTGACGGTGTCCTGCTTGCCGACACCGTCCGAGTAATGCACGACATCCCCCGTGAGCAGGGTGATGTCGTACTCCTTGACGGGGGCGGCGGCCTGGCGGTCGGCGGGCTCGGACTGAACTGCGGCGGCGGAAGCGGAGCCCGCTGCGGGCAACAGTGCGCCACTCACCAGGGCGACCGAAGTCGCTATGAGCAGAGCCCTGCGTCCCGCACGAGCCGATCTCGCCCGGCCGGAAGCAGAGGAGGATGTAAATGTCATGCGGCAGGTCTAGAGGCAAAACCGAGGCTACGGCTGAGTTCACGCCTGGCGTGAAGCCGCCGTGGCGGCAACCCGCCCACGGACAACCGTGGTTCACGGAAAGGTTCAAGCCACGGAAGTGATCACTGCCGTCGACGCCCCGTCGCCTTCGTGATGGATCGGTGTGTGCGCCCCCTTGAGCGGTACTCCGCTGCCGCCGCGCCGGTCGGCGACGATTTCGGCGGCGATCGACAGCGCGGTCTCCTCGGGGGTTCGGGCGCCGAGATCGAGGCCGATCGGCGAGTGCAGCCTGGCCAGTTCCCGCTCCGTGAAGCCGACTTCGCGCAGCCGGTCGTTGCGCTCCAGGTGGGTGCGGCGCGAGCCCATCGCTCCGACGTACGCCACCGGCAGTCTCAACGCCAGTTCCAGCAGCGGGACATCGAATTTGGCGTCGTGGGTGAGGACGCACAGGACGGTGCGCGCGTCGACTTCGGTCGCCGCGAGATAGCGGTGCGGCCAGTCGACGACCAGCTCGTCGGCCTCCGGGAAGCGGGCCTTCGTCGCGAAGACGGGGCGTGCGTCGCACAATGTGACGTGGTATCCGAGAAATTTTCCGGCCCGGACCAGCGCGGACGCGAAGTCGATGGCCCCGAAGACGATCATCCGGGGCGGCGGGACGCTCGATTCGACGAGCAGGGTGAGCGGCTGCCCGCAGCGCGAGCCGTCGGCGCCGATGGTGACGGAGCCGGTACGGCCCGCGTCCAGCATCGCGCGGGCGTCGGCCGCCGCGGTGCGGTCCAGCTCCGGGTGTCCGCCGAGCCCGCCCTCGTACGAGCCGTCGGGGTGGACGAGCAGGGGCCGGCCGAGGAGCTCCGCGGGCCCGTCGGTGATCCTGGCGACGGCCGCCGCCGCCCCCCGAGCGGCGGCAGCCAGTGCGGCGGCGAACACCGTCCGTGCGGGATCGTCCGCACGGACCGGTGTGACCAGGATGTCGATGACGCCGCCGCAGGTCAGTCCGACCGCGAAGGCGTCCTCGTCGCTGTAGCCGAACCGCTCCCGGACGGTGCTGCCGTCGTCGAGGGCCTGCCCGCACAGCTCGTACACCGCGCCCTCCACACACCCGCCGGAGACCGAACCGATCGCCGTGCCGTCGCGGTCGACTGCGAGGGCGGCTCCCGGCTGCCTGGGCGCGCTCCCGCCGACCGCCACGACGGTGGCCACGGCGAAGTCGCGTCCCTGCTCGACCCACCGGTTGAGCTCTTCGGCGATGTCCAGCATGGCGTTTCTCCTTCTACGGGGGTGCGGAGGGACGGGCCGGTCCCGTTACGGACGGGCCTACTTGGCCCCGATCCAACTCTCGATCGGGCTGAGCGCGAAGTACACGACGAACACACCGGTCAGTACCCACATGAACACGCCGACCTCACGGAATCTGCCCTGCGCCGCCTTGATCGCGACGAAGGAGATCACTCCGGCGCCGACACCGGCGGTGATGGAGTACGTGAACGGCATCAGGGCGACCGTCAGGAAGACCGGCACCGCGACGGAGCGGTCGCTCCAGTCGACATGGCGGGCATTCTGCATCATCATCGCGCCGATGACGACCAGTGCGGCGGCGGCGATCGGCCCCGGCACGATCTGGGCGAGCGGGGTGAAGAACAGTCCGGCGGCGAAGAGTACACCGGTGACGACGGAGGACAGACCCGTGCGGGCCCCCTCGCCGACGCCGGTCGCCGACTCGATGAAAACGGTCTGGCCGGAGGCTCCGGAGACGCCGCCGACCGCCCCGCCCACGCCGTCGATGAACAGCGCCTTGGACAGGCCGGGCATCCGGCCCCTGCTGTCGGCGAGCCCGGCCTCGGTACCGACGCCGATGATGGTCGCCATCGCGTCGAAGAAGCCGGCCAGCACCAGGGTGAAGACGATCATGCCTACGGTCATGACGCCGATGTCGCCCCAGCCGCCGAACTCGACATGGCCGAAGAGCCCGAAGTCGGGCATCGAGACGGCGCTGCCCTGCAGTTCGGGTGCGCTGCCGCCCCATGCCTTGGGGCTGATGTCACCGACGGTGTTGACGATGACGGCGAGGACGGTGCCGACGACGATGCCGATCAGGATCGCGCCGGGCACATTGCGGGCCTGCAGCATGAAGATGAGCAGCAGGGTGACGCAGAAGAGCAGTACGGGCCAGCCGGAGAGCTGTCCGCCCACGCCGAGCGTGACCGGGGCGCCCTTGCCGACGAAGCCGGCGTTGACGAGGCCGATCAGCGCGATGAACATGCCGATGCCGATGGTGATGCCGTGCTTCAGGGCCAGCGGTATCGCGTTCATGATGATCTCGCGCAGCCCGGTGACGACCAGCAGCACGATCACCACGCCGTACATCACACACATGCCCATGGCCTGCGGCCACGTCATGTGGGGCGCCACCTGGGTGGCGAGCACGCCGGAGACGGAGAGTCCCGCGGCGAGAGCGAGGGGCACCTTGCCGATGAAACCCATCAGCAGGGTCGAGACGGCGGCGGCGAGCGCGGTCGCCGTGATCAGCCCGGCGTGGCTGAGCCGGTGGCCCGCCACGTCCGGTCCGGACAGCAGGAGCGGGTTGAGCAGGAGGATGTAACACATCGCCATGAAGGTCGTGATGCCGCCGCGCACTTCGCGTGCGACGGTCGAGTCACGTTCGGAGATGTGGAAGTACCGGTCGAGCCAGGATCTTCCTGCGGGGATGCGCGAGCCGGAGCCCGCGTCCTCCGCAATGGTCCCGGGCTCCACTGACTGCTGGGTCATGATGCCTGACTCCCAAGGTTCACAGGGGCACCCGCGATGGAGAATCGGTAAGCGGGATTTGGGATGACTGCGCTGGCGGCACGACCCGGGGGACGGCCCGAGGCGAACTGAGCATGCAGAGTGGATTGTGCTGGTACTACGGAAGTGCCTGACTGCGTCGTCACCGCTGAGCAGCTTTTCCGCGGGACTGCGTCGTCACCGCGGGACTGCGTTGCCGCGGGACTGCGTCGTCACCGCTGGGCTGCTTTGCTGCGGGACTACTCGTCGCGCCAACATCCGTGAAGGATGCGGCACTTGAGTGCTCCGGGCGGTGCGGGCAACGGAAGTGTGACGTTCCTGGGAGGCACGCACCGCCCGGAGGGTTCGAAAGGAGCCGGAGACTCAGGTGCCCGTGAGGTGCTCGGGGCGTACCGGTGTCCTGTTGAGCTCCAGGCCCGTCGCGTTCCGGATCGCCGCGAGGACGGCCGGGGTCGACGACAGGGTGGGGGCCTCACCAACGCCACGGAGCCCGTACGGGGCGTGGTCGTCGGCGAGTTCGAGCACGTCGACCGGGATCGTCGGGGTGTCGAGGATGGTGGGGATCAGGTAGTCCGTGAAGGACGGGTTGCGCACCTTCGCGGTCTTCGGGTCGACGAGGATCTCCTCCATGACGGCGACGCCCAGGCCCTGGGTGGTGCCGCCCTGGATCTGGCCGACGACCGAGAGCGGGTTGAGCGCCTTGCCGACGTCCTGGGCGCAGGCCAGTTCGATGACCTTGACCAGGCCGAGTTCGGTGTCGACCTCGACGACCGCGCGGTGGGCGGCGAAGGAGTACTGGACGTGGCCGTTGCCCTGTCCGGTGCGGAGGTCGAACGCCTCGGTGGGCCGGTGGCGCCACTCCAGCTCGATGTCGACCGCTTCGTCCTCCAGTACGTCGACCAGATCGGCCAGCACCTCACCTCCGTCGGTGACGACCTTGCCGCCCTCCAGGAGCAGTTCGGCGGTGGCCCAGGCGGGGTGGTACGTACCGAACTTGCGGCGGCCCATCTCCAGGACCTTCTCGCGGACGGCCTCGCAGGAGTGCTTCACGGCGCCACCGGTGACATAGGTCTGCCGGGAGGCGGAGGTGGAGCCTGCGGAGCCGACCTGGGTGTCGGCCGGATGGATGGTGACCTGGGTGACGCCGAGTTCGGTTCGGGCGATCTGGGCGTGGACGGTGACGCCGCCCTGTCCGACCTCGGCCATGGCGGTGTGCACGGTCGCGACGGGTTCGCCGGCGACGACCTCCATCCGCACCCGGGCGGTGGAGTAGTCGTCGAAGCCCTCGGAGAAGCCGACGTTCTTGAGGCCGACCGCGTAGCCGACGCCGCGTACGACGCCTTCGCCATGGGTGGTGTTGGAGAGTCCGCCGGGCAGGGCCCGTACGTCGGCCTGTTCGCCGGCCACCTCCCACTGGCGCTCGGGCGGCAGCGGCATGGCCTTGACCCGGCGCAGCAGCTCGGCGACCGGGGCGGGCGAGTCGACGACCTGTCCGGTCGGCAGGACGCTGCCCTGCTCCATGGCGTTGAGCTGCCTGAACTCGACCGGGTCCATGCCCAGTTCGGCGGCGAGCTTGTCCATCTGGGCCTCGTAGGCGAAGCAGGCCTGGACCGCGCCGAAGCCGCGCATGGCGCCGCACGGCGGGTTGTTGGTGTAGAGCGCGATGGCCTCGATGTCCACGTCGTCGACGACGTACGGACCGACACCGAGCGAGGAGGCGTTGCCGACGACGGCCGGTGAGGCGGAGGCGTAGGCTCCGCCGTCCAGCACGATGCGGCATTTCATATGGGTCAGCTTGCCGTCGCGGGTGGCGCCGTGCTCGTACCAGAGCTTGGCGGGGTGACGGTGCACATGCCCGAAGAAGGACTCGAACCGGTTGTAGACGATCTTGACCGGCTTGCCGGTGCGCAGGGCGAGCAGGCAGGCGTGGATCTGCATCGACAGGTCCTCGCGGCCGCCGAAGGCGCCACCCACTCCGGAGAGCGTCATCCGGACCTTGTCCTCGGGCAGGCCGAGGACGGGGGCGATCTGGCGCAGGTCGGAGTGGAGCCACTGGGTGGCGACGTACAGGTCGACGCCGCCGTCCTCGGCGGGCACGGCCAGACCGGACTCGGGGCCGAGGAAGGCCTGGTCCTGCATGCCGAAGACGTACTCACCGCTGACCACGACATCGGCGCGGGCCGCCGCCGCGTCCGCGTCGCCGCGGACGATGGGCTGGCGGTGGACGATGTTGGGGTGCGGTACGTGCCCGGCGTGGTGGTCGTCGCGGCCCTCGTGGATGAGGGGCGCGTCGGGGGCGGTGGCCGAGGCCTCGTCGGTGACGACGGGCAGCTCGCGGTACTCGATCCTGATCTTCGCGGCTGCGCGCCGGGCCGTCTCGGGGTGGTCGGCGGCGACGAGTGCCACCGGTTCGCCGTGGTGGCGGACCTTGCCGTGGGCGAGGACCGGGGTGTCCTGGATCTCCAGCCCGTAGTTCCTCACCGAGGTCGGCAGGTCGTCGTAGGTGAGTACGGCGTAGACGCCGGAGGTGGCGAGCGCTTCCGAGGTGTCGATGGAGACGATCTCGGCGTGCGCGACCGTGGAGCGCAGCGTGTGACCCCAGAGCATGTCCTCGTGCCACATGTCGGAGGAGTACGCGAACTCACCGGTGACCTTCAGGATGCCGTCGGGGCGGAGCGTGGACTCGCCGATGCGGCCCTTGGTACGGGTGCCCTGGTTGATGCTGGTGGGGTTGCCGGTAACGCCCATCGTCAGACCGTTTCTTCCGCGCGGGCGGCCGCGAGGCGGACCGCGTCGAGGATCTTCTCGTAGCCGGTGCAGCGGCAGAGGTTGCCGGAGAGCGCCTCACGGATGTCCGCGTCGGACGGTTCCGGGTTGCGTTCGAGCAGTTCGTCCGCGGCGACCAGCAGGCCGGGGGTGCAGAAACCGCACTGAACGGCGCCGGCGTCGATGAACGCCTGCTGGATCGGGGAGAGTTCACCGGTGTCCCGGCCATCCTCGCCGGCCGGCTCGGCTTCCCACTGGCGTGCCTTGTCGAGTGCGGTGCCGCAGGCGCCGGAGGCGCAGCCACTGCCCGGGTGTGCCTGGGAGCGGTGGGCGGCGAAGTCCGCGAGCCCCTCTACGGTGACGACCTCGCGGCCCTCCACCTGGCCTGCGGCGACCAGGCAGGAGCAGACCAGGACACCGTCCAGACGGACCGTGCACGATCCGCACTCGCCCTGCTCGCAGGCGTTCTTCGAGCCGGGCAGGCCCATCCGTTCACGCAGCACGTAGAGGAGCGACTCGCCCTCCCAGACGTCGTCCGCCTCGTGCCTGCGTCCATTGACCGTGAAATTGACGCGCATGATCAGGCAGCTCCTTCGGTGCTGCGGCCGTTGCCGCGGTACGACTCCCAGGTCCAGCCGAGGGTGCGGCGGGCCATGATCCCGACCGCGTGCCTGCGATAACTCGCGGTGCCGCGCACATCGTCGATCGGGTTGCAGGCACCGGCGGCGAGCGCGGCGAACTGCGAGGCGATGGACGGGGTGATGATCGTGCGGCTGTCCCAGAACCCGCCTTCTTCGAGCGCGGCGTTCAGGAATTCCTCCGCCGCCTTCGCCCGGACGGGCGTGGGGGCGGCCGAGCCGATGCCGGTGCGGACCGTGCGGGTCTCCGGGTGCAGGGCCAGGCCGAAGGCGCAGACCGCGATGACCATGGCGTTGCGGGTGCCGACCTTGGAGAACTGCTGCGGCCCGTCCGCCTTCTTGATGTGCACGGCCCGGATCAGCTCGTCCGGTTCGAGGGCGTTGCGCTTGACGCCGGTGTAGAAGGCGTCGATGGGGATCAGCCGCGTTCCGCGTACGGACTCGGCCTCGACCTCGGCGCCCGCGGCGAGCAGCGCCGGGTGGGCGTCTCCGGCGGGCGACGCGGTGCCCAGGTTGCCGCCGACACCACCGCGGTTGCGGATCTGCGGCGACGCGACGGTGTGCGAGGCGAGCGCCAGTCCGGGCAGCTCGGCGCGCAGGTGCTCCATGATGTGGCTGTACGGGACACAGGCGCCGAGCCGTACGCTCTCCTGGCCCACCTCCC
Source organism: Streptomyces sp. NBC_01241 (assembly GCF_041435435.1). Classification (NCBI taxonomy): domain Bacteria; kingdom Bacillati; phylum Actinomycetota; class Actinomycetes; order Kitasatosporales; family Streptomycetaceae; genus Streptomyces; species Streptomyces sp. NBC_01241. Next base: position 7,010,252 of record NZ_CP108494.1, on the reverse strand, counting down.
ATTCGGACAGCTCTCCAATGCGGTTCAGGTCCAGGAGGTACTCGGGCCGCCGGTGGTCGAAGTTGATCTCGACCATCACATCGGTGCCACCTGCAATGGGCACAGCCGTAGGGTGCTCGGCCTTGGCGGCGAGCGCCTCCTCCCAGCTGGCGGGGCGAAGGAAGTCCATGAGTGGCTCTCTTCTTCTCAATCGGGTCGTTCGTCAGGGCGTGCGTGCCAGGCATCGTGCGGCAGACGGCAGACCGACGACAGGCCCTCGGGAACGGCCGGCCCTCGACTGGTCGTTCCTATGGTGTTAACGCGGTGTGGGGCCAAGTACACAAGCCGTGCCCCACCTGGTGCAGTCACCGAAACCATGAAGGAGTTGGCTGGTCGATCTCCTCGTCTTGTAGATTCGAACGAATGGCGGGGATCAGTAACCTCACCGCAATAACCAGTTTTCACCCGCACCAACGAAAGAGACGGCGGCGACGAGATGCGGCTGCGCGCACTGCTGGAGACCGACGCGCTGGGCCTGCGGCTGCTCGGCGGCGAAAACGAGCTGGACAGGACCGTCCGTGGGGTGATGACCACCGACCTGCGGGATCCCAGCCGCTATCTGTCGGGCGGTGAGCTGGTCCTGTCGGGCCTGGCCTGGCGCCGGAACGCGACGGACTCGGAGCCGTTCGTACGGATCCTGGCGGGCGCCGGGGTCGCCGGGCTGGCGGCGGGCGAGGCGGAGCTCGGCAATGTTCCCGGCGATCTGGTGGAGGCGTGCGCGAAGCACCGGCTGCCGCTCTTCGCCGTCCATGAGACCGTCGCGTTCGCAACGATCACCGAGCATGTGGTGCGCCAGGTGTCCGGCGAGCGGGCGGGCGATCTGGCCGCGGTCGTGGACCGGCACCGCAGGCTGATGACCTCGGGTCCGGCGGGCGGCGGCCCGGAGGTGGTGCTCGATCTGCTCGGCTCCGACCTCGACCTGCATGCCTGGGTGCTCTCCCCCACCGGCCGGCTGATCGCGGGCGCCGGTGACGCGCCGCTGGCCGAACCGGTGGGCGCGGCGCTCGCCGGCCACCACCTGGCCGCCACCCGCACCGGCCGCCGGGCCCCGCACCGGACCACGGTCGGCGGTACCACGTATTCGCTCTTCCCGATCCGCAACACCGGGCGGGAAGCGCTCCCGGGTTCCGGGGACGTGCGCGAGTCGGTGCTCTCCGACTGGCTGCTCGCGGTCGAGGCGGACGCGAGCGACTGGCCGCCCGCCCGGCTGGATCTGCTCCAGGGCGTCACCCAGCTGATCGCGGTCGAACGGGACCGGCGCGACGCCGCCCGTGCGGTACGCCGCAGGCTCGCCCAGGAAGTCCTGGAGCTGGTCCAGACGGGCGCCCCGCCCACCGAGATCGCCGCCCGGCTGCGGGTCGCCGCCCCGGTGCTGCTGCCAGGGCTCGGCGCCGCGCCGCACTGGCAGGTGGTGGTGGCGCGGGTCGAGTGGGGCGACGCGGAGGGCTCCGCGGAAGCGGGCGGGCCGTCCGGCTCCGTCGCGGGCACCCCGGCCGTGGGCCCCGGCTCCGCCGTCGCGGGCGGCCCGGTCGCCCAGGCGCTGCTGGAGGAGATCCTGGTCGACCCCGCGGTCACCGGCTCCGACTCCGCGGACCGGATCGCGGTCGCCCACACGGGCGACGAGGCGGTGGCCCTCGTACCGCTGCCCGCCGTCACCGCGCCCGCACCGGCCCACGACTCCGCCGCCGACGCGGCGCCCGTCGAGGAGGACTGCGCGCTCCACGCCGATGTGCTGCTCGCCGCCGTCCGCGAACCGCTCTCCGCGGGCCTCGCCGACGACGGCCGGCTGACACTGGGTGTCAGCGCCGCCGTGCATTCGCCCGAAGGCCTGCGCGGCGCCCTGGAGGAGGCCCGGCACGCCCGTCGGGTGGCGGCGGCCCGCCCCGGCCGGGTCTGCGCGGCCGGCCATCACGAGCTGGCCTCGCACGTCCTGCTGCTGCCGTTCGTCCCGGACGACGTGCGCCGCGCGTTCACCGCACGGCTGCTCGACCCGCTGCGCGACTACGACCGGCGCCACCGCGCGGAGCTGATCCCGACGCTGGAGGCGTTCCTGGACTGCGACGGTTCCTGGACCCGCTGCGCGTCCCGGCTCCATCTGCACGTCAACACGCTGCGCTACCGGGTCGGGCGAATCGAGCAGTTGACGGGGCGTGATCTTTCGCGCCTGGAGGACAAGCTCGATTTCTTCCTCGCCCTGCGTATGAGCTGACGTCGGGGACCTGCCGCGCCTCCCGGCAGGTCCCGCCGTTTGTGAAATCTTTCACCTGACATTGCCCCGACCCCTTGGCCCGGCGTGCCAATCCGTGCTGAGATGCGGCCAGACTCAACAGCTCGATGGCGCGCTCGGGGAGGGCAATGTGGCGCATACCGCCATGTCTGGTTCCGGAACGACAGCAGATGACGATCCGCCGCTCCAGACAGCGGTATGGCGGCTGCGGTCACGCGCCTGCTGGACGGACGCCGCCGCGCTGCTCGAACCCGACGCCGCCACCGATCCGGCGGCGGCACTCCAGCGGACGGCCCTGCTGACCGAACGGTGCCTGTACACCGGGCAGGGCTGGACCGACGCCGAGGACGCGCTGCGCACCGCCGAGGCGCTGGCCCACGACGACGCCGAACGGGGTGCGGCCGCCTGCGAGCGCGGTCATCTGGCGTACGCGTCGACGCTCCTCGGGGTACGGGACCGGGCCGACGAGGCCAGCGTCGCCCTGAGCCGGGCCGCCGCGCTGCTCGCCCCGTCCGCGCCGAGCCGCCCGCTGCTGGACTTCCGCCGGGGCCTGATCGCGCAGAACATCGCCGACTCGCCGCAGGCCGCGCGCGCCGCGTACCGCAGGGCTCACGCCGGTGCGACCGCTCAGGGCGACGCCCTGCTGCTCTCCTCGACCTGGCGCCATCTCGCCCTGTTGGCCCTGCGCGAGGGCGAGCTCGCGGAGGCCCGGCACGGCTTCGCCGAGTCCCTGCGGATAAGGGAGGAGCTGGGCTATCTGATCGGTACGGCTCCGGCCCTCATCGCCCTCGCGGACTCGGAACCGGAGCCGGAGGCGGCGACCCGGCTGCGGGCCGAGGCGGGCCGGCTCTTCCGGCTGCTCGGGGGCGTACCGACCTGGCTGGCCCCGCATCTGGACCCGCCGCCGGAGACGGCCGAGGCGAACCAGGAGGGTTCTTTACGGCCCTGATCTGCCGGACAGATGCTGAGCCCCGGGGGCCGGCGTCCAGTCAGCTCTCGGCGCCGGTGAAGTGTTCCCGTACGAGCGACTGCACGACGGTCAGATCCTGGGCGATGAGCGCGTCGAGCAGGGCGGTGTGCTCGACGGCGTCGGCGAGCAGGTCGGCGCGGCGGGAGACGGGGTTGTTCCCCAGGGGCCACTGGGATCGGCGGTGCAGGTCGTCGGCGACCATCACCAGCTGCTCGTTGCCGCAGAGCGCGAGGACCGCGCCGTGGAAGGCCCGGTCGGACTCGGCGTAGCTCGCCCGGTCGCCCACGGCGGCGGCCGTCACCGTGGCGTCGGCCAGCGGGCGCAGGGCGCACCAGCGGGCCGGCGGTACGGTGCGGGCCAGTCGCAGCATGACGGGGACCTCGATCAGCGCCCGTACCTCGGCCAGCTCGGCCAGCTCGTGCGGGCCGCGCTGGGACACCCGGAATCCGCGGTTCGGTACGACTTCGACGGCGCCCTCGATGGCAAGCTGCTGCATCGCCTCGCGCACCGGGGTCGCAGAAACCCCGAAGCGGGCGCCGAGGGCCGGTGCGGAGTAGACCTGCCCCGGGACCAGCTGACCGTCGACCAGGGCGGCGCGCAGGGCGTCGAGGATCTGGCCGCGCACGGAGTGCCGCTGCACCGCCACGCGCGGGGCGGGCGGCTCGCTGTGGGTGTGCTCGCCACGCGCCTGGTCCGTGCCTCCCTGTTCCCTGCGTGTCTCCGCACCACACGCCTGCTCGCCGCGTGGCTGTTCGGGTACGCGTACGGCTGCCGGGGCGGTCGCGGACGCGACGGACGCGTACGTCGGTCGCGCCTGCTCTCGCGCGCTGCCCTGCTCCACTCGGACCTCCTCGGCCTGCCGCGGGCGCGGCTCGCGTGTGCCATGCCCCCCTGTGCACGATAGGCGGAGCAGACCGCAGTTCAAACATCGATCCGTTCGGATAAGGTAAGGCTTACCTGCAAACGATCGCGATTCGGTGGTCCTGCATGACACTCCCCGCCCTGCTCCCCGGCACCACCGCGTCCGCCGTGACGGGCGCGTACACGCGTCTGGCCGAGGTCTTCCCCGGCCTGCGCGCAGAGGTGCTGACGGATGATGACGCCGCGCCCCGCGGCGCCGGCTGGGTGGGCGCGGAGGAGCTCGCGGCCGGTGGTGCCGCACTCGACGCCTTCCTGGCCTGGGACCACGCGCAGGTGGTGCGGGACTACGGACAGCAGGCCCGCCCCGATGTGGTCGCCGGCTTCGGGCTGCACCGGTACGCCTGGCCCGCCTGCCTGCTGGTGACGGTGCCGTGGTTCCTGCACCGGCGGGTGCCCCGGATTCCCGTCGGCGATGTGGCGTTCCAGCGCGCGCTGGGCCATCTGACCGTCCGCGTACGGGAGTTCGCCTGTCTTCCGGACGATCCCGCGGCCGGCCTGCCGGGCGCCCGGGTGGTCCTCGACGAGGCTGCGCTGCGGACCGAGGTGCTCGCCGCGGTGGCCGACCACATCGGCCCGGTGCTGGACGGCTTCGGGCCACGGATGCGGCGCGGCCGACGGGCGCTGTGGGGCATGGCGACGGACGAAATCGTCGAGGGCCTCTGGTACATCGCCCATCTCCTCGGCGAGGAGCGACGGGCGATGGCCGAGCTGGAGGCACTCCTGCCCGGCACCACGAAGCCGTTCGTCGGCTCGGCGGGCTTCCGCGAACTGGCCGGGCCGGACGGCGGGTCGTTGCCCACCCGCGATCGGACGAGCTGCTGCCTCTTCTACACGCTGCGCCCCGAGGACACCTGTGTCACGTGCCCCCGCACCTGTGACGCGGACCGCGTACGGAAACTGACGCCCACTCATTGATTCACACCACCTGCACGGGTAGTACTATTCGAACGCACATCATCGGCCGCGTACGGGTATTCGATCAGATCCCGGCTATCCGTATGCCCTGCCAACCCAATGGCGTTCTCTTGCCCCGAAACCCCCAGAGAGTGACGGGGTTTCGGCAATCATGGCGCCCGAAATGCCCTACGCGACGCAAGGGACCGCGCATGAGTCTGACCGACATATCGCTGAATTGGCTGCTTCCGGGCGCCGTGTTGCTCGTGGGGGTCCTGGCGGCGGTCGCGGTGGTCGCACGCGGCAAGCGCGCCGCTGACAAATCCGCTGCCGAAGACAGCTGGGAACGCAGCGAGGAGCGTCGTAGACGCAAGGAGGCGCTGTACGCCACCGCCTCGTACATCCTGCTCTTCTGCTGTGCGGCGGTCGCCGCCGCGCTCTCCTTCCACGGACTCGTCGGCTTCGGCGAGCAGAATCTCGGCCTCACCGGGGGCTGGGAATATCTCGTTCCGTTCGGCCTCGACGGGGCCGCGATGTTCTGTTCCGTACTCGCGGTGCGCGAGGCCAGCCACGGTGACGCGGCGCTGGGCTCACGGCTGCTCGTATGGATGTTCGCCGGCGCCGCGGCCTGGTTCAACTGGGTGCACGCGCCGCGCGGCATGGACCACGCGGGCGCCCCGCAGTTCTTCGCGGGGATGTCGCTCTCCGCGGCGGTGCTCTTCGACCGGGCACTGAAGCAGACCCGCCGGGCCGCGCTGCGCGAGCAGGGCCTGGTACCCCGTCCGCTGCCGCAGATCCGGATCGTACGGTGGCTGCGCGCCCCCCGGGAGACCTTCGGCGCCTGGTCGCTGATGCTGCTGGAGGGCGTACGCACCCTGGACGAAGCGGTCGAGGACGTACGTGAGGACCGGCGGGAGAAGGAGCAGAACCGTCTCCGCAGGAAGGACCAGGAGAAGCTGGACCGAGCCCACATCAAGGCGCTGAACCGGCAGAACCGCGCCTGGCGCCGGGTCGGCCGGAATGGCACCCAGGTGGACATCCAGGCGATCGCCCCGACGACGGCCTCCGCGCAGTCCGTCGTAGAGTCCGCCGGATCCGAGCAGGGACAGCTGCCCTTGCGGCCCCGGCCGTCCCTGCAAGCCGTGACAGGTCCGCACACCGGCACCCCGGAGCGGAACGCGCTCGATCCGGTCACCGTCGACCTCACCGCCGAGGACGACACCCAGGCACTGCCCCGGCTCGACTCGCTGGAGCGGAAGCTGAAGGATCTGGAGCAGCAGTTCGGCTGATCCACTGATCCACCTGTCCACATGGATGCGCTGATCCGTTGCAAGAGGCCCTGACGGCCCGGTCTTCTCCGGGCTCTCAGGGCCTCTCGCCGTGCAGTTCGAACCAGACGACCTTGCCCAGCGCGTGCGCGCCGACCCCCCAGGCGTCCGCGAGGCTCTGCACCAGGAACAGTCCCCGGCCGTGCGTACCGTCGTCGGCGTCCGATACGTACGACGGGGGCAGCCCGGATACGAAGTCCCGTACCTCCACCCGCAGTCCGGCGGGCGCCACGCTCACCGTGACGACCGCGCCGTGCCTCGTGTGGATCAGCGCGTTGGTCACCAGCTCGCTGAGCAGGAGCTCCGCCACCCCGGCCGACTCGTCCCGCCACCGGTAGCGCAGGAACTCCCGTAACGCACACCGCACTTCGCTTACGGCCGCCAGATCGGTACGGGTCAGTCGGCGATGCAGCCGGACCGGCTGCCACCCCTGCGCCCCGGGCTCGTGAGCCGGCCCGTGCGCCATGGAATCGGCCTCTTTCCAACGCTCCATCATTTCCCCCGCCTGCACCGTGAATCGCCCCCTGTTCGCCGTATCGCCGAACGCCTTCGCGGAACATCTCCACGGGGATGCATGCCCCACAGACCGGCCGCCACGCTTGTCGACTCATCAATAATTGGCTGCTCCCCTCCCGGAAGGAGGGGATTCCCTCCTTCGGGGCCGAGCGGGGATTTCTAGCTCACGCTGCCTGGCCAGGCAGCGCCTGGTCAGGTCTTCCACGATCAGGCACGCTCTCGTCCTGTCGTTGCGGCCGTTCCGGATTCTGACGGTGCGGCTGACCCCGGCGTGAGGTGCGGCCGGACCCCGGCGTCGGGACGTCCGGCCGAACCCCGCGCCGGCTTCCGCGCCGGGCTTCCGCGCCGGCTTCCGGTCAGGGGCGGGGCACGTTCCGCAGATTGGAGCGGGCCATCTGGACCATCCGGCCCACTCCCCCGTCCAGCACCATCTTGCTGGCGGAGAGCGCGAATCCGGTCACCATCTCCGCGCTGATCTTCGGCGGGATGGAGAGCGCGTTGGGGTCGGTGACGACATCGACGAGCGCCGGGCCCTTGTGCTTGAAGGCGTCCTTGAGCGCGCTCTCCAGCTGCTTGGGCTTCTCGACCCGGACGCCGTACGCCCCGGCGGCCCGGGCGATCGCCGCGAAGTCCGGGTTCTTGTTGTCCGTACCGAACGACGGGAGCCCGGCGACCAGCATCTCCAACTCGACCATGCCGAGCGAGGAGTTGTTGAACACCACGACCTTCACCGGCAGGTCGTACTGCACCAGGGTGAGGAAGTCGCCCATGAGCATGGTGAATCCGCCGTCGCCGGACATCGACACCACCTGTCGGTTCCGGTCGGTGAACTGGGCGCCGATGGCCTGCGGCAGCGCGTTCGCCATCGATCCGTGGCTGAACGAACCGATGACGCGGCGCTTGCCGTTGGGCGAGAGGTAGCGGGCGGCCCAGACATTGCACATGCCGGTATCGACGGTGAACACGGCATCGTCATCGGCGATTTCGTCCAGCACCGAGGCGACGTACTCCGGGTGGATCGGGATGTGTTTCTCGACCTTGCGGGTGTACGCCTTGACCACGCCCTCCAGCGCGTCGGCGTGCTTCTTCAGCATCCGGTCGAGGAACTTGCGGTCGGTCTTGACCTTCACCCGCGGAGTCAGACAGCGAAGCGTCTCACGGACATCGCCCCAGACCGCCAGATCCAGCTTGGAACGGCGGCCCAGGTGCTCGGGCCGCACATCGACCTGGACGATCTTCACATCGTCGGGGAGGAAGGCGTTGTACGGGAAGTCGGTGCCGAGCAGGATGAGGAGATCGCACTCGTGGGTCGCCTCGTAGGCGGCGCCGTAGCCGAGCAGCCCGCTCATGCCGACGTCGTACGGGTTGTCGTACTGGATCCATTCCTTGCCGCGCAGCGCGTGCCCGACCGGGGACTTCACCCGCTCGGCGAACTCCATCACCTCGGCGTGGGCGCCCGCCGTGCCGCTGCCGCAGAACAATGTCACACGTTTCGCCTCGTCGACCATGCGGCAGAGCTTCTCGATCTCCGCGTCACCGGGCCGTACCGTCGGCCGCGAGGTGACCAGGGCGTGCTCGATCGACTTCTCCGGAGCGGGCTGCGAGGCGATGTCGCCCGGCATCGCGACGACGCTGACCCCGCCTCGGCCGATCGCGTGCTGAATGGCCGTCTGGAGCAGCCGCGGCATCTGCTGCGGGTTGGAGATCATCTCGTTGTAATGGCTGCACTCCTGGAAGAGCAGCTCCGGATGGGTCTCCTGGAAGTAGCCGAGACCGATCTCGCTCGACGGGATGTGCGAGGCGAGTGCGAGAACGGGCGCCAGGGAGCGGTGCGCGTCGTAGAGGCCGTTGATGAGGTGCAGGTTTCCGGGACCGCAGGATCCGGCGCAGGCCGCCAGGGAGCCGGTGATCTGGGCCTCGGCTCCGGCGGCGAACGCGGCGGTCTCCTCGTGCCTGACCTGGATCCAGTCGATGGCCGAGTTGCGGCGGATGGCGTCGACGACCGGGTTGAGGCTGTCGCCGACGACCCCGTACATGCGCTTGACCCCCGCCCGGACGAGGATGTCGACGAACTGCTCCGACACGTTCTGCTTGGCCATGGGTGCGTAACCTTTCCGCGCTTCGGCTTCCGGACTCCGCATCCATCAACCCATGAAGCGCGCGGTTACGCCTCCCAGACTCCGACACTTGTACGGTCGTCGGCGTACCCCTTCACCCTGAGTTGGGAGTCCGCGAGAAAGGCCGCGAGCCCGGGCGCGTGGTCGTCGGCCCAGCGTGCGGCCAGCTCCCGGGCCAGGGCGGGTTCGCCGCGCAGTGGTTCGGCGAGGCCGGTGCTGCACAGCAGCAGTGTGTCCCCCGGCCGGGCCACCGAGGCCCGGAACCGGAAGGGCTCGGCGGGCGGTGGTCCGGACTCGGCCGCGGCTTCGCCGCCGTCACCGGCAGGTTCCGGAACCTCCGGTTCGAGGTCCTGCCAGACACCGTCGCGCAGCCGGAGGAGCCCGCCGGCGCCGGCGCCGAAGAAGATCCGGGTCCGGCAGTCGGGATCCGCCGACAGCAGGAGGCAGCGCAGCCCCGCGGTGTACTGCTCCGGTTCGAGGCCCAGTTCGGCGGCGCGGGCGCGCAGCTTGCCGTAGGTACGGTCGGTGAGGCGGTGCAATCCGGATTTGAGGTCGCCGCGGCGGCCGGCCCCTATGTCTTCGGAGAGCCTGGCGAAGCTGCGGCCCACGGCACCGCCGATCCAGCGGCAGGCGTCGGCCGCCGCCAGGTGCCCGCGCTCGGTGGCGCGGGCCCCGGTGGCGACGGCGACCAGGACGAGCGCGTTCCGGTCGGTGCCGAAGCGTACGGTGAGCAGCGCGTCGCGGCGGGGCTCGCCGCGGAACCGCGCGGAGTCCCCGCGCACGGAGGCGGCGCGCAGGGTGTACGTGCCGTACCGGGCGCCGTCGAGCACGGTGTCGGCGACGAGATCGTCGAGCTCCTGGGGGACGGTGGCGGGCAGCGCGGTGGGCTCGGCGTCGTAGGTGGGCGGCCGGTCACCCACATGGCCGATCACGGGGCGCCGGGCGGGAGCGGATGCGGGCTCGGGAGCCTCTGCGGTGACGTCGGCGGTGGGGCCCTGCGGGGCAACGCTCCTGTCGGCGACCGGCCGCTTGGGCAGAGGCGGTACGAACGGCACGGGCGGCACGGACGGCACGGACGGCACGGACGGCACGGACGGCACGGACGGCACGGACGATACGGACGGCACGGGCGGTACGGACGGCAGATCCGGTAACGATCGCGGGTCAGGGACGGCCGGTGGCACAGACACCGGAGCCGGACCCGCGACCGAAGCCCCGGCCCCACCCACGTCCTCGCCCCCGTCCCCGTCTCCCTCCTTCACAATCCCCCCACGCCCGCCCCCGCCTCGGCCAACCGCGTCCGACGCCGAGTCGAAGCGGTCGTCGAGGCTGTCGGCCGCGTTGGTCGCCCCGGTGTCCCTGGCGGTTTCGTCGTACAGCCTGCGCCACCAGTCGTTCTCGTGGGCGGCGGGCCTGTCCCCCTGCTGACTCATGCCCTTATTGTCGACCGCCCGGGCCGTACGAAAACGGGTCATCCGGAAATAGTGGCCGGACAAAAGAGGTCCGCCGGGCGTCCCCACCCCCCACGGGAAGGACGCCCGGCGGACCGGTCAGGACGTGATCAGCGCACGGCGTACGCGTCGTTCACGGTCTGGATGACGGAGTTGCCGTTGGCGTCCGTCAGTTCGGTCTTCAGGGTGACCGGTTTGCCGGCCGCGCCCGCGTGGTTCACGGTCGCGGTCCACCGGTCACCCTGCTGTGCGGTGGTGGCCCTGGTCCAGGTCTCGCCGCCGTCGTACGAGTAGGAGACCTCGGCAGCGACCAGCTTGCCGGGCGTGTAGCCCGCGTGGCCGGTGACGCTCAGGCCGATCGTCAGACCGTCCTTCGCCGGAAGGGTCTTGAGCCCGTCGGTCTCCAGGTCGTAGCCCGGGAAGAGCAGCGGGATCCCCTGCGAGTAGACGTTCTCGTCCTCCTTCGAGCGGAACTTCCAGGTGGTCGTGGTCGACGTGGACCGCTTCCACACCGCTGCGGGCTGGCCGAACTTGGCGGTGGTCATGGTGAGTTCGTACGCGGCGTCCCCGGCCGGGACGGTGAACACCCCGGACGGCCAGCCGGAATCGCCGAGCACTTCGCCACCGCTGGTCAGCCGCATGTTGCCGATGTCTCCGAACGAGCCCTGGAGACCGGCGTGCTCGGTGTCGCCCCAGAAGCCCGGGGCGACGCCGATCACGTTTTCCTGCCGCTCCGCGGCGAGCTGGACCTTGCCTGCGGCGTCACGCGGAGCGGCCGGGGCCAAGATGCCCCGGTACCAGTTCTCCGTACGCTTCGAGCCCGCCGTGTAGGTACGGGGCTGGTCGACCATGTACTCGCCCCAGGGGAAACTGGAGGAGAGGTACCGCACCCAGGCGGTGTCGCCCGCCGAGTAGTACTCGGTGCGCTTGCCGGGGACGGCGACGGTGTCGAAGGTGCCGCCCGAGTATCTCCCGCCGTACGGCCTGTTGATGATCATCGTGTCGACATAGTCGGCCGCGATACCCATCGCCTCGTAGTTGGCGGTGGCCTTACCGAGCTTGCTGTCACGGACCTTGTAGGTGCGGTCCGAGGTGACGGGGCCGGTCTCGGGGAACGCGAGGTTGTAGACGAACGGGCTGGCGGCGGTGGCCTTCCAGCTCAGCTTCACGGGGCCGTCGGCCAGAGCGGCCTTCAGGGCGTCGGCCTCGCTCGACTCGATGCCGAGAGAGGGCAGCGGCGCCGAACCGTAGCCGACGGACGGCTGCCAGGGGCCCGCGGACGGCCGGTACGCGATGACCGCCTTCGCGCCCGCGGACTTGGCGTTCCGCGCCTGAGTGGCCATCGCCCCGTCATCGGCGGCCTCGACCAGGGCGATCTTGCCCGGGACATCGGCGGCCTTCAGCTCGTCGGGGGTGCCGGTGCCCGCGTCGACAAGGGCGGCCTCTCCGGTACCGTCGAGGTTGACGGAGCCGGTGCTCGCCACCGTCGGGTGCAGAGCGGCGCCGCCGACGACCGACAGCTTCTCGATCTGCGGCGCGTACGCTCGCCAGAAGCTGGCGAACTCGAAGTCGCCGTCACTTGCCTTGCCCTGCACATCGGCCAGGTAGTTCTTGACGATGCCGGTGCCGCTGATGGCGCCCGAGTGCAGCCATGTGCCGTCCCAGCTGCGGCCGAAGGAGAGCGTGGTGGAGCGGTTCTCGGACGCTCGGTCCTCCGTCGTCACCTGAATCCGGTGGGCCTTGCGGGCGTCCAGGACCAGGGTGGTGTCCTTGGTGACGTTCAGCTGCGGCCGCGCGAGGTAGCCCACGGACTCGACCAGCTTGCCGGTGGCGTCCTTCGCATCGGGCGTCGTGATGAAACTGGAGACGAAGTACGCACCGGGGCGCACCTGGTAGACCTGGTCGGTGGCGCCGTCGTTGAAGCGGCGCTCACCGCTGGCGGTGTCGGTGCCGATGAGGTCCAGCGAGGACGCGCCGGCCGCCGGCTTGCCCGAGCGGTCGATGAGCTTGACGCGCAGGGTGACCGTCTCCGCTCCGACGTACAGCGAGAACGGGGTGGACACCTTGACGCCGCCGGCTCCGGTGGCCAGTACCCGTCCGGTGACGTCGCCGTACTGGGCGGCCGTCAGCTTCGCGGTCGGGTCGATCGCCAGCGGAACCTTGACGGTGGCTCCGGCCGGGACGGTGACGGTGCTCGCATCGAGCTTCGCGGCCGAGGAGCGGACGGCGGAGCCGTCGTTGCCGGTGACGCCCTGGACCTTCAGCGACAGCTTCACCGGCTCGGTGCCGGAGTTGGTGTACGGGACCTCGACGGTGGTGCGGTCGCTCTTGTCCTGCGGCCAGTTGAAGGTGCCGGCCTGGACGGCGGGGGCGCCGACGACGGTGGTGTCGATGGCGGCCTTCACGTCGAGGCGGCCACCGCCGGTCTCGCGTACGTCGCCGGGGATGTCGCTCTTCGCGGACGACACGAGGGCCGCCTTGATCTGCTGGGCGGTCCAGTCCGGGTGACGCTGTTTCACGATGGCTGCGGCGCCCGCGACATGCGGGGCGGCCATCGAAGTACCGGACATGGTGCGGTAGGCGTAGAGCCCCCGCCCGCCGGCTGCGGCGGCCGAGATGTTGACGCCGGGCGCGGAGATCTCGGGCTTGAGGGTGTGCGAGCCGGTCACGGGTCCGCGGCTGGAGAACTGGGCCGTGGAGTCGTCACGGTCGACGGCGCCGACGGTCAGCACGCTGGGCGCGCAGCCCGGCGAGGAGACGGTGTTCAGCGTCGGGCCGAGGTTCCCTGCCGCGATGACGAACAGGGTGCCCTTGTTCTGTGCGAGTTCCTCGGCGGCGACGCTCATCGGGTCGGTGCAGTCGGTCGGCTCCGGGCTGCCGAGGCTCATGGAGACGACATCGGCCTTCTGGTCGACGGCCCACTGCATTCCGGCGATGATCCAGGACTCGGCGCCGGAGCCGCTGTCGTTGAGGACCTTGCCCGCGAGCAGGTCGGCGCCGGGGGCGACGCCCTTCTTCTTGCCGTCGCTGGCCGCGCCGGAGCCGCCGACGGTGGAGATGGTGTGGGTGCCGTGACCCTGCCGGTCGTCGGTGGTGCTGGAGTCGGTGAAGTTCTTCGAGGCGGTGATCCGGCCCTTGAGGTCGGGGTGTCCGGCGTCGGCGCCGGTGTCGAGGACGGCGACCTTGGTGCCCTTGCCGTCGTATCCGGCGGCCCAGGCGAGGTCGGCGCCGATCTGCTTGGTCGACTTGTCGAGAGTGGCCTGAACCTTGCGGTCGAGCCAGAGCTTCTTCAGGCCGGAGGCAGAGCGGGAACGGGTGTTGGTGACGTCCGACCAGAAGTCGGCGGCCTTCTCCTTGTCCGCCTTGAGCGCGACGCCGTCGATCGCGTCGAGTTCGAGTCCGCGCTTGGCGCCGCGCGGGGTGGCAAGCGCGGTGCGCGCCGTGCCCTTGCCGTAGACGGCGATCAGCGGCAGCGACTGGGTGCTCGCGTCGTCGTAGCCCTGGCGGATGAGCCCGGTGACGTTGAAGAGTTCTTCGTCGACCGTGCCCGCGGCCAGCGCGGCGGCGGCGGTATCGGGGTAGACGTAGAGGTCCTTGCCGGACTGCCTGGTCTGTACCAGGGGGACGGTGCCGTCCTCGCGCGGCAGTGCGGTGACCGATGCGGCCCCCGAACTGTCCGTGCTCACCAGAACCTTGTCCCCGGTGACCAGAGTGACGGTGACCGGTTGGGCCGCCTTGACGGCGGCGGCTGCACTGCCGGTCAGTGGTCTCTTCGCGCTCGTATCGTCCTGCGGCGCTGCCGCTGACGGTGCGATCGCGGTGACGGCCAGGACGGCGGCGGTGGCCGCTCCCAGCGCCGTACGCGATATCGGACGCATCGCTCTCCCCAAGTGAAACCGGAATATCTCTGAACAGACCGCGTGATTCCGGAGGTTGTCGGTACTGCGGTGGCGCCACATTGGCAGAGCGACCAGCGATAAAGGGATGATGGACAGGGCGGGTTTACGCCGTGGCCGCTTTCCGCCACGGCCGACGCCCGAAGACAGCGCCATCGTGCGGAATCAATGCGTCCGGGAGGGGTCCAGGGATGCTGGGAGCCATAGGTCTCGACGAGATACAGGAGTCGGCGTACCGCGCGCTCGTGACGGTGGGAGCCGCGGAGGTCTCCGATCTCGCGCACCGGCTGGCTCTTCCCGAGGCGGACACGGAGCGGGCGTTGCGCCGGCTGGAACAGCACGGGCTCGCCGCGCAGGCATCGTCCCGCATGGACCGGTGGGTGGCCGCGCCGCCCGCGGTGGCGCTGGGAGCGCTGCTGACCCAGCAGCGCCATGAGCTGGAGCAGGCGGAGTTGACGGCGGCGCTGCTCGCCGAGGAGTACCGGGCGGAGGCCACCGAGCCGGCCGTGCACGATCTGGTCGAGGTGGTGACCGGCGCGAGCGCGATGGCACACCGCTTCCACCAGTTGCAGCTGGGGGCGACGAGCGAGGTGTGCGCCCTGGTCACCGGCAAGCCGATCGCGGTGAGCGGTATGGAGAACGAGGCCGAGGAGCAGGCCGCCACGCGCGGGGTGTCGTTCCGGGTCGTCATCGAACGCGAGGTGCTGTCGCTGCCGTCCGGGATTCTGGAACTGTCGGCCGCGCTGAGCCGTGACGAGCAGTGCCGGGTCGTCGACCGGGTGCCGACCAAGCTGGTCGTCGCCGACGGCGCCCTGGCGATGGTGCCGCTGACCCGACGGGGCGCCGAGCCGGCGGCGCTGGTGGTGCACGCCTCCGGGCTGCTGGAGTCGCTGATGGGGCTCTTCGAGGCGGTGTGGCGCGAGGCCATGCCGCTCAGGCTCGCCGAGAGCGGCCGGCTGGAGGAGGTGTCCACCGGGCCAGATCCGACGGATCTGGAGATCCTGTCGCTGCTGCTGGCCGGGCTGACGGACGCGAGCGTGGCGAAGCAGCTGGAGCTGGGGCTGCGGACCGTGCAGCGGCGGGTGAAGAAGCTGATGGAGCTGACCGGGGTGTCGACCCGGCTGCAATTGGGCTGGCACGCGTACGAACGGGGCTGGGTGGCCCGGGAGGCGCGGACCTGAGCCGGCGCCCCTCCCGGCAGACTTCGTCCCGTCCCGGCCTGCCCCCGTGACGTCACGTCACGTCACGGGCACGTCGCGTCGCGTCGCGTCGCGTCGCCAGGCATCGCCGGTGCCCCGGCACGGTGTTCGCGCCGTGCCGTTACGGCCCCGGGCTGCGTCGACGGCCTTTGCCCGGGGCCGCGCTGACGGGCGGGACCGGCCGGACTCCGGCACGCTGGTCAGATGGGTGTGTGGCAACTCGTCGCCGTCGGCCTGGTCATGTTCCTCGGCCTGGTCGGTGTGCTGGTGCCGGGGGTTCCGGGGCAGGCGATCGTCTGGGCCGCCGTGCTGTGGTGGGCGCTGACCGACATGACTCCGGCCGCCTGGGGCGTACTCATCGGGGCCACGGCACTTCTGCTGGTGAACCAGGCGCTGAAGCTGTTGCTGCCGCCGCGCCGCCCCCATGAGTCGGGGGCGCCGCGCAAGACGCTGATGCTGGGCGGGATCGGCGGGATCGTGGGGTTCTTCGTGGTGCCGGTGGTGGGCGGGATCGTCGGATATGTGGGGGCGATCTACGGGGCGGAGCGGTTGCGGCTCGGCAGCAGCGGGGCGGGGTGGGCATCGGTCCGCTCGGTGATGCGGGCGACGGGCTACGCGGTGCTCGTCGAACTCTTCGCGTGTCTGCTGGTGACGGGGGCCTGGCTGGCCACGGTGATCCGGAGCTGACCGCGCCTCCCTGAACAGCCAAGTGGATGCAGTCCAGATAGGCAGAAGTACATCGGATGTCTCCCTCGCCATTGACGCAAGGATGCCCCGTGCCTACCTTCCCTGAAGGAATAGCTCGGATGAATTGTTGTGCCTGCATACGAGTCGCCAGGAGACAGCCTTGCCCCCAGCACTGGACCCCTACCGCCCGTCCCGCCGCCGCAGCGAAGCCCCGGCCCCCTCCCGTAGAAGCGTCCTCGCCACCGGCAGTGCGATCGGCGGCGCGCTCGTGGTGGGCGGCGCGGCGACCGTCCCCGCCCGGGCGGCCACCCCCGGCGCCCCGGCGACGACCGCCCCGGCCCCCGTCACCGTCCACTCCCCCGACGACGCCTGGCGCACGGTCCTGGACGACGCCGACCTGCTCTGGCAGAAGCTCCCGAAGACCTGGTACGAGGGCCCGTACCTGGGCAACGGCCGCCTCGGCTCCGGTATCTACGCCGAGCCCGGCGCCACCACCACGGCCGTCCGCTTCAACGTCCAGCACTCCGAGGTCCAGGACCACCGCCCCGAGTTCGGCTCCCTCTTCGGCCTCGCCCGCCTCCCGATCGGCCATTTCACCCTGGAACCGGCCGGTACCATCACGGGCATCGAGTGGTGGATGCGGCTGCGCACCGCCGAACTCGAAGGCACGATCACCACCACCGCGGGCACCCTGAAGCTCCGGGCCTTCGTCCACTCCTCCAGCGACCTGCTGGCCGTGGAGGTCACCCCGAGCGCGGGCGAGCGGGACTTCCGGTGGGTCTTCCACCCCGCCGACGCGATCAGCCCGAGGGCCGCTTTCAAGCCCCTGCCGGACGGTTACACCGGCAACCCTCCCGCGGTCACCGAACAGCACGCCGGGACCACCGCCGCCGTCCAGCCGCTGCTCGCGGGCGGCCACCACGTCACCGCCTGGCGCGAGCGCACCAGGGGCACCACCCGCACCCTGTATGTCACGGTCGCGCACTCCCACCCCACGACGACGGCCCGCGACCGTGCGCTGCGCACCGTGAAGACCGCCTCCGCGCTCCCGTACGGTCCGCTGGCGGCGCCCCATCGCACCTGGTGGGACCGGTTCTACCGGAAGAGCTTCCTGTCCCTGCCCGACGCCCGGCTGCAGCGCTTCTACTGGATCCAGCTGTACAAAACGGCGTCGGCGGCCCGCAAGGACGCGCCCGTGATGGCCACCTCCGGCCCCTGGCTGGAGCCCACGCCCTGGCCGAACACCTGGTGGAACCTCAACGTCCAGCTGGAGTACTGGCTGATCCACGGCTCCAACCACCTGGAGCTGGACGCCGTCACCCGCGCCCTGAGCGAATTCCGCGACCAGCTCTCCCGCGAGGTCGCCGCCCCCTACCGGGCGGATTCGGCCGGCATGCCCCGCACCACCGACCCCCAGCTGGTCAACGGGGCGTCGGTCCCCGACGGCGGCTTCGGCGTCGGCATCCCCGGCCAGGACCCGCCCACCCCCGAGGTCGGCAATCTGACCTGGGCACTGCACAACGTATGGCTCTCCTACCGCCACACCATGGACGAGTCGATCCTGCGCGACACGCTCTTCCCGTTGCTGCGCAAGGCCGTCAACTACTACCTGCATTTCCTGACGCCCGGCGCGGACGGCAAGCTGCATCTCCCGGCGACGTTCTCCCCCGAGTACGGCGTCAACGCCCCCGACTGCAACTACGACCTGATGCTGCTGCGCTGGGGCTGCCGCACCCTGCTGGACTCGGCGGAGCAGCTCGGCGTCCACGACCCGCTGACCGCCCGCTGGCAGGAGGTCCTGGCCAGGCTCGCGCCGTACCCGGTCGACGCGAACGGCTTCATGATCGGCGCCGGGGTGCCGTTCGCGATGTCGCACCGCCACTACTCGCACATGCTCGCGGTGTACCCGCTGTACGAGCTGACGGGCGCGACGCCCGACGAACGCGCCCTGATCGAGAGGTCCCTCGCCCACTGGGTGGGCTTCGAAGGCGCCTTGCAGGGCTACACCTTCACCGGCGCCGCGTCGATGTCCGCGCTGCTCGGCAAGGGCGAGGACGCGCTGAAGTACCTCGGGCAGCTGATGAGCCGGTTCATCCAGGCGAACACCATGTACAAGGAGTCGGGCCCGGTCATCGAGACCCCGCTCTCGGCGGCCCAGTCGCTGCACGACATGGTGTGCCAGTCGTGGGGCGGCACGATCAGGGTCTTCCCGGCTCTGCCCGCCGCCTGGCGGGAGTTGACCGTCCATGACTTCCGCACCCAGGGCGCGTTCCTGCTGAGCGCGGTACGCGAAGAGGGCCGGACCCGCTGGGTACGGGTGACCAGCGAGGCGGGCGCGCCGTGCGTCGTACGCCATGGCATCGAGGGTGCAGTCGCGATCCGCGACCGGCACGGACGCCCGCTGGAGCACGAGGAGTTGGCCGACGGTACGGTCCGTATCCACCTGCGCACGGGCGACTCGGCGCTGATCACGGCCAAGGGCGACCGCCCGGATCTCACCATCCGCCCGGTGACGGCGAACGAGCCCGCACCACGCTGGGGCCTGCCCGCCTGAAATCCGTCACCGACTTCACGGGGCAATACACCTAGGGCAGGCCCAAGAGGCTCAGGTGGCGCGCGGCGTACGAACGCCACGGCCGCCACCGCTCCGACGCGGGCCTGCCCTCCGGGTCCACGTCGGGGTCGCCGAGCGCCCGCATCCTGATGAGTGCCGCCGCTGCCGGTGCGATCCCCGGCAGCCGCAGCAGTGCCCGCTCGGCCTCGTCGCGGTCGGCCCCGGCATCGAGCCGTACGTCCCCGTCGGCGAGCGCGGCCGCCAGCGCCCGGAGCGCCGGGTCGTCCACCGCACCGGCCAGCACCCCGGGCTCGGGGAACACATGCGTGAGCCCTCCGCAGGGGACGTCGACAACCTTCCCGTACGCCTCCACGAGCCGCTCCGCGTTCGGCCTGCCCACCAGCGTCCGTACGGCGAACTCCTCCGGGTCGGCGGCGCCCGGCGAGCGCAGCCCCGGGCGGGCGGCGACGCCCGGTGCCAGGCGCGGGTCGGCGCCGAGCCGCTCGTCGACGGCGTACGGATCGGCGTCCAGGTCGAAGAGGCGCCGCAGCCGCTGCACGGCCGTCGTCAGATCCCGCAGGTCCGTCAGGTGGATCCGGGCATCCAGCCAGGGCCCGGCGGACCGCTCGTCGACGGCCACGATGCCCGTCCCGTACGGCAGCCGCAGGGTGCGCCGGTAGGTGCGCCTGCCCGGCTCGCCACTGACCTCCTCGATCCGGGCGACCGTCTCGCCGGCCAGCAGATCGAAGGCCTCGCGGGCCGCGTACGGCCCCCGGTGGGCGAGCCGCAGCGGGACCCCGGTGGTCCGCGCCTCCCGTACCGCCGCTCCCAGCCCCGTACCGGCCTCGGCCCGCAGGGCGCTGGGCGTACGGGCGTAGATCTGCCGGATCGTGTCGTTGAACTGGCGCACGCTGGCGAATCCGGACGCGAAGGCGATCTCCGTCACGGGCAGCGTGGTCGTCTGGAGCAGCACACGTGCGGTGTGGGCCCGCTGGGCGCGGGCGAGCGCGACGGGCCCGGCACCCAGCTCGGCGTTGAGTTGCCGCTGCACCTGGCGTGAGCTGTAGCCGAGCCGGTGGGCAAGACCGGGCACGCCCTCCCGGTCGACGACACCGTCGCCGATCATCCGCATGGCACGGCCGACGACATCGGCCCGCACGTTCCAGTCGGCGGAGCCGGGCACGGCGTCCGGGCGGCAGCGCCTGCATGCCCGGAAGCCGTTGCCCTGCGCGGCGGCCGCGGTCGGGAAGAACCGGACGTTCTTCCGCTTGGGCGTGACGGCGGGGCAGCTCGGCCGGCAGTAGATGCCGGTCGTTTCGACGGCGAAGAAGAACTCCCCGTCGAATCGGGCATCGCGGCTGCTCACCGCCTCGTACCTGGTCTGTTCGTCCATCACACCGTCCAGTGTGCGGCACCTCCCGGTACCGCACTCGCGGTTTTCGGACGTCTACCGAGTCCAGGGGCCCCGCCGGCTGCGGCTACCGCAGCCGGCCCCGCTTCGCGTCCATGGCCGCCCGGCCCTCGGCCCCCTTGCGCTTCCATTCACGCAGCATTTCGGACCGCACCCGGGCATCGGTCTTGGCGACGATGCGCTGGTTCTCGCGGAGCAGCTTGCGGAAGCTGTCGAGGCGCCGCTCGGGCAGCGAACCGTCCTCGACCGCGGCGAGCACCGCGCAGCCGGGCTCCGACAGGTGGGCGCAGTCCTGGAACCGGCACCGCTCGGCCAGCTCCTCGATCTCGGAGAAGAGCTGGC
This sequence comes from Streptomyces sp. NBC_01241, assembly GCF_041435435.1. NCBI lineage: Bacteria > Bacillati > Actinomycetota > Actinomycetes > Kitasatosporales > Streptomycetaceae > Streptomyces > Streptomyces sp. NBC_01241. Next base: position 6,989,700 of record NZ_CP108494.1, on the reverse strand, counting down.
CGACACCGGTCTCCGCGTCCCAGAGGCCGACCCCGCGCAGCCCGGGGGTGTCGATCAGTACGCCCCCGGAGGGCAGAACCAGGAGATTGCGGGTCGTGGTGGTGTGCCGGCCCTTGCCGTCGACGTCCCGGGCGGCCTGCACCTCCATCACATCGCGGCCGAGCAGGGTGTTGGCGAGGGTCGACTTGCCCGCGCCGGACGCCCCGAGCAGCACACTCGTGCCGCCCGAGACGATGGCGGCGAACACATCGAGCCCCTCCCCCGTGGCGGAGCTGACGGTCAGCACCTGCACACCGGGCGCGATGGCCTCGACGTCCTGGACGAGGTACGCCAGCGTGGCGGTGTCCGGCACCAGATCGGCCTTGGTCAGCACCACGATCGGCTGGGCGGCGCCATCCGCGGCGGACGCCCCGTCGCGCAGCAGCGCGTCGCCGCCGGAGCTGGACATGGCGAGCGCGAGGAAGCGCTCCACCCGCCCCAGGTCCAGCTCCACGGCGAGGGAGACACAGATGGCGATGTGGTCGACGTTGGTGGCGAGCACCTGCCCTTCGGAGCGCTGCGACGACGTCGAGCGGACGAAGGCCGTACGCCGCGGGAGCAGCGTCCGTACGAATTGCGGGTCTCCGTCGGGGTCGACGGCGACCCAGTCGCCCGTGCAGACGATCCGCATCGGATCGCGCGGGACGACGAAGGCGGTGTCGGCCCGCAGCGTGCCGTACGGGGTGACCACGTCGCACTGCCCGCGGTCCACCCGCACCACGCGTCCGGGCAGCAGGCCCTGCTCGGCGTACGGAGCGAATGCGGCGGCCCAGTCGTCGTCCCAGCCGTACGGGGACAGCGGATGCGACACGGACGCGCCCTGAAGAGAAGAAGAAAGAGACGAGGAAGACGGGAAAGACAAGGGAAACCCTTCACAGGGTGGCCCCGGCAAGCGCGTACAAGCGCGGTGAGTTGAGGAGAAGTCAGCCGGCGACCACGGGGGTGGGAATGATGCTCTTCTGGTTGTGGGCAACGCCCATCGCAACGACAGTCATCAATGTCCTCACCTCCTGGTTCAAGCACGGGCCCGACACCGGCGGTTCTTCCCCGCCGTCCGGAACGCTGCACACGATAGTCCGCGGCCATCGGGCGGCGTCAACACATTTATCCACACCGTCCGCCGGCCCCGCCTCCCGGAGTGCGCTTCGACCGCATTCATCGAAGATATCCGCAAATCTCCCTCGATCAGGTGATATTCATGCACAACGACCGGTCTCAGGCCGTTAGGGTGCCGAGCATGACCTCACGCCAGACCGTCACCGGCGCGTTCACCCACGCCCATTTGGGCACGATCACACTGATCGGGTGGAGCGGTGAACACCCCGACGGCGGTTCCGACGTCGCCTTCCTCCTCGTCTACTCGCTCGGCGACGGGACGGACGGCCCGGCCGTCGGTGAGGCCGCGATGCGCGTGGCCCTGGACCGCAGCGGACTTCCGGTCGGCGCCGGCCCGGTGTACGCCGCCGAGACACCGGGCCTCCCGGTGAAGCTGCTCGTCCAGGCCGGTCAGGCCGTACTGACGCTGCCTCACTTCACGGCGCAGTACCCCGCACCGCCCGAGTGGCTGGCCGCGGCCGAGCAGCGGGGCGAGGTGCACACGATGTTCGCCACCCGTCCCTGGCCCGAAGGAACGCCGGGCCGGCCGGTCAGCGAGGAACTGCTGCGGTCGTTCGCAGCCGACGTGGAGGTCATCATGACCTCCGCGCACTGTGTCCTTCCGGCACGCAGCCTGGGCTGAGCCGCCCCGGTACGCCGGATGCCCACCGCTCCCGTGGAACGGTGGGCATCGTCATGCGTGGAGCCCTGGGGCCGCGCTCCGGATGCTTCTCGGTGGTGCCGTGCCCCGGAATGCGGGCGACCGCGGGGGCCTCGCGATCGCCCGCATTCACGTGGGTGTCAGCTGTTGCCGATGCCGGTGCCCCGGGTCACGCTCTTGCCGAACAAGTCCACGGCATCGTTTCCGTTGACCGACGTGGTGCCCCCGTCGTTGCCGATCGCCATGGCCGACGGGGCACCACGTCGGCGGACAGACCGACCAAGGACACGGCCACTGCTGCGCCGACCGTCATCATCTTCTTTATCACGCTTCACCTTTCGGAGCGTCCCGTTGTGGAACGTACTGATCAACCCGCTACGGAAGCGCCGGTTTAGCGCCTACCACTCAAATGGGTTCGATCCGGCACCAGTTGGAGGCGCCCCCTCACCCGTCAAAGGCGTCGTCGGACGTACGGGCGGAGGGCACGCGGCTCCCCGCACAGGGCCGCTCAGGAGGGGCCGGCTCCGGTCCGCCGCGGGTCGCCTGCCATTCGGCGAGCAGCCGGTCGTAGATGGGTGTGGCGTCGTGTGCGTGCCGCTGCCGACCACAGGGGTGTTGGCTGTCGTACTGGTCCATGGGTGGCCCCTACCCGGTGCAACGGGTTACGTCCGCCGTCACTACGGCAACCGGCCCAGTCCGCCCGCCCCTTCGAGGGGCCGGCGCACACGGCGTGGGGCCGGCACATCCGGGCTGCCGACGATCAGCTGCCGCGCGGATGTGCCGGCCCCACGGTGTTTCACGCACTGCGGGCAGGCGGGCTCGAAGCCGCACACGGTGACGTCCTCGACAGGTCCGAGGAATCACCGGCGAGCGACCGGAGCCTTACGGTTCTAGTTGTTGCCGGTGCCGTTGCCGGACAGGACCGGGATGCCGCTCAGGACGTTCGACAGTGCCTCGTCGCCCTTGGCCTGGGTGGAGTTCTCGGTGCACTGCTGGCTCTGCGGCGAGGCCAGGACGTTGACGTCCTGGACCGAGACCGGGACGGCGCCGGGGACCGAACCGACATTGGCCTTGGCCGGAAGGGCGATGCAAGGCTTGTTGAGCGAGCCCTGGATGAGCGCGAACTGCGGGCTCCAGTCACCGTGGGTGGCGGAGTTGCCGTACGACTGGACGGCTCCGTCGCCGTTGACCGACGTCGTGCCACCGTCGTTACCGAGGGCCATGGCCTGCGGGGCGATCGCAGCGCAGACACCGACGATCGAGGCGGCGGCTGCTGCCGAGACCATAATCTTCTTGATCACTGAATAGTCCTTCTGGGTTTTCTGTTGCTCACCTGTCCGGAGTCCACTGAGCAACTCACGGCGATGGGGATGGTTGTGCCGATTCACTCGAACGGTGCCTCTGCGGCCCGGAGGTTCGTCGCACGGGCGGGCAAGAGCCGTGGCCTGACGGGTCAGCCGCCGAGCGGCAGGCCGCCCATCAGCGGGGACGCGCCCTGGGCCGCACCGGTCGCCCGGCCGGCCAGCTTGGTGACGGTGCCGTTCTTCTGCATCGAATCGGCGGCTTCGCCGACCGTGTCGGCGATCGGGTCGACAGCCTGCGGTGCGCTTCCCACCATCTGGTTGACGCCGCCGTTGAGGCTGAAGTCGGGGGCCGTGGTGGTGGTAACGGCGAAGGCAGGAGCAGCCGTTCCCAGAGCAGCCACGGAACCGGCAACGAACGCAGCGGTCTTCGCGTACTTCACTTTTGGGGTTCCCTTCTGCAGCGGCATCCATTTCGGCCGCGTATCCGCGCCGCACCAGCCTTCTTTAGCCGTGACTTCTGCCGCTTTTCACCTTGGGTAACGATGTGGTTGCGCCCGGGCAACTGGGCGGGATCGCTTTTCTCGGCGCCCTTCGATCGAATACCGGAAAAGGGGGAAGGCCCCGGATCGCATCGAATGCGATCCGGGGCCTTCCCCATCATGAGCGTTCAGCTCGGCTGACCAGAGGTCAGGAGTTGGCGCAGGTGCTGCCGAAGGCGGGGTTGAGCAGACCGATCACGTTGACGCTGTTGCCGCAGAGGTTGAGCGGGACGTGGACCGGGACCTGGACGACATTGCCGGACGCGATGCCCGGGGAGTTGGTGGCGCTGCCATCGGCGCCGGAGTCGGCGAAAGCGGGGGCGGCGGCACCGACCGCCATCAGGGTTCCGGCGGCGATGGCGGCAACCTTGGCGTACTTCACGTTTGTCCCTTTCTTTGACGGAGTCCGGAGCGGTCACGTCTTTCGTGCCGCACGAGCGCGGTCCTGATCACTCGTAACTCCGCCGCTGCAATTCGTAACGATTTAGGGCCACAGTCGAAACTCTCCAAGAAGGAGATTCTCGAAAAAACGGCCCGAATGGAGCAGTGCCGATTGCGCGACGTCATGGGCGGGATCGCCGGGCCAATCGGGCGCCGATAAGCGGGCCCGGGCCGCGCGGAGGAGGAAGGCCGGCGGCCCGGGCCTGTCACTGCGGCTGGATCAGCTGTTGCCGGTACCGTTGCCGGCGAGCACCGGGATGCCGCTCAGGGTGTGCGACAGCGGCTCGTCGCCCTTGGCCTGGGCGGAGTTCTCGGTGCACTGCTGGCTCTGCGACGAGGCCAGCACGTTGACGTCCTGGGCCGTGACCGGGACAAGACCGACGAGCGAGCCGCCATTGGCCTTGGCGGGCAGGCCGACGCAGGGCTTGTTCAAGCTGCCCTGGACCAGGCCGAACTGCGGGCTGCCGTCACCATGGGTCTCAGCGTTACCGAAGGACTGCGGGGCACCGTTGCCGTTGACCGAAGTCGTACCGCTGTCGTCACCCATCGCCATGGCCTGCGTGGCGCCCAGACCGAGGACGGACGCGGCCACAGCACCCGTAGCCAGAACCCTCTTGATCACGATTGACCCTTCTCGTACCGGATGCCCCGTACCGGAGCCCCCTGCCCAACTCACGGTCGGACGTTTGGTTCTCTCCGTTCACCCGAATGCCCGGGCGTGACGTCGCCATGAACGCGCATACGTCATCCGTTCGAGTAGTCACAAGATTTCCACCCATTTTTGCGTTTCCTCGACAATCCCCCCTCGTTATGGATGTCAGCAAGCGTGCGGTTCAGCGTGCGGTGTTCACCCTGCGGAAGAACCGCCGCTTGCCGACTCATGCATGAAGAACCCGGGGTGACGTTCCCGGCAGAAGCTGCACCGCGTGATGGCAGAAGCTGCACCGCGTGATGAACGAACCGCGAGCATCGCGCTCGCGCGAAGTGTCCTAGGAAAGGGCAATCAATGCGAAAAGCCTTGAGCAAGAGCGTGCTGGTGATGGCGGCGGCGTCCGGCATTCTGACGGCGGCCGGCGGATACGCCTTCGCGGACGCCTCGGCCGATGGTGCCGCCGTCGGTTCGCCGGGCGTCGGCTCGGGCAACGCCGTGCAGGTACCGGTGCACGTTCCCGTCAACGTGTGCGGCAACACGGTCAATGTGATCGGCCTGTTGAACCCGGCGTCCGGTAACAAGTGCGCGAACGTGAGCGGCGGAAGCGGCAACGGCGGCCAAGAGGCAAGCGCCGGAGGCACCGCAGCTCAGTCTCCCGGTGTGCTGTCCGGCAACGTCATCCAGGCTCCCGTGCACGTTCCGGTCAACGTGTGCGGCAACACGGCCAATGTGATCGGGCTGTTGAACCCGGCGTCCGACAACGAGTGCGCGAACGTGAGCGGCGGAAGCGACAACGGCGGCCAAGAGGCAAGCGCCGGAGGCACCGCAGCTCAATCTCCCGGTGTGCTGTCCGGCAACGTCATCCAGGCTCCCGTGCACGTTCCGGTCAACGTGTGCGGCAACAGCGTCGACGTCGTCGGTCTGCTGAACCCGGCGTCCGGCAACTCGTGCGGGAATGGGCCGAGCACCGAGCCACCGGTGGTCAACCCTCCCGTGGAGCCCCCCGTGGTCACGCCCCCGGTGGTCACGCCCCCGGTCACCCCGCCCGTGGTCACGCCCCCGGTCACGCCCCCGGTGGTCACGCCCCCGGTCACCCCGCCCGTGGTCACGCCCCCGGTGGTCACCCCCCCGGTGGTCACACCTCCCGTCACGCCCCACACCGATGAGTCGCAGACCGGCAATGTGCCCACGGTCGCCTCCGGGGACCCGGTCTCCACCGCGCAGCTGGCGCACACGGGTGCCGACACCAACCTGGGTCTGGCCGGCGCGGCGAGCGCCGCGATGGTGCTCGGCGGAACCCTGCTGTACCGCCGCACGCGCGCGTCGAGGAAGTGACCGGCACAGCCGGTAGGTAGCAGGCAGAAGCACTGAGGTGCGTGGGTACGGCCGAGGCCGTACCCACGCACCTCAGTGCGTTCTTCGGAACCCGTCAGACCCGGGAGAGCCCCGCGCGGTCCAGGCAGTCCGCGATCGTGGCGGTCTCCGCGGCGTCCAGCCGGCGCATCGGCGGGCTCACCATGTTGGTGGTGATGATCCCGCGCAGCATGAGGGCCGACTTGAACGCGCCGAGACCGGCAGCGGTGGCGGACGCAGTGCCGGGACGGGCCGCGCGCACGATGTCGAACAGTGCGACGAGGCGGTCCTGTTCGGCGCGTGCGGTCGCCCAGTCGCCACGTACCGCGGCCTCGTGGAGGCGCACGTATCCGTGGGGGTCCACATTGCCGAGCCCGGGGACGGAACCGTCGGCGCCGCTCAGCATCATCGCGTCCACGACCAGTTCGTGCCCCGTGAACACGGCGAACTCCGGCAGGTCGCGGGCGCCGATGGCCAGACGGCGGAACGAGCCGTCGTCGCCGCTGGAGTCCTTCACCCCGGCCAGCACGCCGTCCGCGGCGAGCGGCAGCAGCAGTTCCGGGTCGAGTTTGCTGTGGACGCAGACCGGCACGTCGTACGCGAGGAGCGGCACGTCGACGGCGGCGGCGACGTCCCGGAAGTGGCGGTCGATCTCGGTGTCGTGCGTGCGGGTGTAGAACGGGGCGGTGACGACGACGGCGTCGGCGCCGAGTGCCTGGGCGGCACGGGCCCGTTCGATGGCACGGTCGGTGGTGGTCTCGATCGCTCCGACGAGGACCGGGACCTGGCCGGCCGAGGCGGCCGTGATGACCTTGATGACCTCGTCCTGCCGGCGGGGCGTCAGATAGGCGGTCTCGCCGGAGCTGCCGAGGGCGAACAGGCCGCTGACACCGCCGTCGAGCAGATGCCCCACGACCCTCTCCAGGGAGCGCCGGTCGATCTCGCCGTCCGCGGTGAGCGGGGTGACTACGGGCGGGATCACGCCGGAGTAGCGGGGTGTTCGGGCGGTCATGTGGTGCTCCTTGCGGCCGGTACGGCGGACTGGTCCCCGCCGCGGGTGGCGGGGTTCTGGGGGTGGACGCAGTGCCAGCGGTGTTCCCCCGGTCCGGTGCTCTGCGCGGGGAAGACCGTGGCGCAGGCGTCGTCCGCCTTCCAGCAGCGGGTGCGGAAGGGGCAGCCGGACGGCGGGTTGGTGGCCGAGGGGACCGGGCCGGTGAGCACGATCCGTTCGGTGGTCTCCAGCAGGCTGGGGGTCGCCGAGAGCAGTGCCTCGGTGTACGGGTGCGCGGGGGCGCCCGCGACGTCGGACGCGCGCCCCTCCTCGACGATCCGGCCGAGGTAGAGGACGGCTATGCGGTCGGCGAGGTAGCGCACGGTCTGGATGTCGTGCGAGATGAACACCATGCCGAGGCCCAGGCGTTCGCGCAGGTCGACGAGAAGGTTGAGGACCTGGGCGCGGACGGAGACGTCGAGGGCGGAGGTCGGTTCGTCGGCGACGATCAGTTCCGGTTCGAGGGCCAGGGCGCGGGCGATGGCGACGCGCTGGCGCTGGCCGCCGGAGAGCTGTCCGGGAAGTGCGGCGAGGGTGTGGCCGGGCAGGCCGACCAGATCGAGGAGCTCCTCGACGCGTGCCTCGCGCGCCTCCCGGGTGCCCCGCTTGTGCACGTCGAGCGGGTCACGGAGGATCTGACGTACCGTGAGCCGCGGGTTGAGGGCGGTGGACGGGTCCTGGAAGACGACGCCGACCGCGGAGCCGAAGTCGTCGCGGCGCTGCGCGGCGGACATCTCCCACAGGTCGCGGCCGTGGAAGCGGACCTCCCCCTCGGTGGGCTTCTGCAGGCCGGTCAGCACCCGGGCCAGGGTCGACTTGCCGCAGCCGGACTCGCCGACCAGGCCGACGATCTCACCTCGCTCGATCTCCAGGGTGGCGTCGGTGAGGGCGTGCACGGCGTCCCGGCGGAAGACTCCGCCGCTGCGTGCCTTGTGGCGTACGTGGACGCCGTCGAGCCTGATCACAGGGCGCTCCCTTCCAGCTGGGCGGCCTTCGCCGGGTGATGGCAGGCGAAGCCGTGGTCGTTCGTGGCGCCGCGTGCGGTGAGTTCGGGTGCGGTGGTGCGGCACAGTTCGGTGGCTGCGGCGCAGCGTGAGGCGAACCGGCAGCCGGTACCGAAACCCTGGGGTGCGGGGACGATGCCGCGGATCTGGTGCAGCCGGTCGGCGCCCGCTTCCAGGGAGACGACGGAGCCGAGCAGGCCTCGGCTGTAGTGGTGGGTGGGGGCGGTGAGTACGGAGCGGGTGGCGCCGATCTCCGCGAGGCGGCCCGCGTACATCACGGCGACGCGGTGCGAGAGGTCGCCGACGAGCGCGAGGTCGTGCGAGACGAGGACCATCGCGAAGCCGAGTTCGTCGCGCAGCTGGACGAGGAGTTCGACGACCTGGGCCTGGACGGTGACGTCGAGGGCGGTGGTCGGTTCGTCGGCGATGAGCAGGCGGGGGTTGCGGGAGAGCGCCATCGCGATCAGGACGCGCTGGCGCTGGCCGCCGGAGAGCTCGTGGGGGTAGCTGCGCAGGGTGCGTTCGGGTGCGAGGCCGACGAGTTCGAGGAGTTCGGCGGGGGTCTTCGTACCGCCGCGCGAGGTGAGCTGCTTCAGTTGGGTCCCGACGAGGACGGACGGGTTGAGGGAGGACAGTGCGTCCTGGTAGACCATCGCGATCTCCGGGCCCATCAGGGCGCGGCGTTCCTTCGGCGGGAGCTTCAGCAGGTCCCGGCCGCGGTACAGGATCTCGCCGCTGACCTCGGCGTTGCGGGCGAGCAGGCCCATGACGGCGAGGCTGGTGATGGATTTGCCGCAGCCGGACTCGCCGACCAGGCCGAGTGTCTCGCCCTCGTGGACGGTGAAGTTCAGCGCGTCGACGACGGGGATCTCGCCGTAACGGTCGGGGAAGCGGATCGCCAGGTCCCGTACGACGAGGAGTTCGGCGGCGTCCTCCCGTACCGGCTTGATGGATGGTTCGGTGGCGTTGACGCGGTCCGCGAGCTTGGTGAGGGCGGCATCGACGTCCACGGTGGAGGTGGCCTCGACCGGGTCGGGTGCGGTGGCCGTGGCGGGGTCGACGGCGGGGCGGGCGCCCTTCGGGGCTGCGGAGGCGTCGGTGAGGCCCTCGGAGAGGATGTTGAGCGCGAGGACGGTGATCAACAGCGCGAGGCCGGGGAAGAAGGTGGCCCACCAGCCGCCGGCGAGGAGGATCTGCCGGCCGTAGGCGAGGACGCTGCCCCAGCTGGGGTCGGGGTCCTGCACTCCGGCGCCGATGAACGAGAGGCTGGCCTCGAAGATGATCGCCTCGGCGACCATGACGGTGGCGAACACCATGACCGGCGCCATGCAGTTGACGGCGACGTGGCGGAGCACGATGTAGCCGCGGCGGGCGCCGATGACCTTCTCGGCGGCGACGTAGTCCTCGCCGTACTGGGACAGCACATTGGCGCGGACCACGCGGGCCAGCGACGGGGTGTAGACGAAGGCGATGGTGAAGATGATCACCGGGATGCTGGTGCCGAAGACCGCGACGAGGACGGCGGCCAGTGCGATCGGCGGGAACGACATCACGACGTCCAGGGTGCGCATCACGGACTCGTCGCCGAGCTTGCGCGAGGTGGCGGCGAGGGAGCCGAGCAGTGCGCCGGCGACCAGTGCCAGGGCGGTCGCGCCGAGGCCGATGACCAGCGAGTAGCGCGAGCCGTGCACGACCCGGGCGAAGACGTCGCGGCCGGCCCGGTCGGTGCCGAACCAGTGGGCGCCGCTGGGGGCCTGGACCGGGGTGCCGGTGGTCAGCGGGTTCTGGGTGAACAGCGGGGCGAGCACGGCGCCGAGGATGACGACGACGAGCACGCCGAGGGCGATGCGGGAGGTGACCGGGAGGGCGCGGAACGCGATGCCGGGTCGGGACAGCTTGTTGGCCAGACGGCCGGTGGCGAACATGTCACACCGTCCTGATGCGCGGGTTGACCAGCAGGTAGAGCAGGTCGACGATGACGTTGACCACCAGGAACGCGATGGCGATGGTCAGTACGGTGCCCTGGACCAGGGCGACATCGCCGCCGGTGACACCTTCGAGGATGAGCTTGCCCATGCCGGGCAGGTCGAAGATCGCTTCGATGACGACGGCGCCGCTGAGCATGTACCCGACCTTGATGCCGAGCACGGTCAGCGGGGTGACGAGCGCGTTGCGCAGCACCGAGCGGATCACCAGCAGCGGCGGGAGGCCGTTGCCGCGGGCGGTGCGGACGTAGTCGCGGTCGAGTTCGGCGACCATCGAGGTCCGTACGAGACGGGCGAGGGAGGCCGAGACCGGGAGCGCCAGCGAGATGGCGGGCAGTGCCATGGTGGTGAGCCAGCCGCTGAAGGAGTCGGCCGGGTTGGTGTAGCCCCCGGTCGGGAAGATCCGGGTGTTCAGCGCGAACTGCTGGATGAGCAGCACGCCGAGCCAGAAGGACGGGATGGCGACCCCGGCCATGGACAGGACCCGGAACAGCTGGTCGGGCCAGCGGTCCCGGTACATCGCGCCGACCACACCGAACAGGACGGCCAGGATCACCGCGAGGATCAGCCCGAGGAGGGTCAGCTGAAGGGTGAGCGGAAAGGCCGCCGTGATCCGGTCCAGTACGGGCTGGCTCGGCGGGACGGTCATCCCGAGGTCGAAGTGGAGCAGCTGGCCCAGGAAGTGGAAGTACCGGACCGGGAGCGGGTCGTTGAGGCCGTTGGCCTCGGCGAAGGCCGCACGGGCCTCGGGTGTGGCGCTCTCCCCGAGCGCGTTGAAGGCCGGGTCGACCGGCGAGAACTGCAGCACCACGAAGACGAGCAGCGCGATACCGAGGATCATCACCGGCATCATCGCGACGCGGCGCAGCGCGAGCCGGAGAAAAGCAACCATCGTCGGGTTCCTTGTGGTTGGACGGTCTGGGGTCTTTCGTTGGGATCAGGCCCCGCGAGCCCGGTCTGATCCGAACGAGAGGCCCTGGGGCCGGGACACCTGGATCGAGCAGGTGTCCCGGACCGGGCGATCGGGCGCCGGCGGCCGGTCAGGCGCGGCTGACGTCCAGGAAGGACAGGCCCGTGGTGGGCAGCGGCTTGAAGCCGGGCAGTGCCTTGTCGTTCCAGGCCGTGGGCAGTTTGCGGTGCAGGATCGGGTAGAGCGCGGCCTCGTCGGCGACGAGGTCGGTGACCTCGCCCCACAGCTCCTTGCGCTTCGCCTCGTCGGTGGCCTGGGCGGCCTTGTCGAGGGTCTGCTTGACCTTCTTGTACGCGGCGGACTTGCCCCAGCCGTAGCGGCTCTCGGGCCAGAAGCCGTAGTAGAACCAGCGCAGCAGGAGGTCCGCGTCGTTGCCGAAGACGGACGGGTCGCCGGGGGCGACCAGCACGTCGAAGGCACCCTTGTCGATCTTGGCGTACTGGGCCGGGGACTGGGCGATGTCGAGGGTGACCTTGACGCCGGCCGCCTCCCAGCTCTCCTTCAGCAGCGGGGCGATGTCCTTGACCCAGCCGGTGTCGGTGGTGAGGACGGTGAAGGAGAGGTTCTTCGCGCCGGCTTCGGCGAGCAGCTGCTTCGCCTTGGCCACGTCGTGGGTGTAGACCGTGGCGGCCTTCTGGTAGTCGGGGTGCGTGGCGGGGACGTACCCGGTGGCCGGTGCGGCGTTGCCCACCATCGCGGTGGAGATGATCTTCTCGGTGTCCAGGGCGTAGTGCAGGGCCTGGCGCACGCGCTTGTCGGCGAACCGCTTGTCGGCGGTGTTGAACATCAGGAAGAGCAGGCCGAAGGACTGGACGGACTCGGTCTTCGAGGAGCCGGCGAGGCGCTTGACGTCGATGTAGGGGACGTCCTCGATGGCCTGGACACGGCCCGACTCCATGGCGCTGACGCGCGCCGACTGGTCGGACATCAGGCGCCAGATCATCTTCTTGGCCTTGGCCGGGTGCGCGCCGTTGTACTTGTCGTACGCCTCGAAGACGATCTTGTCCTCGCGGGTCGCTTCGACGAACTTGTACGGTCCGGAGCCCACCGGCTTGGCGTCGAAGGCCTTCGGGTCCGGCTCGACGATCTTCTTCGGGACGATCCGGGCCACGGCTATCCGGGACGGGAAGAGCGCGAAGGGGTACTTCAGCTTGAACTCGACCGTGCCCGCGTCGACTGCCTTCACCGTGTCGATGAAGGGCACGAACTGCGCCATCAGCGAGGCGTTCTTCGGGTCCAGGATGCGTTCGAAGCTGAACACCACGTCGTCGGCGGTGACGGCCGATCCGTCGTGGAAGGTCGCGCCCTTGCGGAGGGTGGCCCGGTAGGTTGTTGCGTTGATCTTCTTCGGCATCTCGGTGGCAAGTGCGGGGCGGGCCACAAGCGTTGCCGGATCGAGATCCACCAGGCCCTCGAAGATGTGCATATTGGCGGCGTACGGAGTCGCACCGGAGGTGATCATCGGGTCGAAACCGGTTGACAGGGGGTACGAGAGACCGGCCTCGATGAGGCCGTTGCCGTCGCCCTTGCCTGCCGTGCCGTCGGCGGTCGAGGACGGTCCACCGCAGGCGGAAAGGCTCGCCGTGATGGCGGCTGCCGCACCGACAGCACTGGTGTAACGCAGGAAGGTGCGGCGCTCGACACCGGCTGATCTCAGCTCGGGCACGGGTCCTCCAGAGACATCGAAGATGGAACGTAAGGGGCGGGAAACAGACGGGGATCGCAGGATCGCGAGGATCGAGGAACCTCAGGCGTCAGACGTCAGATGTCTGATGCCTTGATAGCGTGGGAACGTAGCTTGACAATCGAGAGGGGTCAAGAGGTGGGGAGTTCACATATGTCCGGTACGAGGCCCGGCCGGCAGTTGCTTCGGCAGGAAGTCGTCGAGGGCATCAAGCGCTACATCCTCGAAAAACGCCTCCGCCCCGGGGACCCGCTGCCCACCGAGCCGGCCCTGTGCGAGGCGCTGGGGGCCAGCCGTTCGAGCGTCCGCGAGGCCGTCAAGATCCTCAACGCGCTGGACATCGTCGAGGTGCGCCACGGGCACGGGACGTACGTGGGCAGGCTGAGCCTGTCCGCCCTGGTGGAGAGCCTGACCTTCCGCGGATTGCTCTCCCCCGACGACGACTTCCAGGTGATGGCCGACCTCGTCGACGTACGCGAGTTGTTCGAGCGCGGGATGGCCGACCGGATCGTCTCGCTGCTCACCCCGGACCAGCTCGACATCCTGGACGGCCTGGTCGCCACCATGCGCGAGACCGGCGTCCAGGACGGGCACGGTTTTGTGGAGGCGGACCGGGCGTTCCACGCACTACTGGTGGCGCCGCTCGGCAACGAACTCATCGGCCAGCTCTCGATGGCCTTCTGGGACGTGTACACGATCGTCGCACCGCACCTCGACGGATTCACGCACGCCGACGAGATGGAGACGATCACGGCCCACCAGAACATCGTGGACGCCGCGCGGGCCGGGGACAGCGCCGGTTTCATGAAGGCGCTGAGCGAGCACTACGCCCCGGTCAGGCGCCGGATCGCCGAGGCCCGCGCCCGCGACGGTGGCCGGGGCTGACCCCTCACGCCCGACCTCCTCACACCCTCCCGGGAGGACGGAGCCGGGCCCTGCCGGGACAGATTCCGGTCCGGTGGGGCCCTTGACGGCTGACAGCAGCGCTGCCTAGGGTCCGTGTGCCGCCAGGACATCTGACGTCTTCTGTCTTGATGGTCGGCGTTCAGCATCCCTGTTCCACCCCAGGAGGGCACCTCCATGCCGCTGACGGACCTCTCACTCGCGGACTGCCGCGCCTACCGGCCCGAACTGCCCGTTCCGGACGGTTTCGACGCCTTCTGGTCCAGCACCCTGAGCAAGGTGTCCGCCGACGGCCGGGGCTCGGCGGGGAAGCCGGTGTTCGCCCACGTCGACACCGGACTCGCCCAGGTCCGTACCTACGATGTGACGTTGCCCGGCTTCGCCGGACGGCCGGTCCGCGGCTGGCTGCACCTGCCGGCCGGGGCCACCGGACCCCTCGGCTGCATCGTCGAATTCCTCGGATACGGACGCGGGCGCGGCCTCGCCCACGAGAACCTTCTCTGGGCGTCCGCCGGTTACGCGCACCTGATCATGGACACCCGTGGTCAGGGCTGGTCGGCCGCGACCGGCTCCACCGCCGATACGGACGCCGGTGCGGCCGGTACCGTGCCCGGTTTCCTCACCCGTGGCATCGAGAGCCCCGAAACGTACTACTACCGACGGGTGTTCACCGACGCCGTGCGCTGCGTCGAGGCGATGCGCGAGCACCCGGAGGTCGATCCCGACCGGATCGTCGTCACCGGGGTCAGCCAGGGCGGCGGCATCGCCCTGGCCGTATCGGGGCTCGTGCCGGGACTGGCCGGGGTGATGCCGGACGTGCCGTTCCTCTGCAACTTCCGGCGGGCGGCGGAGATTTCGGGCCGGCCGCCGTTCACCGAGATCGCCGAGTATCTGAAACTCCACCGCGACCGCACCGAGACGGCGTTCACCACCCTCTCGTACTTCGATGCCGCACTGTTCGCCACCCGCGCCACCGCTCCCGCGCTGTTCTCGATCGCGATGATGGACGAGATCTGCCCGCCCTCCACCTGCTTCACCGCCTACAACCACTACGCGGGCCCCAAGGACGTACGGGTCTACGAGTTCAACGGGCACGAGGGCGGCGCGGCGTATCAGCAGCGGGAGCAACTGGCCTGGGTGCGTTCCCTGTTCGTCGGCCCGCCATCGGGGCGGGCCGGTCATTCCTGACCGGAGGCACCTTCCGTGCGCAGACGATCCATGCTTCTTGCCGCCGGCGCGGCAGCCCTGAGCACCCCGCTCGGCGGCCGCGCCTTCGCCGCCGCTCCACGGAGCGGCCCCCGCCTGGACCACGACACCCCCGTGGACCTGGACGGCAGCCAGTACGTCGACCTGTCGAACCGCGTCCGCGCACTCGCCCCGCTCACCGCGGGGACCATCGTCGTCACCTTCCGCACCACCAGTCACAACGAGGCGATGACCCTGCTCAGCGCCTCGGACCCGACCGCCCCCTCCTCCAACATCACCCTGAACCTGAGCGGCGGCGCCCTGCAGTTCTCCGTGCGCGAGAAGGGCGCGGTGCTGATAAATGTCATGACCCGGACACGCTACGACGACGGTCAACGCCATACCGTCGCCGTCACCGTCGACGGTATGGGCACCCGGCTGCACGCCGGCGGGCGCACCGTGCTCCAGACGACCCAGCACTCCTTCTTCGGCAGTGTCTCCGGGCTGAGCGCACTCACTCTCGGCCGCAATCTCGACAGCGACCACCCCGGCGGCGAATGGTTCTGCACCGGAACCATCGAACGGGCAGCGGTCTGGGACCGGGTGCTCGACGAGGCCGAACTGGTCGAGCAGAGCCCCCGCCCCGACCTCGCCGATCTGGGCCGGATCTCCACGATCCTCAACAGCGACACCCCCGCCACCTGGGTCGTCACCGGTGACAGCATCACCCACGGCGCCCTGCACACCAACGGCTGGCGCAGCTACCCCGAGCACTGGACGGAACGCGTCCGCTGGGAACTGGGCAAGCCGAAGAACCGCGATTTCGTGATCGATTCCGGAGTGAGCGGCGCCACCAGCGCCGAACTCCTCGCCCGGTTCGGGGAGCGGGTCACCGCCTTCTCGCCGCACGTCGTCTCGATCATGATCGGTACGAACGACATCGCGACATCCGGCCTCGGCCCCGAGGTCTACCGGGCCAATCTCGTCTCCCTCGTGCGCGCGGTGCGCGCACTGCCCGGTTCACCCGTGCCGGTACTCCAGTCGCCCAACCCGGTCGATCCGGCGAAGTGGCCGGGCCGGGTGGGGCTTTCCCGGTACGCGCAGATCATGGGCGAGGTCGCGGCGGAGCAGAACGCCGTCTTCGTCGACCACTACAACGACTGGCTGAGCGGCAACGGCGGCCAGGCCCCGCTGTCCCTGCTCAACGACGGGCTCCATCCCAACGAGCGGGGTCATCACCGCCTCGTACTGAAAATGATCAAGGATCTGAGGATCTTCGACGCCACCAGCCGGGTCTGCTCCCTGCGCATCCCGTAGCCCCGGCGCCCGTCCCCGTCATCCCCGTTCCAAAAGTCCGGACTTCCGGACCTCCGGACCTCCGGCCCTTTCAGACCTTTCAGACCTTCAGGCACAATTCAGCCCTTTCGAGAAGAGAGAGCGTCCGTGAAGCGAAAAGTCTCCCTCGCCCTGCTCTGCACCGCCGCGCTGGTGGTCGCCGCGACCGGCACCGCACAGGGCGCCGCCGCCCCCGCCCCCGGCGCGCTGACCTCCCAGGACCTGACCGTCGACGGCGTGGGGTCGCCCCACTACCGCATCCCGGCGCTGACCACCACGGCGCGGGGCACGGTCCTCGCGGCCTACGACGCCCGCCCCACCCTCGGCGACCTGCCGAGCAACATCTCCATCGTGTTGCGGCGCAGCACCGACGGAGGTGTGACGTGGCAGCCGCAGCAGGTGGTCCGCAAGGACGCCGCCCCCAAGGGCTACGGCGACCCGAGCCTGCTCGTCGACCGCACCACCGGCCGGATCTTCCTTTTCTACGCGGCCGGGGTGAACCAGGGCTTCTTCGGCTCGGGCACCGGCAATGACGAGACCGACCCGAACATCCTCCAGGCCGACTACAGCTACTCCGACGACGACGGGCTGACCTGAACCCATCACCGTATCACCAAGCAGATCAAGAACCCTGCCTGGGCGGGCATGTTCGCCGCCTCCGGCGAGGGCATCCAGCTGCGCCACGGGGCGTACGCGGGCCGGCTGATCCAGCAGTGCGCCGTCCGGATCAACGGCGCCAACTACGCGGCCAGCGCCTACAGCGACGACCACGGCGAGACCTGGAAGATGGGCAATCCGGTCGGTCCCGGCGGGGACGAGAACAAGACCGTCGAGCTGTCGGACGGCAGGGTCATGCTCAACAACCGCTCGAAGCCGTACCGGACGATCGCGTACTCCACCGACGGCGGCGTGAACTACACCCCGTTCGCCCAGGACACCCAGCTCACCGAC
The DNA here is from genome assembly GCF_041435435.1 of Streptomyces sp. NBC_01241. Lineage (NCBI taxonomy): Bacteria > Bacillati > Actinomycetota > Actinomycetes > Kitasatosporales > Streptomycetaceae > Streptomyces > Streptomyces sp. NBC_01241. Next base: position 6,972,548 of record NZ_CP108494.1, on the reverse strand, counting down.
CCGGCGAACAACGCGTCGGTGATCCGTTACAACCCCGCCGCCCCGGCGTCGAACCCGCAGTCGTCGTGGCTGCTGTTCAGCAACACCGAGGACGCCTCGGCACGGCGTAACCTCACGGTGAAGATGTCCTGCGACAACGGGAAGACCTGGCCGATCAGGAAGGTGGTCGACCCGGGCGCCGCGGCCTACTCGACGCTGACCCCGCTGCCCGGCGGGCGTGTCGGGCTGCTCTACGAGCGCGGCAACTACGAGCACATCACCTACTCGTCCTTCGACCTCCAGTGGCTCGGCGGCACCTGCGCGGACATCACGATCACCCCGCCCGCGACCCTCACCGCGGGTGCGAGCGCGGAGGTGACCGTCCGGGTGGTCAACCGGATGGACGTGCGTCGCGCGCTGGGCACCATCGACCTCACGGTGCCCAGCGGCTGGACGACGAGTCAGGTGACCATTCCGGCGCTCAACCCGGGCCAGGGCGCCAACATCAAGGTCCCCGTCACTGTGGCAGCCGGTGCCTCGGGCAGCGCCGAGCTCACCGCCACGTACCGGGCCAGTGGCAAGCAGGCCTCCGGCAGCACGACGGTGACCGTGACTCCGTGACGGTGACGCCGCCGTGACTCCGGAGCCGTCCCGGACCTCCGGGAGGTGCCGCGCTTCCCCGTCCCGCACCTCCGGGAGGTGCGCGCGTCCCCGTCCCGCACCGAACCGGGTGCGACGATGAGGGCGTTCAGCACCTCCCGGAGCGTGAGAACAGGTGGTAGCGCGGTGACAGTGACAGGCTTGCGCATCGGGGTGGTCGGCGGCAGTGTCGCCGGCTGTGCCATGGCGATCGCGGGGGCGCGCGCCGGGGCGGACGTCACCGTCCACGAACGCAGCGACGGCGAGTTGCAGGACCGCGGGTTCGGCATCGTGATCCCGCCGGACCTGCATCGGGAGCTGGTCGCGGGCGGGTATCTGGGCGCGGACATGCCGACGACGCCCGTCGCCACGCGTGTCTGGCTCGCCCGGGCCCCGGGGCAGAAGTCGGCGCGGGAACTGGCGCGGTGGACGAGTCCGGTGACGCCGTGCAACTGGGGGCTGTTGTGGCGGGCGTTGCGGGCGAACATCGGGGAGAGCGTGTACCACCGGGGGCTGCCCGTCGGCTCCGTCGGCCGGACCCCGGCCGGCCGCGCTCTGATCCGTACCGCGGACGGGGAGCGGGAGTACGACATCGCCGTCGGGGCCGACGGGCACCGTTCCGTCACCCGCGAGTTGATCGCACCGGGGGTACGGCCGGCTCCCGCCGGATACCTGGTGTGGCGGGGCACGATTGCGCTGACCGCGCTGCGCGACCATCCGAAACCGCTGGAACTGCTGGAGACCGCGTGGATCACGCTGGGGTTTCCGCACGGGCACGGTGTCTTCTACCTGATTCCGGGGGCCGCGCCGGGGTCGCGTCTGCTGGCCTACGCCATCTACGGGTTTCCCCCGGCGGCGACGGACGGGCGGGCCCAGGGTTCCCCCTCGGATGTGCGGAGCATCGCCGAGGAGCACTTCCCGGCGGAGTGGGCCGACATCGTCGCCCGGGGCGAGCACGCCGCCCAGGCGCTCCATCCGGTCGCCGACTTCGTCGTGCCCCGGGCCGCTCGGGCGCCGTTCCTGCTGGCGGGCGACGCGGCGAGCGTCACCAGGCCGCACACCGCCAGCGGCGCGGTCAAGGCGCTCCAGGACGCGCGGTGTCTGGAGCGGACCCTGCGTGATTCCTCCTCCGCGGCCGAGGCGCTTCGGCGGTACGCGGACGAGCGCACCCCCGAAGGGGTGCGCCTGGTCGAGCTGGGCCGCAGGCTGGGGCGTGAACTGGTGGAGCACACGCCGGACTGGACGGCGATGGGGCCTGCCGACGTGGACGCGTGGAGCCGTACCGTGCTGAACGGCGCGAGCAGCTACTTGTACGGCAGCGTCCAGCAGCGGTGACGGGCCCCGTCACCGGGCGGGTTCAGCGGCCGGGCAGCGCGGGCGAGGACGCGGCGGCGGTCAGTGCCGCCATGTCCACGACCCGGTCGGCGGCCTCCGCCACGGCCGGGTCGTGCGTGGCCACGACGGTGACGCACTCGTTCTGGCGGGTGCGTTCGGCGAGGAGTCCGGCCAGCTCGGCCGCCTGTGAGCGGTCGACGGCCGCGGTCGGTTCGTCGACCAGGAGGAGCTTCGGGGCGAGGAAGAGGGCACGGGCGAGGGCGACGCGCTGGCGTTCGCCGCCGGAGAGCTGTTCGGGACGGTGGCGCAGCCGGTGGCCGAGGCCGACCCCGGTCAGGGCGTCCTGGGCGCGCGAGCGGTGTGTGCGGGGGCGTTCGCCGCTGATGTACGCGGCGGCCAGCAACTGTTCGACGGCGGGCAGCCCGGAGAGCAGATTGCCGCTCTGGAACATGTAGCCGATGCGTTCGCGGCGGACCTTGGCGCGTTGGGCGTCGGAGAGTCCGGCGAGGTCCTCGCCGTCGAGGAGGACCTGCCCGGCGGTGGGCCGCAGCAGGGCGCCCGCGACGGCGAGCAGGGTGGACTTGCCGGAGCCCGAGGGGCCGGCGAGGGCGGTCATGCGGCCCGGTTCGAAAGTGACGTCGAGGCTGTCAAAGACGGTGGTACGGGTGTCGGCGCGGCCGAACGAGACGGTGACACCGGTCAGTTCCAGGCTCATCGGTTGGCTCCCAGCATGGTCAGCGGGTCGGCTCGGGTGACCCGGCGCAGGGTCAGGGCGGTGCCCGCGAGACCGACGGCCGCGACGGTGCACATGGTGACGGCGAGGGTGGTGGCGGGCAGGCTGAACGGCACCTGTTCACCGACCAGCAGCCCGACCGCCCCGGCGAGTACGGCGCCCGCGACGGTCCCGAGGACGACGACCAGGGCCGCCTGGAGCACGGTGTGGGCGAGCAGCCGCCGGCGGGACGCGCCCAGCGCGCGCAGCAGGGCGAGTTCGGGCTGGCGCTGCACGGTCCAGACAGCGAAGAAGGCGCCGACGACCAGAGGGGCGATCAGGTAGAGGAAGACCTGGATCGAGTTCATGGTGACGCGTTCGCCGGTGTAGCCGGGCGCCGCCTCGTACGCCTTCTCCTTGGTGAGGGTGGTGGTGGAGTGCCGCTCGTCGAGGGTGGCGGCCGAGGTCCTGGCCGGCGAGCGCAGGGCCAGTGCACTGAACTGGTCGGGGATGGTGGCGGTCGCGGAGGCCGGAGCGCCGGGGGTGCTGAAGCGGATGCGCTGCCAGGTCTTCAACGGGATGTAGGCGGCGGGCACATGGCCGTAGCTCAGGCGCTCGGTCTGCCCGATGACCCGCAGCGAGATGCCGAGCCGGTCGATGACCAGAGTGTCCCCGACGCGTATGCCCTCGTCGGCAAGCTCGGCGGAGATCACGACACTGTCGGCCGCCGCGCCCGCGAGGCTCTTGCCCCGGGTGACGGAGGGGTTGAGGAAGGCGACGGGATCGACTCCGAAGGCGGCGAGATCGACCTCGGCGCCCCGGTTCGTCGTACCGCGGGTGATGGAGACGCCCAGCGGGGTCGTGTCGGTGCCGGCGTCCTTGCGCCAGGCAGCGGCTGTCTTTTCGTCGAGGAGGCTGCGGGCGAACTGGTCCGACCGGGCGTCCGAGGAGAAGACCAGCTGCGCGGCCGGGAGGCGGCGCAGGGCGGAGATGGTGTCGTCGCCGAGACCGGTGGTGAAGCCGGAGACGATGCCGACGAGTGCGGCGACGAGCACCACGACGGACCCCATGAGCAGAAAACGCCCTCGGGCGGCGCGCAGCTCCAGCAGAGCGAGGAACACAGCGGTTCCCTTCGATGGATCGATGTTAGGGACGATGCGTCGCTAAGATAGATGATGGCGACGCGGCGTCGCTAAGTGGGGGGTTCCAGGGCTCGTCCGGCGGATCAGGCCCTGGCGGCCGGGGGCTTCTAGACTGTGCGGATGCCCAGGATCAGAGCCGCTACGGTCGCCGAGCACCATGCCCAGCAGCGGCTGGCCCTGGTGCGGGCGGCGCGCGAACTACTGGAGGGCGGCGACGCCGAGGCCGTGACGTTCACGGCGGTCGCCAGAGCCACCGGCCTCGCCCGCAACAGCGTGTACAAGTACTTTCCCGGCCGCCCCGAGCTGCTCGCCGCGGTCGTCGAGGACGCGATGCCGCGCTGGACGGATGCCATCCGGTCCCGCATGTCGGCGGCCGGTACGCCCGAGGAGAAGATCGCCGCGTATGTGTCGTCCCAGCTGGAGCTGGTCCGCGTCGGGGAGCACCGGATCGCCCAGGCCCTGGCCGGGGTCCGGGACGCGGCGGTGGTGCGGGAGAGCGCGGTGCGGGCGCACCGGGAACTGCTCACCCCGCTGATCGGCGCGCTCACCGAGCTGGGCGAGGAGGATCCACGGCGGACGGCGCTGCTGCTGCAGGGGATCGTCAATGCCGCCACGACGGCGATCGAGTCGGGCGACGACGACGTGGTGATGACGGAACGGGCGGTACGGATGGCGGTCGCCGCAGTCACGGGGACAGCCGAGGGAAGGTGACCGGGGCGCAAGTCCCCCGGTCACCCTCCCTCAGCGCCTCGGCCGCCCGGCCACGAGGCCGGTGACGGTCACGTGGGCGGTTACAGCCCCGGGGCCGGTGACGGTTCGAGACGGGTGCGGATGCCGTCGAAGTGGGTACGCATGGCGCGTACCGCGCGTTCGCCGTCGGCCGCCGCGACCGCGGCGACGATCTCGCGGTGCTGGGCACAGGTGGTCACCGGATCCTGATGGCCGTCGTCGAGGTCCTCGCGCACCCGGTCCATGGCCGCCCAGAAGGCGTCCAGCACCTCGCTGAGCAGGTGGTTGTCGAGTGAGGCGTAGAGCGCGAGGTGGAAGGCGCGGTCGGTGCCGCGCGCCACCCGGCCGTCACGGCTCGCCTCCGCCTCCATCGTCGCCACGAGGCCGCGCAGCACGTCGAGATCCTCGTCGGGGATACCGGCCGTGACGGCGCCGACCAGGCCCGTCTCCAACGCCTCCCGCACCTTCATCAGCTCGAAGAGGCCCGGCTCGCCCTGCCGGTGACGGACAGCGGCCCGGAAGGCGAGCCCCTCGGCGAAGGGCGACAGGGAGAGCGACCCGACGAAGGTGCCGAAGCCGCGGCGGATCTCCACGACATTGACAGCCTGGAGCGCCTTGAGGGCCTCGCGCACCGACACCCGGCCCACGCCGAAGAGATCCATCAGTTCGGCCTCGGTGGGCAGCACGTCGCCGGGGCCGAGCCCGCGCTCCAGGATCAGTTCCTTGAGCCGACGCTCTATGTCCTGAGCCATGGTGGGGCGCGCCACTACGTCCTCCTGATTGAGGTGCGATTGCCCCTTGACCGGTCGCAGGGGCATCTGTTTAAGGTGAGGCCAGACATAGGACATCTTACGTCTCATGTCTCGCTCCGTGCAGCCGCTTCGGGCCACGGATCGGTGCATCGACCAAGCTGGAGCCCTCACCATGTCTCTGACCGCACCCCTGCACGGCGTCGTCCCGCCGGTCTGCACCCCGCTCGACCACCAGGGAGAGGTCGACACCGCGTCCCTCGCCCGGCTCGTCGAGCACCTCATCGGCGGTGGTGTGCACGGACTGTTCGCGCTCGGATCCACCAGCGAGGTCGCGTACCTCACTGATGAACAGCGCGCCACGACGCTGGAGACCGTGGTCAACGTGACCGACGGCCGGGTGCCGGTGCTGGCCGGTGTCATCGACACCACCACCGCACGCGTGATCGAGAACGCCAGGTCCGCCGCCGAGCTGGGTGCGAACGCCCTGGTCGCGACCGCGCCGTTCTACACCCGCACCCACGGCAAGGAGATCGCCCAGCACTTCCGGCGGCTGCGCGCGGCAGTCGACCTGCCGCTGTTCGCGTACGACATCCCGGTCGCGGTGCACAGCAAGCTCTCCGCCGCACTGGTCCGCGAACTCGCCGAGGACGGCACCCTGGCCGGTCTCAAGGACAGCAGCGGCGACGAGGGCGGGCTGCGCCGGCTGCTCGTCGAACTGGGCGGCCGCGACGGCCGCAAGGAGGGCCCCGCGCCGCACTTCAGCGTACTCACGGGCTCCGAACTCACGGTGGACGCAGCCCTGTTGGCCGGGGTCGACGGTGTCGTACCGGGCATCGGAAACGTCGACCCGGCCGGGTACGTCCGGCTGTACGACGCCGCGCGGGACGGGAACTGGGCGCTCGCCACGAAGGAGCAGGAACGGCTCGTCGAACTGTTCGGCATGGTCGACGTCGGGCCGGAGGCGGACATGGGCCGCAGCTCCTCGGCGCTCGGCTCGTTCAAGGCGGCGCTCCAGCTGCTCGGCGTCATCCAGTGCGGTGACACCGCGTTCCCGCAGATCCAGCTGAGTGCCGAGTCGGTCGCCCTGGTCGGCCAGCGCCTGCGCGCCGCCGGTCTGCCGCCGGTCCGATGAACTCCGCCCCCCTGTACGCCGGCACCGGCGCCACCGTGATCGGCCTCGATCTCGGCGGTACGAAGATCGCCGCCGCGCTCTTCGGCGCGGACGGCGCGGTCCTGGCCAGGCACACCCGGCCCACCCCGGCCCGGGACGGCGCGCCGGCCGTGCTGGACGCACTGGCCGAGGCCGTCGGCACCGTCGATCCGGGACGGCAGGCCACGGCGATCGGCGTCGCCGCCGCCGGGGTCGTCGATCCCCGTACCGGCATGGTCACCAGTGCCACCGACGCCATCCGCGACTGGGCGGGCACCGCGCTGGGCACCGGCCTCGCGGACCGTACCGGGTCCCCGGTGGCCTGCGACAACGACGTACGGGCCACGGCCGGACCGGAACTGGCGGCGCTGAACGCCCCGGAGCCCGGTCGCGGGTCGACGGGACACGGCTCGTTGCTGTTCGCGGCCATCGGTACGGGGGTGGGCGGCGCCATCGCCGTCGACGGGCGGATGCTGCACGGCGCCGCCGGTATCGCCGGGCACCTCGGCCATCTGCCCAGCCCCGAGGCGGCCGGACTGCCCTGTACCTGCGGCGCCACCGGGCATCTGGAGGTCATCGCCTCCGGACCCGGCATCGCCGCCCACTACGAGCGGCTGACCGGCTCCCCCGTGGACCGGCTCGAAACCGTCGCCGCCCGTGCCGCGCGGGGCGACGCGGCCGCCGTCCGCGCCATCACCACCGGCGCGGCCGCCACCGGCCATGTGCTCGGCGGGCTCGCCAACGCCCTGGGACCGGACCGGGTCGTCGTCGGCGGCGGAGTGCCGCGGATCGGCCCGCTGTACGGGGACGCCCTGGCCGCGGCCTTCGCAGCGGAGCTGATGCCGCCGCTGCGCGGGCTCGTACCCGAGCCACCGCTGTTCGGCGCCGACGCGGCCGTACTGGGCGCCGCCGCCCTGACCACCACCCTTCCCCTCCACCACCTGGGAGCCCCTCGATGACCGCACAGGAACTGGCCGATTCCCTCCAGGGCAAGCTGATCGTGTCCTGTCAGGCACCTCCCGGCGACCCGATGCGGGAGACCGGCACCCTCGTCCGGCTCGCCCGGTCGGCCGTCGCCGGTGGCTGCGCCGCGATCCGCGCCAACGAGCCGGAGGTCGTCGCCGCGATCGTCGAGGCCGTGGATCTGCCGGTCATCGGTCTGTGGAAGGACGGCGACGTCGGCGTCTACATCACCCCGACCGTCCGGCACGCCCTGGCCGTCGCCGAGGCCGGTGCCGCCGTCGTCGCCGCGGACGCCACCGACCGGCCGCGCCCCGACGGCTCCACCTTCGCCGAGCTGGTCATGGCGGTCCACGCGGCGGGCGCCCTGGTCATGGCCGATGTCTCCACGCTCGCCGAGGGCGTCACCGCGGCCGGGCAGGGCGCTGACTTCGTCTCCACCACCCTCTCCGGCTACGTGCCCGGCACACCGAAGCAGACCGGCCCCGATCTCGACCTGGTCGCCGCGCTCTCCACCGCGATCGATGTCCCCGTGGTCGCCGAAGGCCGTATCAACACCCCCGAGGACGCCGCCGAAGCCCTGGCCCGCGGCGCCCACAGCGTCGTCGTCGGCACGGCCATCACCGCCCCCACCGCCCTGACCACCCGCTTCGTCGCAGGCATGACCCGGCCCTGATCCCTCCCCACCACGCGGGCCGGCCACTCAAAGGCGAGTGCCGTCCCGCATCCTGGAGTCACCGTGCACAGCACAACACCCCCCACGCTCCCCTGGTACCGCGAGGTGAGCGGTACCCAGTGGAAGTCGTTCCTGGCCGCCTGGATCGGCTATGTCCTCGACGGCTTCGACTTCGTGCTGATCACGCTCGTCCTCACCGAGATCAGTGACGACTTCGGCCTGAGCACGGTGCAGGCCGCCAGCCTGATCTCCGGTGCGTTCATCACCCGCTGGCTCGGCGGGGCGGTACTCGGCGCCCTCGGCGACCGGTACGGCCGCAAGTTCTCCATGATCCTGAGCATCCTGCTGTACTCGCTCGGCACCTTCGCCTGCGGATTCGCCTGGAACTACCAGAGCCTGTTCGCCGCGCGGCTCGCCATCGGCATGGGCATGGCCGGTGAGTACAGCGCCAGCGCCACGTACGTCATGGAGAGCTGGCCGGCGAGGCTCCGCAGCCGGGCCAGCGGCTTCCTGATCTCCGGTTTCTCGGTCGGCTCGGTGCTCGCGGCGCAGGTCTACAACTGGGTGGTGCCGTCGCTCGGCTGGCGGTGGATGTTCTACATCGGCCTGATCCCGATCGCCATCGCACTGTGGATGCGGCGCGCGCTGCCGGAGGCCGAGGAGTGGACGAAGACGGTCGCGGACAAGGGAGCCGAGCCCAACCCGTTCCGGCCGCTGTTCGTGACGCGCGGCAGGGCCGTCGTCAACACCGTCCTGGTCGTCCTCGCCACCGTCTCGCTCTTCCTGGTCTTCACGCCGGGCGGTGCCGGAATGGTTCCGGTGCTCTCGGTGGTCGCCGGACTCGCGCTCGTCGCGTTCGCGGTGCAGCTCGGCGGGAAGCGGAGCTGGGTGCTGTACCTGTCGATGATCGTGACGCTGTTCTTCGCGTTCCTGTACTCGTGGCCGATCCAGGCGCTGCTGCCCACGTATCTGAAGACCGAACTCGGCTACACCACCGGCCAGGTCACCGACGTCCTGTACTTCGCGGGCTTCGGCACCATGGCCGGCTGCTGGACCGCGGGATTCCTCGGTGACCGGATCGGCGCGAAGAAGGCGTACGCACTGACGCTGCTGGCCTCGTTGGCCTTCGTGTACCCGGTATTCGCCGTGCACAACAATCTGCTGCTGCTCGGGGTTCTGCTCTTCCTGCTGCAGGCGACCAGCTTCGGCATCTCCGGGCTGCTGCCCCGCTACATCGGCGGGCACTTCCCGACCGAGAGCCGTGGCGCCGCGCTGGGCTTCACGTACAACGTGGGAGCGCTCGGCGGCGCCGTGGCCCCGGTCCTCGGAGCGCATCTGGCGTCCGGAATGGACCTGGGCCGGGCATTGGCGGTGCTGACCTTCGCGGGCACGGTGATCGTGGTGCTGCTGGTCGGGTTCGACGTACCGGCCAGGCTGAACCGGCTGACCGATCCGGACGCGGAACGGGACCACCTCGCGGTGCCACCGGCGACGGAACGGAGCGAGGCCGCACCCACGACGGCCGTCGGCTGACACCACGCGAGCGCGGGGCGGGGCGGGGCGGCGAACACCGTCCGGCCCGCCCCGCGTTCCCGGCCGCCCCACGGGCCCACGCCCTCGACCCGGGCGCGTCTCACCGCACCGCGCCTCGGCTCAGGCCTCGATGCGCTCGAAGATCGCGGCGAGGCCCTGTCCACCACCGATGCACATGATCTCCAGGCCGTACCGGGCCTCGCGGCGGTTCAGCTCGGGACCGTACCGCCGCCGACCGCGGCCGAACTGCGGCTGCTGCGTGAGGACGTGGACCCGGACCGCGTCTATCTTCGCTGAGACGCATCACATGTCACCATCACCACGCACCCGATCACATGTCACACCCCGATCACTGGTCACACCCTGAGAGGACCGCAACTGCCATGCGTATCAGGATCGTCGGCGCCGGGGCCATGGGCCGCGGCATCGCCCAGTGGGCGGCGACCGCCGGACACACCGTCGAGCTGTGCGACGTACGTACGGAGGCGGTGACGGCCGCCGTGGACTTCGTACGGTCCATGCTCGAACGGGCCGTGCAGAAGGGCCGGATGTCCGCCGAGGACCGTGCCGCCGCCCTGGAGCGGCTGATCCCGCTGGACGACCCGTGGGCACAGGGACCGGACGTCGAGCTGGTCGTCGAGGCCGTACGGGAGGACCTCGGCACCAAGACGGAGGTCTTCGGCCGGCTGGAGCAGGCGCTGCCCGCGACGGCCGTCTTCGCGACCAACACCTCGTCCTTGTCGGTCACCCGGATCGCGGCGGCGCTGAAGGATCCGACGCGCCTGGCCGGGCTGCACTTCTTCAACCCGGTACCGCTGATGAAGATCGTCGAGATCGTGCCGGGCGCGGCCACCCGCCCGGAGATCCCGCCGGCCCTCACCGCACTCGTCGAAAGCTGCGGACACCGCGCGGTCACGGTCGCCGACACCCCCGGCTTCCTGGTCAACCACGCCGGGCGCGGCCTGGTGACCGAGGCCCTCGCCCTGCTGGAGGAGACGGTCGCCGCCCCGGCGGACATCGACCGGATCGCCCGTGACGTCCTCGGCCTGCGGATGGGCCCGTTCGAGCTGATGGACCTCACCGGTCTGGATGTGACGGCCGCGGTGATCGACTCGATCTGGCAGGGCTTCCGGTACGCGGACCGGCTCCGCCCCTCCTACCTCACTCCGAACCGGGTCGCCGCCGGGCTGCACGGCCGCAAGACCGGGCAGGGCTGGTTCGCGTACGGCCCCGAGGCGCCCGCCCCGGTCCCGGAACCGCCGGTCACGGGTGACACCGACCGCCCGGTGTTCGTCCACGGCGCCGCGCCGCAGGGCCGGGACGCGACGGCGCTGCGCGAGGCGCTGACCGCTGCGGGCGCCGTCGTCGAGACGGGCACGGAGCCGTCCGCCGAGGCCCTGGTCCTGGTTCCGGTCTGGGGCACCACGGTGGCTGCCGCGGTCGCCGCGCACCGGCTGCCCGCGGGGCGCACCCTCGGCGTCGACCCGCTGCCGCCGGCCGGCCGGCGCCGGGTGCTAGCTGTGACCCCGGCGGTGGATCCGGCCGCCGCGCGCGACGCCCGCGCGGTGCTGGCCCGGGCGGCGGACGGCGACGAGCCGTACGCGGTCACGGTGGTACGGGACACCGCGGGCTCGGTCGCTCAGCGGCTGCTGGCCTCGATCGTGTCGGTCGCGGCGGGGATCGCGGAGCGCTCGATCGCCTCCCCCGCCGATATCGACCTGGCCGTCACGGCCGGGCTCGGCTACCCCGTCGGCCCATTGACCTGGGGCGACCGGATCGGCGCCGAGCGGATGCTGGAGCTGCACCGGGCGCTGCACCGCACGACGGGCGACCCCCGCCACCGCCCGAGCCGCTGGGTCACCGAACGCGCCCAACTCGGCCTCGCGCTGACGGACCCGGGGACCTCGCCCGCCGACTGCGCGACCGGTAACGCGTTCTCGTAGCAGCCGGCCGGGACCTGCGGGGGCCTGCCGGAGCCATGGCCCCCCGCAGGTCCGTGCAGGTCCCCCACAGGTCCGTGGAGGCCCCCGGCGACTCGCGGATCACCGCTCATGTCCGTTTCCTACAAGACCCGCAGAGACGACCGGCCTACGGTCGGAGCATGACTCCACGCATGGACGCGATCAGCATCATCACCGCGGATCTGACCGCATCGCTCGCCTTCTACCGCCGGCTCGGCCTCGACATCCCCGCCGGCGTGGAATCCGCACCCCACGTCGAAGTGATGCTCCCGGGCGGGCAGCGTCTGCTCTGGGACACCGAGGAGGTCATCCGGTCGTTCGACCCGCAATGGACCGCGCCCCAGGGCGGGGAACGCCTCGGGCTCGCCTTTCTCTGCGACAGCCCGGCGGAGGTGGACGCGGTGTACGAGGACCTGACGGGCGCCGGTTACCGGGGACATCTGAAGCCGTGGGACGCGGTGTGGGGGCAGCGTTACGCGACGGTCCTCGACCCGGACGGCTGTGCGGTGTCATTGTTCGCGGGCAACGGCTGAGACCCGGGCCGGACCGTCACCGGGACGCCAGGTAGGCGGTCAGGGTGGTCCCGGCCAGGTCGCGCATCTCCCGTGCGAGATGGGCCTGGTCGGTGCAGCCCGCTTCGACCGCCGCCTCGGCGTACGGCGTTCCGGACCGGGCGAGGGTGAGCGCGCGCTGGAGCCGCAGGACCCGGGCAAGCGTCTTGGGCCCGTAGCCGAAGGCCGCGAGTGAACGGCGGTGCAGCTGACGCTCGCCGAGGCCGACCGTCCGCGCGGTGTCCGCGACGGACCGGCCGTGACCGAGCTGCGCGGCGACGGACCGCATCACAGGGTCCGGCGGTGCGGTGCCGGCCGCCCGCCGCAGGGCGATGGCCTCCAGTGCGGCGGCGGGATCGGCGGCTTCGGCGATCCGCTCGGTGAGTACGCGGACCCGCGCGCCCGGCCACAGTTCCGCGAGGGCGACCCGGCGGTCGCGCAGTTCGTGCGCGGGTACGCCGAGGAGCGCGGGGGCCGTACCGGGCGCGAAACGGATCCCGGCGTACTGCCCGCCGGTCCCTGCCGCCGACGTCCCGGCACGGGTGTCGGGGCCCGCGACGAGCAGTCGTCCGTCGATCCAGAGCAGGTCCATGCAGCCGTCGGGCAGCACCGCGTGGACCGATCCTTCCGGCACGCGCAGGGTCCACACGGTCGCGCTGTCGAACCGCGACGCCCGCTCTTCGTACGTGCCGCCCATGCCGCACACGCTAACCTCGTCCTCATCTCGTCGGAGAACTTCTCCTCGGAGAACTTCTCGGCGAAGAGCTTCTCGTCGAAAACATCTCGTCGGAGAACGGAATCAGCTTCCCGGGGGCGGGCCATGACAGCACTGATGGAGTTCACCACCGACAGCGGTGCGACGGTGACGGTCGAGGTCGACCGCCATACACCGGGTGCGCAACTGGTCGCGTTGGGCGACGACAACACCCTGGCCAGGGCGGGGCGTACGTTCGACAGCGCACTCACGGGAATCCGTTCGGCCGCGGAGTCCGCGCTCGCCGTGTTCCGGGACGGCGCTCTCAAACCGGACGGTGTGGAGCTGGAATTCGGCGTGAAGATCACGGCGGAGGCCGGGGCCGTGATCGCCAAGAGCGCGGTCGAGGGCCACTTGGTGGTCAAGCTGTCCTGGTCCCCCGGCGCGACACCGGCGACGCCGGCACCTCCGACGACTCCCGCGACGGCCGCCACCGTACCGCCGCCCACGACCCCACCCGCAGCGGCCCCTCCCGTGCCACCCGCCGGTTAGCGGACGGCCGCTCTCAGCCCTCGGACGGGTTGTCCGGCCTGTCCGGGTCCGGCTTGTCCGACTCCTTGTCGCGGCTCGGCTGCAGCCTGGACTTCACGTCGTCCGGCGGCAGGAACCTCGACCACCGTTCCGGGAACTCGGACGGCATGTACGGGCTCTCGCCGACATCGTCGTCCTCGTCTTCGTCATCGTCGTCGTCATCGTCGTAGTCCCCGTTCGCGGCCCTCTCCCGGCTCTCCGCCTGCGCCCGCGCGACGAGCTCCGCGGCCTGGGCCGCCCGTACCCGCTCATTCGCCGCACGCGCCGCGGCCGTCGCCAGCGAGGGCCACACCCGGTCGATGGCGGCATTGACCGCCGCGCCCACGAGCACCGCGAACGCGGAGACGCCGATCCACAGCAGGACGGCGATCGGGGCCGCCAACGAGCCGTAGATCGTCGGCCCCTCGACCGTACTGGTCAGGTAGATCCGCAGCAGGAAGCTGCCGAACACCCACATCGCGAGCGCCACCAGCGCACCGGGAACGTCCTCTATCCACGGCGAACGGACCGGTACGGACACGTGGTAGAGCGTCGTCAGGAACGCGATCGACAGCAGGATCACCAGCGGCCAGTACAGAATGCTTATGAGCTCGGTGCCCCACGGGATGAACTCCACGACCCGGTCCGGACCGACCACGAGCAGCGGCAGCACCACGGCGCCGAGCAGCAGCGCGATCACGTACAGCAGGAAGGAGAGCAGCCGCGTCTTGACGATGCCGCGCTGGCCGTCGAGGCCGTACATCACCGTGATCGTGTCGATGAAGACGTTGACCGCGCGGGAGCCTGACCAGAGCGCGATCGCGAAGCCGATGGAGATGACGTCGGGCCGGGCGCCGGTGGTGACGTCCGCGAGGAGCGGCTTCGCGAAGTCGTTCACGCCCCGCTGGCTGAGCACCGTCTGGGAGGCGTTGAGGATGTTGCGCTCGATGGAGGCGACCGTGGTCGTGTCGGTCCACGCGTCGACGTATCCGAGCAGCCCGATCAGGCCGAGCAGCAACGGGGGCAGGGACAGCAGCGTGAAGAACGCCGCCTCGGCCGCGAGTCCCAGAATGCGGTACTCCATGCACGAATTGACGGTGTCCTTGAGCAACTGCCAGACCATCTGCCGCTTGGATACGTTGCGGTAGAGGACCCTGGCCCGGTGGAGCCGCCCCGGTGGCCGCTCGGGTGTTTCATTTACTGCCTGCACATCCTTACCGTATCGGCATGGCAGCCACCACCCACACCGTGTTCAACCAGGTACCGCCGCTGGCCGGCTACGACGTCTTCGGCGCCGACCTCGCGCTCACCGAGGCGGTACGACGTCACATGGCACCCGAGCTGTTCGCCGAGGCCCGAGGCGGGCTCGGTGAGCTGGGCAGGGCCGCGGGCTCCGCGCAGGTACAGGCGTGGGGGGCGCAGGCGAACGAGAATCCGCCGGTGCTGCGCACCCACGACCGGTACGGGAATCGCATCGACGAGGTGGAGTTCCACCCGGCCTGGCACCGGCTGCTGGGGCATGCGGTCGGTGCGGGTCTCACCGACGCCTGGGGCAGGCCCGGCGGTCATGTGAGGCGGGCGGCAGGCTTCCTGGTGTGGACGCAGGCCGAGGCGGGGCACGGCTGCCCGCTGTCGATGACGCACGCGGCGGTGCCCGCGCTGCGGACCGATCCGGCGCTGGCCGCCGAGTGGGAGCCGCTGCTGACCTCGACGGTGTACGAGCGGGGGCTGCGGCCCGCCGCGCAGAAAGCCGGCGTGCTCTTCGGGATGGGCATGACGGAGAAGCAGGGCGGCAGCGACGTACGGTCGAACACGACGCGGGCCGAGCCGCTGGCCGCGGCGGGCGAGTATCTGCTCACCGGGCACAAGTGGTTCTGTTCGGCACCGATGTCCGACGCCTTCCTGGTGCTGGCGCAGGCGCCCGACGGCCTGACGTGTCTTCTGCTGCCGCGGGTGCTGCCCGACGGCACCCGCAACGCGTTCGCGATCCAGCGGCTGAAGGACAAGCTGGGCAACCGGTCCAACGCGTCGAGCGAGGTCGAGTTCGACGGGACGTGGGCGCGCCGGGTCGGCGACGAGGGGCACGGGGTGCGCACCATCATCGAGATGGTGGCGGCGACGCGGCTGGACTGTGTGGTCGGTTCGGCGGCGCTGATGCGGCAGGCGGTGGCGCAGGCGATCCATCACTGCACCTACCGCAGCGCGTTCGGCGGGGTGCTGGTGGAGAAGCCGCTGATGCGCAATGTGCTGGCCGATCTGGCGCTGGAGTCGGAGGCGGCGACGGTGCTGGCGCTGCGGCTGGCCGCTGCATACGACGCGGACACGGAGAGCGAGCGGGCCTTCCTGCGGATCGCGGTGCCGACGGCGAAGTACTGGGTGACGAAGCGGTGCGCGCCGCTGGTGGGCGAGGCGCTGGAGTGTCTCGGCGGCAACGGCTACGTCGAGGAGTCCGGGATGCCGCGGCTGCTGAGGGAGGCGCCGCTCAACTCGATCTGGGAGGGCTCGGGCAACGTACAGGCGCTGGATGTGCTGCGGGCGCTGCAGCGCGAGCCGATGGCGCTGAACGCGTTCCTCCAGGAGATCGGCAGGGCGCGCGGCGCCGATCACCGGCTGGACAGGGCGGTCAAGGACATGCTGACGGAATTCGCGGATCTGACCGGGATCGAGGCGCGGGCCCGCAGGCTGGTCGAGCGGATGGCGCTCGTGCTGCAGGGTTCGCTGCTGGTGCGCTGGGCGCCGCCGGAGGTCGCCGACGCGTTCTGCGCGTCACGGCTGGGCGGGGACTGGGGCACGGCGTTCGGGACGCTGCCGCACAGCCTCGCTCTGGCATCGGTGGTCGAACGGGCGCGGCCCGTCGAACGCCAGGGCCGCCCGTAGAGCGACGGACGGTGGTGCTTGCCCGTACAGCGACGGAAGGTGGTGCTGCGCCGACACGGCACCACCCTCCACGCTGTGGTTCCCCGGTCGCCCCGCGGGCGGAGACCAGCGCCTCGTGGGACCGCGTGCTGCGCTGCGGTGTCGATCCGGACCAAGTCCACCGAGAGCGTGCTGCTGGAGCTGGACGAGATCGAACACCGGCGTCGGACTTCGGCGCCGAGCAAGGTGATGCCGCTACGGAGCGAGTCCCTGGCGCACCGCCCGTACCGCTTCGGTGAAGGGGTCGAGGTCGAGGTGATCCGCCCGGATCACCCGGCCGATCAGCTGCCGCGTTCGACGGCTCCGGTGGTGATCGGGGCGCGTACGGCCCCGTAGGGCCTCCCTTTCGCGGGCGTGTGGCCGGTGCCGTCGTCCGGGCCGTGGGACCGGCTTGGGTCCGGGCCGCACGGCATGATTCCCTGGCAGTCATGAGCAACCCCGCGCGCACCGCCGACACCCCCGCCGAGGTGACCATCTGGTCCCTGGAACAGACCTCCCCCGACGATCTGCGCCCCGCCGCCGTCCCGGAGGGCGATGTACGGATCGTCCGGTCCGAAGTGCCGCTGCCCGAGTTCAGCCGGTTCCTGTACACGGCGGTCGGCGGCGACATCCAGTGGACCGACCGGCTCACGATGACGTACGCGCAGTGGCAGGAGGCGCTGGACCGGCCCGGGGCGGAGACCTGGGTGGCGTACGCGAACGGGACGCCGGCCGGATACATCGAGCTGGATCCGCAGGACGACGGCGTGGTCGAGGTCATGTACTTCGGACTGATACCCGCCTTCCGGGGGCGCCGGATCGGCGGCCATCTGCTCTCGTACGGGGTCGCCCGTGCCTGGGACCTGGCGGAGCGCCAGCCAGAGCGGACGCCGACGAAGCGGGTGTGGCTGCACACGTGCTCCAAGGACGGCCCGCACGCCATGGACAACTATCTGCGGCGGGGCTTCCGGCTCTTCGACACGAAGATCGAGCTGGAGCCGGAGGTGGCGACGCCCGGGCCGTGGCCGGGGGCGAAGCGGTAGTACGCAGGCAACGGGGCGGCAACTTCCGACGACAAATGGGGTGATTACGGCTATTGTGGGCGGCCCGGCCCGCGCGGGCCGGGTGACGGGCACCACGTCGTCTCGCATGACGGGACACTCTCGTCCACATCATGGATCGTGGTGGACTGCCCGGAGATTCGCGTGACACGCTTCCGTCATGTCTGGAACTGGAATTGCCTTGGTGAGTCGACGCCACGTCGACCTCGGCCGCGTGTCCAGCGCCATCTGTCCGGCGAGCTGAGAGTCCCAGCACCGCCGCGATCCTTTTTTCTCTGCCCATCCTGCGCACCGCCGCGCCTCAGCGCGAGTGTGCAGTTCAGAGCCGCCCTCCTGCAGTCCCGAAGGACGTACCGTCATGGCCGCTACCCCGGAACAGCCTGCGCCCGTCACGCCCCGCCGCAAGGCCGGTCGCCACCGTGGCGAAGGCCAGTGGGCCGTGGGGCACCACACTCCGCTCAACGGCAATGAGCAGTTCAAGAAGGATGACGACGGTCTCAATGTGCGGACACGCATTGAGACGATCTACGCGAAGCGCGGTTTCGACTCGATCGACCCCAACGACCTTCGTGGGCGCATGCGTTGGTGGGGTCTGTACACCCAGCGAAAGCCCGGCATCGACGGCGGCAAGACCGCGGTCCTGGAGCCGGAGGAGCTCGACGACAAGTACTTCATGCTGCGGGTCCGGATCGACGGCGGCCGGCTGACCACCGCGCAGCTGCGGGTCATCGGCGAGATCTCGCAGGAGTACGCACGCGGCACCGCGGACATCACCGACCGGCAGAACATCCAGCTGCACTGGATCCGCATCGAGGACGTCCCGGCGATCTGGGAGAAGCTGGAGGCCGTCGGGCTCTCCACCACCGAGGCCTGCGGCGACTGCCCCCGCGTGATCATCGGCTCCCCCGTGGCGGGGATAGCCGCCGACGAGATCGTCGACGGCACACCCGCCGTCGACGAGATCCACGACCGCTACATCGGCAACAAGGAATTCTCCAACCTGCCGCGCAAGTTCAAGACCGCGATCTCGGGTTCGCCGGTGCAGGACGTGGTGCACGAGATCAACGACATCGCGTTCGTCGGTGTGGTCCACCCCGAGCACGGTCCGGGTTTCGACGTCTGGGTCGGTGGCGGGCTCTCCACCAATCCGCGGCTCGCCGAGCGTCTCGGCGCCTGGGTGCCGCTCGACGAGGTTCCGGACGTCTGGGCCGCAGTCGTCGGCATCTTCCGCGACTACGGGTACCGGCGGCTGCGCACCCGCGCCCGGCTGAAGTTCCTGATGGCCGACTGGGGCCCCGCCAAGTTCCGCCAGGTGCTGGAGGACGAGTACCTGAAGCGTCCGCTGATCGACGGGCCCGCGCCCGGGCAGCCCAGCAGCCGCTGGCGCGACCACGTGGGTGTGCACCAGCAGCAGGACGGCCGTTTCTACGTCGGTTTCGCCCCCAGGGTCGGCCGCGTGGACGGCTCCACACTCGCCAAGATCGCCGAGCTGGCCGCCGCGCACGGCTCGGACCGGCTGCGTACCACCGTCGAGCAGAAGATGCTCATCCTCGACGTGGCGTCGGACCAGGTGGACTCCCTGGTCGCCGGACTGGAGGCGCTCGACTTCCAGGTGCGGCCGTCACCGTTCCGCCGCGGCACGATGGCCTGCACCGGCATCGAGTTCTGCAAGCTGGCGATCGTCGAGACGAAGGCGCGCGGCGCCTCGCTCATCGACGAACTGGAGCGCCGTCTGCCGGACTTCGACGAACCGCTCACCATCAACCTCAACGGCTGCCCCAACGCGTGCGCCCGCATCCAGACCGCCGACATCGGCCTCAAGGGCCAGCTCGTGCTGGACGACGACGGCAATCAGGTCGAGGGCTACCAGGTCCACCTGGGCGGCGCCCTGGGTCTTGAGGCCGGGTTCGGCCGCAAGGTCCGTGGCCTGAAGGTCACTTCGACCGAGCTGCCCGACTACGTCGAGCGGGTCCTGGGCCGCTTCCAGGAGGAGCGCGAGGACGGCGAGCGGTTCGCGACGTGGGCGGCGCGGGCCAGTGCGGAGTCGCTGTCATGAGCGAGCGCGCCGCACCGTTCCACTGCCCCTACTGCGGCGACGAGGACCTGCGCCCGCACGAGACCGGCCACGGCGCCTGGGAATGCGCTTCCTGCAACCGCGCGTTCCAGCTCAAGTTCCTGGGTCTGCTGACCCGGGGACTTCAGCGCAACGACGTTGAACGGGATGGGATATGACGGACACTCAGCAGACCGGTGACCTCAAGAGCCTGGCCGAACGCGCGGGCCGGGAGCTGGAGAGTGCCTCCCCGCTGGAAGTCCTGAAGTGGGCCTCCGACACCTTCGGCAAGCGGTTCTGCGTCACCTCGTCCATGGAGGACGCGGTCGTCGCCCACCTCGCCTCGCGCGCCTTTCCCGGCGTCGACGTGGTCTTCCTCGACACCGGCTACCACTTCCCCGAGACGATCGGGACCCGCGACGCGGTCGAAGCCGTGATGGACGTCCACGTCATCACGCTCACCCCGCGGCAGACCGTGGCCGAGCAGGACGCCGCGTACGGGCCGAAGCTGCACGACCGCGACCCCGACCTGTGCTGCAAGCTGCGGAAGGTCAAGCCCCTTGAGGAGGGCCTGACTTCGTACGCGGCCTGGGCGACCGGGCTGCGCCGCGACGAGTCCCCGACCCGGGCGAACACCCCGGTCGTCGGCTGGGACGAGAAGCGGCAGAAGGTCAAGGTCTCGCCGATCGCCCGCTGGACCCAGGACGACGTCGATGCGTACGTCGCGGAGCACGGCGTCCTCACCAACCCGCTGTTGATGGACGGATACGCCTCCGTCGGCTGCGCGCCCTGCACCCGCCGGGTGCTGGAGGGCGAGGACGCACGCGCCGGACGCTGGGCCGGCCGGGGCAAGACCGAGTGCGGGCTGCACGACTGATGACGACTGATCAGGAGACTTCGATGAGCGTGACGGAGACGGGTGCCACCATCTGGCTGACCGGTCTGCCGAGCGCGGGCAAGACCACCATCGCGTACGAACTCGCCGGGCGGCTGCGCGGCGAGGGCCACCGCGTGGAGGTCCTCGACGGCGACGAGATCCGGGAGTTCCTCTCCGCGGGTCTCGGCTTCTCCCGCGAGGACCGCCACACCAACGTCCAGCGGATCGGCTTCGTCGCCGAGCTGCTGGCGGCCAACGGCGTGAAGGTGCTGGTCCCCGTCATCGCCCCGTACGCGGACAGCCGCGACGCGGTGCGGGCGCGGCACCAGGCCGAGGGGACCGCGTATCTGGAGGTGCACGTCGCGACCCCGGTCGAGGTGTGTTCCGTACGCGATGTGAAGGGGCTCTACGCCAAGCAGGCGGCGGGCGAGATCAGCGGGCTCACCGGGGTCGACGACCCGTACGAGGCGCCCGAGTCGCCGGATCTGCGGATCGAGTCGCACCGACAGACCGTGCAGGAGTCCGCGGCGGAGCTGTACGCGCTGCTGAGCGAGAGGGGTGCAGCGTGACGACCGTCGCGACTGTGTCGGAAGGCACCGGCAATCCGTACGCACTCAGCCACCTGGACTCCCTGGAGTCCGAGGCCGTGCACATCTTCCGTGAGGTGGCGGGTGAGTTCGAGCGGCCGGTGATCCTGTTCTCCGGAGGCAAGGACTCGATCGTGATGCTGCACCTGGCGCTCAAGGCGTTCGCGCCCGCGCCGGTGCCGTTCGCACTGCTGCACGTCGACACCGGGCACAACTTCCCCGAGGTGCTGGAGTACCGCGACCGCACGGTGGCCCGGCACGGGCTGCGGCTCCACGTCGCCTCCGTGCAGGAGTACATCGACGCCGGGAAGCTCCGCGAGCGCCGGGACGGCACCCGCAACCCGCTCCAGACCGTGCCGCTGACCGAGGCGATCCAGCAGCACCGCTTCGACGCCGTGTTCGGCGGCGGGCGCCGCGACGAGGAGAAGGCGCGCGCCAAGGAGCGGGTCTTCTCGCTGCGCGACGAGTTCTCCCAGTGGGACCCGCGCCGCCAGCGCCCCGAGCTGTGGCAGCTCTACAACGGCCGGCACGCCCCCGGTGAGCACGTCCGGGTCTTCCCGATCTCCAACTGGACCGAGCTGGACGTCTGGCAGTACATCGACCGCGAGGGCATCGAGCTCCCGGAGATCTACTTCGCCCATGAGCGCGAGGTCTTCAACCGCTCCGGCATGTGGCTGACCGCGGGCGACTGGGGCGGCCCCAAGGAGGACGAGCGGGTCGAGACCCGGCAGGTCCGCTACCGCACGGTCGGTGACATGTCGTGCACCGGCGCCGTCGACTCGGACGCGACGACGCTGGACGCCGTGATCGACGAGATCGCCGCCTCCCGGCTCACCGAGCGGGGCGCGACGCGTGCCGACGACAAGATGTCCGAGGCCGCGATGGAAGACCGCAAGCGCGAGGGGTACTTCTAAGATGACCACACTCACCCAGCACGCAGAGCAGTTGTCGACCACCACCCTGCTGCGGTTCGCCACCGCGGGGTCCGTCGACGACGGCAAGTCCACCCTCGTGGGACGTCTGCTGCACGACTCCAAGTCGGTCCTCACCGACCAGCTGGAGGCCGTCGAGCGCGCCTCGCGCAGCCGGGGCCAGGAGGCGCCCGATCTGGCGCTGCTGACCGACGGGCTGCGGGCCGAACGTGAGCAGGGCATCACCATCGATGTCGCCTACCGCTACTTCGCGACGCCACGCCGCCGTTTCATCCTGGCCGACACCCCGGGGCATGTGCAGTACACCCGGAACATGGTGACGGGCGCCTCGACGGCCGAGCTGGCCGTCGTCCTGGTCGACGCCCGCAACGGCGTCGTCGAGCAGACCCGCCGCCATGCCGCGGTCGCCGCACTGCTGCGGGTGCCGCACGTCGTACTGGCCGTCAACAAGATGGACCTGGTCGACTACGCGGAGCCGGTGT